>NZ_CM001403.1:2188396-2498361 GCF_000166195.2 Mucilaginibacter paludis DSM 18603
TTTTGATCTTCATTGATATGAGCTAATTGAAGACTGGTTCCTACCTTTAGCCAATCTGTTGTTTTATTGTCCAAATTAAGCCGTACGGAATATCTTTTAAAAACCGATCCAATAGCTATACCATCCTGGTTAAAATAAGATCCGGACAGTAAATACTGTGTTCTGGCGTCACCTCCGCTTATTGTAAGCGTATGGCTGCTTTGCTGAGCTTTCCGGAATAGCTCTTTTTGCCAGTTGGTACCGGCACCTAAATATTGGGGATTGGCAAATTCGGGCCTGGCATCAAAGCCCCATACCTGTGCCCTTGCGTTAATAAAAGTGGCATACTGTTGCAAGTCCATTGTAGGCAGTGTGCCCGGTATTTCCTGATAACCTGCATAAAAATCATAGGTTACCTGTGGAGGCCCTGCTTTACCTCTTTTTGTAGTAATCACCACAACACCATTGGTTGCCTGCGAACCATAAATGGCAGTTGCAGAAGCGTCTTTCAATACGTCGATCGATGCTATTTCGGCAGGATTAATGGTATTTAATGGATTTGAACCATTGCCAGGATCACTAACCGGAGGGATGATAATACCATCTATCACAAATAGAGGCGAATTAGACCCACTTATGGAAGACACACCACGAATTTGAATAGATACGCCGCCACCAGGTTGCCCTGACACCTGCTGAACCACAACTCCCGCAACTTTTCCCTGCAAGGCCTGATCAAATGTAGTTGGTTGGGTTTGGCGGAGATCATCCCCTTTTATCGAACTGATAGAACCCGTATTATCTTTTCTTGCCTGCTTAGCATAACCAATAACAACCACATCGTTTAAGTGGCTTGATGTTGAGTTTAGCTTAACATTAATGGTACCGACCTGTTTAACAGGCACCTCCTGAGATGTGTATCCTAAAAAACTAAACACCAATACATTGCCTGGTTTTGCCGTTATAGTGTAAGTGCCGTCAGGTGCGGCTATGGTTCCTATGGATGTGCCTTTAAGCTTAATACTCGCTCCCGGCAGTG
Organism: Mucilaginibacter paludis DSM 18603; assembly: GCF_000166195.2. Classification (NCBI taxonomy): domain Bacteria; kingdom Pseudomonadati; phylum Bacteroidota; class Sphingobacteriia; order Sphingobacteriales; family Sphingobacteriaceae; genus Mucilaginibacter; species Mucilaginibacter paludis. Next base: position 2,189,415 of record NZ_CM001403.1, read on the forward strand.
GCTGCAAGTCGTCGGCACTGGTCACTTTTCCAACAACCTTGAGCGTTTGCGCATGGCCCGAAAGATAAAGCAACATGCTTGTGATAAACAATGAAATAAAGCGTTTCATTCTTCTTTGTAAATTTTTTTCCATCTTAATTAATAAAGGAATTTTAAGGTTTTTTTTAATAATTGGTTCATTGGTGTTTGGTTAGTAGGTTTTAGTTTCTATTCATATTTATTTAATATTTTAAGAAGTAAAAAAATGCACAAAACAACCGCTAAAATTTACCTTCCTGATGGTTTGTACATTTTGCTGTACCAACAACCACTAAAATTTAAATACAGCCCGGGGCTGCTTAATCACCCGAAAAATAAATTAACTATTGGCTCTTTTGATAATTGGTGGAACAGGGTTGGAAAGCGAATGAGCAAGTACATTGCTTTGAAACTCTGTTCTGAGGGATAAAGCTATTATAAGCGCAAAAAGGAGAGGTGGCAGAGTTGAACAAAAATATAGACCAAATGTACAACCCACAATAAATACCTGAAAATGAATTAATTGTATCGATTTTTTACTATCCGGATATATTTATTCAGTTTCTTTAAAGATTTAGCAACCTAATAACTGAACACTCCGGGGCATCAATTTTAAAGCGTCTTATTAATGCTAAGAGTGATATTAAAAGATACAGATGCGGTACCAGGAAGTACAACAACCAGGCTTCAAGTACGTGAAGCTGGCCGGGGTGCTGCCATAGCTGTTGCCCGTGGCCTTGCACGCATGCACCGGCGGGAATAGCCGCCGTTTGGCGAATAATAATTAAATTATAAATAACAGCGGCTATTGTTCTTTATCTTCTGCCTCCGGTAAAACTTTGTTTTGACGAAAAGATGCAGCATATACAGACGGGAGAACATTATACTCATCCTTGAACAGCTTTGTGAAATATTTGGGGGTATTAAAGCCCACTTCGTAGCAGATCTGGCTTATAGTCATCTGGCTGTTTTCGAGCAGGTACACCGCTTTTTTTAACCTGATTGAACGGATGAACTCGACGGGCGATTTGCCGGTAAGCATTAACACCTTATTGTAAAGCGAGCCACGGCTCATGTTCATCTTCTGGCTCAATTCTTCTACCGAAAGGCTATCGTTTAAAATGTTGAGCTCGATATGGTGAACTATACTCCTTAACAGTTTTTCGTCTCCATTTTCCAGGGGAATGTCCTGCAATTGTACATCCATCTGCTTTTTGTACGTTTGCTTATAGGTATCCCGCAGGGTCAGGATGTTTTTGATTTTTGACAGCAATATTTCAAAATTAAACGGCTTCGTCATGTAATCGTTCGCACCTATCTCCAGGCCTTTGATCTGGTCGGCCTCACCGGTTAAGGCGGTTAGCAAAACAACGGGGATATGTGATGTGCGCTTATCACTCTTTAGCTTTTTGCACAATTCAATTCCCGTCATCTCGGGCATACTGATATCGCTTACAATAATATCCGGATGCATGGCAAGCGCCTTTTGCCAGCCTTCCCGGCCATTTGAGGCTTCGATTAAAAAAAACACCTCCTTTAAATTGTCTTTCAGATAGAAACGGAAATCATCGTTATCCTCAACTAAAAGAACCACAGGCTTCTTACCGCTATGCTGTAGTTTGGGTACGGCTTTATTTTCATTATGGCTGATATCGTCCCAGCATTCATTATCAGCGTCATCGCCTGCCAACGCTTGTATGCCGGGGCCGGCATAAATGGCAAGCGGCATTTTAATGATGAAACAACTACCATGATCGGGCTCGCTTTCAACAGTTATTTCTCCGCCATGCATCTTCACAAACTCCCGTGTGATGGCAAGGCCAATACCGCTGCCCTGGTTAATCATCGATTCGGGAACATCGTGCTGAAAAAAACGCTCAAAAATTTTGCTGTGTTTTTCAGGCGGGATGCCAATACCTGTATCAATCACCTTAATTTCGAGAGAAGTATCGCTGTTCGCTGTCTGCTGATCCACGTTGAGCAGAACGCTTACCTGGCCTCCGGCCGGCGTAAATTTAAAGGCATTTGATATCAGGTTAAACAATATCCTTTCAATTTTATCATGATCAAAACTGGTAAACATCGCATCAACCGTGGTATCAAATACAAAATCGATCTCTTTTTCTTCGGCAATATCTGTAAACGACTGGCTTATCTCGCCTATAAACTTTATAATATCTCCGGGCTTGCTGTGCAGTTTAAGCTCCTGAACTTCCATTTTACGAAAATCAAGCAGTTGGTTTACCAGGTTTAATAACCGTCTGGCATTTTTTCTGATCATGTTCAACTGTTGCTTCTGTTCCTGATCGGCACGGGTAAGCATTTTATTAACCGGCGCCATAATTAACGACAGTGGCGTTCTGAATTCGTGGCTTACGTTGGTTAAAAATTTAGTTTTCAGCTGGTCGAGCTCTTGCATACGCCTGATTTCCTGGCGCTCCTGCTCAATCAATAACCTTGCTTCCTGCTTTTCTTTTTCGGCTATAAATTGCCTTCTTATTTTTTGTATCCCCCTTTGCCTTATCAACAAAAGAGCACCAAAAAACAGTACCATGTAAATGATATAGGCCAGGGTTGATTCCCAAAAGGGCGGCAGTACTTTAATTTTTAACGAAATATAACCAGAGTTTATCCCATCCTCTGAATTGGAGGCCCGTACCTTAAAAACATAATCACCCTGATCCAGGTTGGTATAAGTGGCTTTCCGGGTTCTGTTATCCGCGTTTATCCATCCTTTATCAAAACCATCCAGCATATACTGATGCTTAACTTTGCTGGGGTTAAAAAAATCAAGCGCGGCAAACTCAATCGAGAAAACGTTTTCGTTGTGATGAAGCGTTATGGCCTGTGTTATGGATATGGCTTTTGACAGCACCTCGTGCCCGTTAATAAGCTGGTTGGCCGATATGCTTTTGTTGAATAACTGAAAATCGGTAAAAATTAACCGGAGTTTATTTGTAACAGGCTCTATACTTGCCGGGTCAAAACTATTAAAGCCATCGCTACCTCCAAATATCAGTTCGCCGCCGCGTGTTTTTAAAGCTGAGTTGATATTAAACTCGCGCCCTTGCAGGCCATCCATTTCGTCGAAGTTTTCGAAGTGAAACTTAAGCGTATCAGCTGACGGCGTTAAGGTGACACGGCTTAAGCCATTTGACGTGCTCAGCCACATCGTTCCCTTGCCATCCTCTTCGGTATTGGATACTGAATTATCAGGAAGCCCATTTTTTTTTGTGAGCGATGTAAATGTATTTTTTTCAGGATTCAACACACTTATTCCGCCCGCTGTGGCCACCCATATTAAACCGCGCCTGTCCTGGTTGATGCTGTTTACGGTATTGTTAATTAAAGAGTTTGTACCTTTTTCGTTCGATACATAATGAATCACCCTGCCGCCTTTTTTCATTATCACATCCATGCCCAGATAGCCCCCTATCCATATATTGCCTTGTTTATCCTCAAAAATCGAGGATACAAACATTGACCTTATATCACTTTGGCTAAAAGGATGGTAAAATATTTTTTTCTGCCGGTCGAAAATTTCAAGGCCTCCGGCAAACGTCCCTATCCATAAGCGGTTCGAAGAATCTTCCATGATACTCCACACCCTGTCGTCGGCAATGCTGGTGGCTAATTTTTCATCGTGCCTGTAATGGGTAAAGGTTTTGCCGTCAAAGCAATCCAGCCCACCGAAATAGGTGCCGATCCATAACTTCTGATCGTGGTCAATACATAAACTCACAATAATATCATTACTCAGGCTATTGGAGTTTCCCGGCTCGTGTTTATACTGGGTATACTTGCCTGTTTTGCGGTTAAAATAAATAAGGCCCCCGCCATTGGTACCGATCCATAAATTTCCCAGCCTGTCTTCGGCAAATTTATCAACATCGTTAAAGGGTAGGCTGGCAGGGTCTGAGGCAAAATGCCGGTAGAGCGGAAACCTGATGATGTTTTTATGATAATAACTTATTCCCTTTTTAAAGGTACCGGCCCAAATAATACCGGAGTTATCTTTGTAGAGTACGGCGGAATTCTGTCTTAATGATGTGGCGTCGTCTTCGCGGTTCAGCAGATAACTGATCTGGGTTTTCTTTTTGTCTAATACGCCGATGCCCCCATGGTCGGCGGCAATCCATATCAGGCCATCATCGTCCTGTATAATGTTACTAATCACGTTCGCTTTCAACCGAACCCCGGCCGACTCCTTATCAATATGGCGGAAAACCCCTGTTGAAGGGCTGTAATAAAACACGCCCATATCCATATAAGAGCCGTAAAACCACAAATCATTATCCCGATCTACAGTTAAAGAATAAAAAGTGCTTTTGCTCTTAATTACTTTACTAAAAGCGTCCGTGCGATAGCTGACCTTATTCAATTTAACATCAAAAAGTTCTACCGTGGCATCGCTGTAAACTATCCATATATTGCCTTTTGCATCAGCTGTTATATCTGTAATTGAACCGGAATATATTGATGAAGCCGAATTTCCACTATGATAATAGCGTTTTGTTTGCTTACTGGCTACGTTATACCTATAAATACCCGAATCGGGATATAAAAACCAAAAATCTGTAGCACTTGCTCGCAGTATCTTAATTACATTTGGATAAACAGGGAGCTTCAGGGAATGAAGCAATGATGACATATCACCGTTAAACTGCTCCGTTGCGGGATCATAAAAACAATACCCGTTGCGGGTTGATATCCACAATTTTTTATCGGGGCCTTCAAAAATTCTGGCTATAAAATCATCGGTAACCGAGTTTTTATCCCCACTATCATGCTTAAATACCTTAAAGGTATAACCATCAAACCGGTTAAGGCCCGACGCCGTACCAAACCACATAAAGCCTTCCGAATCTTTAAATATACAGTTAACCTGATTATGCGACAGCCCGTTACTGATATCAAGCTGCGAAAACCTGTACCGGCTGCTTTGGGCCAAAGCATGAGTACCTGCAAAAATTAATGCAACCGCAAGAAGATAGTAAAATTTGATGCGCATCGGGGTGTTATTGAAAGCCCAAAACCAGGTTTATTTTAAAGACAGTACACTAAGGTAGTACAAATGCTACACAACAAGGTTATGAATATTTAACAATTAAACGGATCATCTATTTATTGTTATTGATCTCGATATAAGGTAAAGACAAACTCCGGAAGGCATTGGCCTGTGTTTTTCCAAATAACATCACGCGGTATCGTATAATCTGTAAAAAATGCGCTCGGATTTCAACCCGGACGCATTGACCTGCAATTCAATGTTAGTTGTATTTTTTTAAATGTACTAAAAGCAAATTTTAAACAGGTCGCCTAAATTAGTGCAACAGTTGTAAATTATATTTTCAAAAACGCCCATTGTTGGTTTCGAGCTCCGTTATAATCCGATTGATCAGCTAAGCCGCCGTTTTTGAGGGATGCTCCCGAAATTTCAAGGGCTTTTCCGCTATTTACATTTATAATCTTATAGTATCCATTATCTGTTGCCTGAACCATCCATTTTTGATTATTTCCACCGGTGCCGGTATAATCCCATAAATCAGCCTGCCCGCCGTTAGCGTTAGACCAACCATATATCTCTAAACACTTAGTGGTGGCATGCATAGGCGTTAACCTGTAATAGCCGCCACCCGCATCTTCCAGCTTAAATTGCTGGTTTGCTCCGGCTAAATAATCCCACTGATCGGCCATTGTTTGGTTGGCGGTTCCCCAACCGGCGAATTCCAAAGCCTTAAAACTATTTCTGTTGAAAATCTGATATATACTTCCAACCTGGATTCCAGGCGATGTTCCAGTTTGCGTTCCCTGCACAAGCGCGGCTAACTGTTGCTGATCTTTCACAGCGTATGTCGATCTGTCAATGATCGATCCGGTATCCCAAAGAAAAGGAAGTATGCCGTTGGCCCCAGCCTGGTGTACAAGGTAATTATACCAGTATGCCCTGGAAGCAAGGTGAAGGTTTAAAGAATCCCCTTTTAGAGATGACCGGCGGCTTGCTGAAAATTCGCCCATCACTACCGGAATGCCGTGGTCAACGAATTTCGTTTTCATCAACTGGAAATATCCGTTAAGGTCGCTTTCCTCGCCCCAGGCGGCATTGCGTGTAACATCGATGGCGGAGTGATACCCTGAACCCCAATAATAAAACATGTTGCCCCAGCTTTGGTCTGTATCCATCAAACAGAAGTTGTAAGGGGTATAGTAATGAACTTCAACCATCATACGATTGGATGCCGGATCGGAAGGAAGTGTGTTCATCAGATTATTTGTTGCGGTAATATCTGTATTGGGGCCCTGGATAAGCAACACCCTGTAACTGTTGTGCCCACCGGTTGACCGGACAGCATTGATAAAAGTTTGATGATAAGAAAGCAGAACGCTCATGCCCGTGGCATCTGTTACGGCAGGTTCATTAGTGCTGGCTAAAATTAAATGTTCGTCAAAACCACGCATCTGTGTAGCAATTTGCTCCCAAAGGGCTTTTTGTTTAGCATTTACGGCTGCCTGTTGGGCTACTGTGCAATTCCCTTGCAGCCATCCCCCGTCCCAATGTATATTTAATATCACATACAAACCATCGTTAATACAGTACTGCACAACCTGCTGTACCCGGTTGAGCCAGGCCGGGTCGATCTGCTCGGTGGTTGTATTGACGATATGCGAGTAATCCCATTGGCAGGGAATCCGTATGGCATTAAAATCGCTTTGCTTTACCTTATCAATCAGCGCCTGAGTGATGGCCGGGTTCCCCCATCCTTTTTCGTCGTTTGGAGCTTCCATGGTATTGCCGATATTGAATCCTAAATGGATTTTTGCCGCGAGCTGAACCGCCGTACTGGTTACCCCTGTTTGATCTGGCGCAAGCGGCGAAGTATTGTAACTTGGATAGCTTGTCGCGCTCAACGCCTTACTGCCCATTGTTTTTTTCACGGGCAGCTCTACGCCCGAACTGGCAATTTCCTGTTTGTGGCATCCTGTTGCCACCAGGATGATGATAGCGAAAAAATAGTTTAATGTCCTCATATATTGAAGTTTATAATTGGTTTCTTATAACCGGCCTGCAAAAATGAAAGCCATATAACAGGTGGACTAAGCTGCCCGATCATCACATCAGCCACATCCGCATATATCCTATATTACTTCTTTTAACAAACTATAATTGCACTACTAAGGCACTGCTGTTGTACACAACCCTTTTATCAGCCTTGGCCGCCTCTAACGGTCCGGCCCCGTAATTGCTGTTAACCAAAACAACGTTGAAAATATGTTGCCTTAACGCACCCGGGAAACTTCCTTTGGTGCCAGAAATACTTAATTTTCGCTGTTGATCATTCCAGGTTAATGAAAAAGTGGTGTACCTGCCCTTTTCATAATTGTAATTATCATTCTCGTCTTCATAAAAGGTAAACTGCCCATCGGCACCCGGGTAAATACGCAATTCAATCACCTTGTTGGTTTTCTGGGTAGCGTATTCAACTTCAGGCCCCATCGGGACGATGGAACCAGCCCGTACATATAATGGCATCAGGTTTATCGGCGAAGCAGCATTGATGGATTTACCGCCAGGAATCTTTTCTCCTGTCCAGAAGTTATACCATACATCCGTTCCGGGCAAATAAACTTTTCTTGCCGTTTGGCCTTTGCCTGTAACCGGATTCACCAAAAATGCCGGGCCAAACATATATTGATCGGGTATGCTATAAACATGGGAATCATTGCGGAAATCAAATGCCAGCGAACGCATCATGGTATAATTTTCCAGCGTGGTTTTTGCAGCAAGCGAATAAATATAGGGCAGCAGGCGGTACCTCAGTTTATCGAACTTAATTAATATCGCCCGGGTATCTTCATCCCAGTTTTTTGAAAATATGGCCCGCTCGCCTTTGCCATGAATGCGCATAATGGGGCAAAACGTACCAAACTGGAACCACCTGGTAAATAATTCCCTCATTTCGGGTTTCGACCAATCCGGAACGCCCCAATTGTAGTGGTACCCGCCTATGTCTGATGTCCAGTACGGGATGCCCGACGCACATGCGTTAATACCTTGTGGCACCTGGCTTTTAAAGGCTTCAAACGTACAGGAAATATCGGACGACCAAAGCGCGCCGGCATTGCGCTGCTCGCCGGCAAACGACTGCCTGAGTAAAAAGAATGCCCTCTTTTGCGGAATATCCCGGCGCCAGCCTTGATATATGCCTGTGGAATGTTGTAACGAGTAGGTATTGAAATAGTCAATACCTTTACCCAGCCAAAAATCGCTTTTCCGGCGCTCATCTAACAATAAACCATTGTCAGGCTCGCACTGGTCAACCCACCAGGCATCCCAGCCATACCTTTTAATCAGGCTGTCGCGGGCCATGTCCCAATATAATTCACGCGCTTTCGGGTTGTGCGCATCGTAGTAATTATCAAAGGTGTGCGTTACAATATTATCCCAGGTTATATTGGTTAATCCGCCCATATTTTTTATGGTATCAAAGTCCCTGGTGCCTTTGCCAAACAGGGGCCAGATGGATATCATACCATGTATATTACTTTGATGCAGCTCATCAACCATTTTTTTAGGATTGGGATAACGTGCGGGGTTCATTACGTGAGCGCCAATGGGGAAAGGGTCCCAATAATACCAGTCCTGCACAATAACATCCACCGGGATATGGTTATTGCGATAATTATCCTTTACCGAAATCACCTCGTCCTGGCTCATATACCTGTCTTGCGATTGGAACAGTCCGAATGCCCATTTAGCAAACATGGGCGCCTTCCCTGTAGCTATACGGTACAGGTTTATGATCTGATCGAACCCGGGGCCGTAAAAAAAGTAATAGTCAACCTGCCTGCCGCTTTCGGATACATATTTAAATTTGGTGTTGCCTGCCTCGGCACCATAAAAATTTGATGCCGAATAATTATCCCACATCAGCCCATACCCTTTGCTGGATAACAGTACAGGAATAGCACCTGTAAGGTATTTGATGGCCAGATCCTGGTTGCGGCCTTTATAGTTGATAGAGCCTGTATCGATAGGATGGCAGCCCAGGCCAAAAAGCGCCTCATCCTTCGGCGAATTAAATTGTGTACTTACATTATAAGTGTTGATGCCGGCAATGGTTGCGGGGGTAATGCTCTTATCATCTTCGGAAGCAATTGTTTTTCCATCAAGATCTTTGTAACTGATATTGTTAGTGGATTTGCTGATGATTACTTTTAGCTTAGCGGTTACAACAACAACCTGATTCTTGTCTTCCGCCACCTTAAAAGCAGGAGAGCCCCATTTTGCATTGACGATAAGCGAGGGCTTATTGATAAACTTGTTGAAAACGGTATATTTTACCTGGATAATGTCGTCCCTGCAAATGGTAATCTTCATCTGGCCTTTATCCAATGTAAATAAAAGCCCATCGGCTTCTTTTTTATAAGATATCACGGAGGCGCTGGCAGCATGTATAGCTGTAATGATGAGCATGAAAAATAGGATGATTATCCTAAAGGGATTGTGCCTGAATGCAGGGTAATTGAGTAAGTGTTTGAACATTGTTTTTTATGATGAATAAAGCGTTACGCAGGTTTATTTAAAAAATCGGTTTAACATTTTTATCGCAAGGAAAAAGATGAATTAATAAAAACAGGGTCATTAAAACAGTGATAAATGAGCGCACCAAAATGGTGCATAGCAACCCAGATATCATTATTTTAATGTGTTCGGTTTATTGGTATGCGTTGGTAAATTTAGATAAGAGAAAAATGCGCCAACGGGTACAAAAGTGAATAAATAGGGCATGAAATGTTGAAATAGGCACAGAAATGCCCGTCTGCTACATCACTGGATGGTAGTATTGTTTAAGCTGACGCTTTCAGATAGAGTGATGCCATTGAAGTTACTCCGGCCATACACCAGAATAGAAAGGTTACCTAAAGAGACAATATATGGTATGAAATATAGGTGATGACTGCGCCTAAGCAATGTTAATTTAAGTTGCCTGAATAATTAGTATGATTACTGAATGTGGCTCGTTAACATTAATGCTGGCTTGAATACAGGGGAGTTTATAGGTTTAATCTTACTGTAGTGTTTTATATCAAACTGACAATATTGTTCTTGATAGCGTAAATTACAAGTCCGGTTACATTTCTTGATCCGGTTTTAATCAGCAGGTTGTTTCTGTGGCCATTAACTGTTTTTACGCTGATAAATAATTTGTTCGCAATTTCTTCTGCTGTGTATTGCTGGCATGTTAGCCGTAGTATTTCTTCCTCCCGTGCAGAAATATTGACTAAAAGCTTTTTGGATTTTACTTTTCGTCCCATATTGTTCTGTATGGCAGTTAGCGTTCTGGAATTAATGTAAGACCCTTTGGTATAAACTGCCACAATAGCGTCATGCAACTCTTGTGGGTCGCAATCCTTTACCAAATAGCCATGTGCACCATTCTTTACCAGTTCAATAATAAAATTTTCATCATCATGAACCGATAATATCAATACCTTGATTGATGGATATAGCTCACCCAATGCCAGGGTTAAATGAGATCCTCGGTATTCCTTATTATTAATGGAAGGCAGCATGAGGTCTACCAACATTACGTCAGGCAAAACAGCAGTGGTGCTTAATTTTTGTATCACAGAATGGCCGTCTGCACTCTCAAAAATAACAGAAAAATCCCCCCAGTTATGTAGTATTGCTTTAATACCTTCCCTAAACAAAAGCTGATCTTCTACTATACCAATTTTAATTGTATCTGGAGTTTGCATAAGTAATTATCTATTACCGGATAGGCAATTTAAAAAATGCCTTAAAACCAGTATTGTCTATATTATTTCCATACTCAAATGTTCCTTTTAGAGCCATAACCCTGGCCTCGATATTTTTAAAACCCATGCCTATTTGATGGCCATTAGCAAAATCTATCCCACGCCCATCATCATTAAAATTAAACAGTAAAAAATCACTATCATAATTAATTTCAATAGTTATTTTATTGGCCCCTGCATGTTTAATGGTGTTACCAATCAGTTCCATAATAATCCTGTATAACCCTAAGGATATAGGCCAGTGCAAATCCGGAAGTTCATTTTTCACCCATAAGTAAATGTTGATTTTTCCGGATGCATTCACTTTTTCGATAAAGTATTCTAATGTTTTAACGAGCCCGAAAGTTTCGAGCTGGGGTGGAATGAGCTGATGACTGATGCTTCGGACACTGGATATTCCGCTTTCTGATAGGTTCACCAGGTTTTCAACTATCGAGAGAAGATCGGGTCCAACGGTGTCCCTTTCTTTGAACTTTTGCTGGATAAGAACCAGGTTCATGCGCATAATCGAAATAACGGCCCCTAATTCATCATGAAGATCGGTTGCAATACGCTTTCTTTCTTCTTCCTGTACAAAAATACTGTTCCTGAGCAGTTCTTCGTGCTGAGCAGACTTTAACGCTGCTTTATCTAACTCTTGCCGGTACAAATTTTTTTGAAAATGTGTGTATAGCAATACCACACCCACTGCAATTATAAAAAGCACAACGGTAAAAGGTATAATTACATCAATCAATGATATTTGCGACCCCGTTTCCATAAACCAACTAAAATACAACAGTACATTGTTATTGAGGCAAATGAGTGGAACATCCAGGTAAAAGCACTAATATTAACGCTATGGTGATGCATCAGATAATTTGAAAAATAAAACAGCAACAACGTGGTAGAATAATAGATAAGGATACCGGAGTTTATCCAGCTTAAACTCTGTTTTACATCGCGCGTTACGGATTGCAATTGCTGGTTTAAAAGCACAATAAAGGTAAATATGGAAAAAATAATGAGTAAAATCGATTCTACCGTGAGCGCGTTTGAATTGAATATATGGATATTTTCAAAAAAAACCGAGTTAATGATGGAGAAGCAAAGGAACAATAGTGTAACCGTCACTATTATTCCTTTGTTGATAAAGCTTTCTAAAACCGCCTGATAAAACCAGGCCAATAAAACAAACCCTAAAGGCACATACAAATGAAGCAGGGGCATGTTATTTGCCCGTACAAACCAAAATATTAAAGCAATGATTTGAATTATGCTTGAGCAGATGAGAAACCACGAAAATATTTTGAATTTTTTTTCAAACCTCCGGTAGAATATCACCGCTAAAACCCCTGATAGTAATATCGGAATATCGTTTGCAACAAGTATGGCTTTAGTTATTGTCATGAAAGTATTTGCTTAATTAATCTCCACAGGTATTGGGGCATGGAGTACTCAAATCGCCTACGTAAACACCGCTTTTATCTGATACTGCCTTAAATTTTGTTTTTTTTGCCTTCATTCTTAAAAGGTAACATGACGTATTAAGCGAATCAAGCCGTTGCCCTACTGAGTCGACTATCTCACCATTGCCATTAAAGAATAGTGCAGTGCCGGCCGGAAAAGGGCTTTTACTACCTAAATTAACATTTATTACCGGTTGTATAAAAGCCTTCATGTTTTTATTAACGGAATCAAATCCGAGTGTTAAACGGAAGTATCGCAATTTGGTTAAGCATTTCCACGACTCATCTATTCCCATTGCATTTAAAACATCTTGAGACTTAAGCGTAAAATATAGTGGCAAGCTATCCTTCAACGCAGCGTCTTTTTTTACTATTTTGCCCCAAATTGCTTTGTAGTTGGCCACCCATACCCGCGATGAATCTCGGTGTGAAAGATTAACCGTGTTAACGGTATCTGAAGAGGATGAAGTAACCACACAACATGAGTTTGGGTTTGGACAAGGAAAAACAACATAACCGATGAGCAAGCCGGTTAATACAGACGTAAAAATGATGATGGTGATGAGATAAGGTTTCATTTTGATATTGTTTTTAGGTTAATTAATGAATAAAATCATAAATAAAGATCCATAATTAATTTCATAACAACCTCTATTACAATTAAAAAGCAGGCATTTATACCTGGTATTTTTTAAAAAACAGGTATTTATAGCTATTTCTTAAAACGGTTAGTTATGCTCTGGAAACCTGTTGCATAACAGCCCATTTTGTAACGTAAAAAGCTTTAACAAGTGGAGCAGCACCTATTAAAAAAGGCTTGCCTGTAATTGTTACTGGGGCAGATGCTGGAAAATCATAATAGTAGGTGGCAATCTCATAAAATGCCGCCAAACACAATTCAAATTACAGCATGTGCCAATGAGATTATTATTTTAGCGTACCAATGAACAGGAAGCTACGAACTTGCGAAGCATTAAACGCAACGCCGGATGTGGTAGAGTAAATGTTTTTTTCATGAGTACAGATAAGGTTAAGGAGCATCTGAAAATATAAAACCTTCAGAATCTCCGTCTAAAGTTTTGGCGTTAATGTACTTCAAACATTATTCACAGCGGAAAGCCAGATCGGAAGATCCCCCTTCTTGTCCATTTGTATATAGTCAGGGTCTACTTCAAAACCATTCAGTTTGATTTGGGTTTTCTGAATGATTTGAAAACCGCGATTCGCCACGTCAGGCCCATTGTACGCCCGCCAATAATGCCTGAACGGGAGGTCGTGATACAATTGTGCTGAACTTAGCCCGGTACCATAGCCGGTATAAATGCCAGGATCATACCCGGCCGACTTCACTTCGTTATACCAGGCAGTGCAATACGCGATGATGTCTGCACTGGCAGCATCTTTCGACACCTCTTCCAGGTCCAGCCATACATTGATGCCCGCTGGTAAGCCTACAATGGTTTTGGCGTATACCGCCGCATAAGCGCCGTAGGCTTTGCCAAGTTCTGCAGATGGCATCCAACCCGGATTTGCAACATGCTGGACGGCCATCAGGGCAAGGCCGGCATTGAGGATATGCAAAGCTTCAGTATTAGAAAGATTGCCCTTAAGCAGATGGGCTGTGCGCGGAATGTAACGGATACAAAAGTCATATCCGGCAGCTTTGAAATCAGCCGCGTTAGCGGCCGTCAAAACGGCATTAACATCAAGCCCCTTGGCGCCAGGGCGAGCCGGTTCAACTTTGCCAGGCAGTAGTATAAGTGCTATGGAATTTGCCATAAAATATAAGTTTAGGTTAGCTTATAATATGCAGATCAACAAGAACGTAATTTACAATAAAATTGATAACTTATTGTAAGGTAATGATATAAATTAAATATACCCGTTCACATGGGGCTGTATAGCACTCCGCGCATGGGTTTAAGCCGTTAACAAAGGGGGATTGCGCAGGCTATCTGGCTATATCGAATTAAATGATATCTTTTTCAGCAGCGTTGATCAAAAAATAACCGACTTCCCCACCTAAATTTTAGAATCATTTTATGATCTGTGGTCAAAGCTTACTCATCCGCCGCTATGGCGTTACTGTAAATAGCGTTAACGGATTTACCGAACTTGCGCCCGTACTTTATAAACATCGCGAATGTATATGAAATGACGGAAGTTGGCATCCCATTTGATCTGTTAATGATAACTCGCTACTATCAAATAGAGTTAAATTCAAATTAATTATTTAGTCATGTATTTGAGTATATTTGATAGGCATCCGGTTGCGTTCGCCAATAAAATCGATAAACGTGCAAGAATTTAAAAGATCAGCTATTTTAGTAGCCAAGGTGTTGAAAACATCTGATGCGCAGGTAGCCGTACTTGAAGCTGCTGGACTGAACGGTGTTTGCACCGATCAGCAACTGACCGTTTTGAAAGCGTTTGGGGATACCACCGCCTACCTGAAAGCTGAGAATTTCATTTTTGATCTCAGCGAACTGTTGCCTGACGACGTTGGCGTGATCGTTAAAGCCGCTGCGCACCGGGCACTGGCATCCAATAAGCGGGTCACCTTAAGCGAATTGAATTTCGGTGGCGTGTATGCTGTCCAAATAGCCATTAGTCCCTTTATTACCGATGATGCCGACCGGCAATTGCTCGTCCTGTTTACCACCAACAAAAAAAAAACCAAAGATAGGTCCGTTATCAAGCAAACTGGCGTTGAACAACTTACCCGGCAACACCTGGCAAGCCTGGAGTTGGAATTGACAGAAGCAAAAGATAACCTGGAAGTAGCTTATGAAGCAATTAATTCCTCCAATGATAACATTAAGTCCTTTAACGAGGAGCTACAGTCCGCAAATGAAGAGATGCATAGTGCGAATGAGGAACTGCAGTCTGTTAATGAAGAATTACAAACCGTTAACCGGCAGCAGCAGCAAACTAATACCGAACTGACAGAATCAAACGATGACCTCAATAATTATTTCCGAAGTAATACCAACGGGCAGTTATTCGTGGATCATGACCTGATACTTAAACGATACTCACCGGGTGCGGTTAAGCATATTAATCTCCGGGAAAGCGATATCGGCAGGCCGCTGGCACATATCACCACCAATATCAAGCTTGAAACTCTTATAGCTGATATTCAAAATGTTATGTTAAACGAACAGACCATTACCAGGGAAGCTGAATCTTCGGACGGCAAAATATACCAGGTGATGACCATGCCTTATGTACGTCAAAACACCAATAATACAGACGGCGCTATTATCAGTTTCCATGACATTACAGAGCTCAAGAAACTGTTGGCCGCGCTGGATATCAGCAACAAAGGCCTCACCGATTCCATCGCCGCCATCAAATTGAGCAGGGAGCAGGTAAGCCAATCTCTGGAAAAGGAAAAACAGCTGAATGCATTGAAGAGCCGCTTTGTCTCCATGGCCTCGCATGAGTTCAAAACCCCGCTCACCGCTATCCAGCTTTCTGCAGAGCTAATCGGTAAGATAGCGGTGGATATGGATCACCCTATTGTAAAAAAGTATACCGAAACCATCAAAAACGCCGCAAAGAACCTCACCAATATCTTAAACGATTTTTTATCGTTGGAACTGCTGGAAACAGGCAGAATCAATCCGATATTGAGCGAGTTTGATCTCGTTAAGTTTGCAGCGGATATTACCGAAGATATGCAGTACCTGGCCAAACGCGAACAGCAGATCAGCTACATCCATTCCGGCCGGGGCAGGTTAGTGACCCTTAATCCTTCATTGCTTAAAAACTGTATTATCAACCTGATCAGCAACGCGATCAAATATTCCGGCCCTGATTCCCGTATCGAATTTTCCACCCAAATTACCGGCAACAATTTGACTATTATCATCAGGGATAACGGTATCGGTATACCCAAAGAAGACCAAAAACATCTTTTTGAGGCCTTCTTTCGCGCGCATAACACCGGCAATATACCCGGAACCGGATTGGGATTGAATATCGTTACGAGATATACCGCCTTAATGAACGGAAAAATCAAGTTTAAAAGCCAGGTCAATAAGGGCACCACCTTTAGGATCACCTTTCCGGTTAAACCGCTATAAAGCGCCATTAAGCCATATAACATCGATTCTGTTTTCTGCACCAACAATTAATGATTTAAATACTTAGAAATAAATAGCTTGGTATGAAACAATAATTCAATTTACTTATTATTATCATTATTATTCAGCTACTAACGTAAACCCCTATCAGCCCATGCCCAAAATTGCCGATCAACAATATGTTATTGCCATCGGCGCATCGTCCGGCGGCTTAGAAGCGATATCCGCCTTTTTTGATTATACACCGCTTGACTCTGTATCTTACATCGTGATACAGCACCTTTCGGCTGATTTTAAAAGCCAGATGGTACAGATCCTTTCCCAGCATAGTAAACTGCTGGTGGTAGAGGCCATCGAGAACGTAGATATTAAACCCAATACCGTTTACCTGATACCGAGTGCTAAATTCATGGCCGTAAAAAAGGGCCGACTGATCCTTTCGGATAAAAAGGACCGGCCCAGACCGCATATGACGATCGACTACTTTTTCAGCTCCCTGGCAAAGGAACGTGGAAACAAGGCCATCGGTATTATTTTATCAGGTACCGGTGATGATGGCTCGAAAGGGATAACAGCCATAAAACATGCCGGAGGTATTGTGTTGGTGCAGGACCCCGCTACGGCAAACTTTAAAGGCATGCCAGAGGCGGCCATTGCGAGCAATTGCGCGGACAGGATTCTTTCACCAGAGGCCATGCCTCAGATAATTGACGATTATGTAAGGGATGGAATTCTGGAACTATTGACTGACCAGCCTTCCGAACAGATCAGCGAGGATGAGCTTGCACAAATATTTACTCTGATTAAAGGCAACCTGCCACTGGATTTCACCGACTATAAACGCCCGACCATTATCAGGCGGATCAAAAGGCGGATGGTAAGCCATAACCTCAACAAGGTGGATAAGTATTACCAGTTCCTGAAAGGAAATGCTGCCGAAATAGCGCTGCTTGCCAACGATTTTCTGATCAGTGTGACCTCTTTTTTTCGTGATCCGGAAGCTTTTAAGATCATCGAAGAAACAGTTATTCCGGCTATTATAAAAAAAAACCATACAGAAGCATTGAAAATATGGGTAGCCGGCTGCGCTACCGGTGAAGAGGCTTATTCCATAGCTATACTCATCAAAGAGTATTTAAATAAGTATCCCCGAAACATGGAGGTTAAGATCTTCGCCTCGGATATCAGCAAGGCGGCATTGGATATTGCCTCAAAAGGCTTTTATCCGGACAGTATTATTAAAACGGTCTCCAAAGAAAGATTACAACAATTTTTCACCAAAGAAAATACAGGCTATCGGGTCAAACACGAGATCCGCAAGATGCTGATCTTCGCCGAACATGACCTGACCAGGAACCCGCCATACTGTAATATCGATTTGATCAGCTGCCGTAACTTACTGATCTATCTCAATGTGGCCTTACAAAAAAAGGTATTTGCCATGTTGCATTTTGGATTGAAAAAAGATGGCTACCTCGTTTTGGGGCCCAGCGAGAGCGCTACTGTCATTAAAGATGATTTTACGGAGATCAATAATAAATGGAACATTCTGAAAAGTAATAAAACAGGCCGCGCAATCCGTTTTGATGCTTTTTCATCTCATACGATCGGGGAACTCAAGACAACGACGATGGAAGTACCTGCAAAGCAAGTCGTGCCGGTATCTAAGACCGACCTTGCCAGCCAGGTCGATTCCGCCTTGTTACGGGAGTGTGCGTTTAATGGCGTTTGTACCGATGAGAATCTGTCGGTTGTCCACTCGTTCGGCAACACCAAACCGTATTTGAAAAACATCAATTTTAAACATGACCTTAATGAATTGCTGCCGACACACATTTCCACAGTTTTTAAAGCGGCTGCGCACAAGGCTTTTAAACTGAACGAAAGGGTCGTGCTCCATCAGCTCAGTCTCGATGGTCCCGGTAAAGTGATAAACAAGCCATTCAATATTGTCCTCAGCCCGTTTGCCAAATCCGGATCGGAAGAAAGGTTGTTGTTGGTACTGTTTACGGACATAAAAACCGGGGCGAACGAAGAAAATATTATCCATGCAGAAGATATCAGCGAAGTAACCCGGGAGCATGTAATCAACCTGGAGCGGGAGGTGGCGCAATTAAAACATACTGTAGCAGTAGCGCATCAGCGTATCTCATCTTCCAACGAGCACATGCAGTCCTTTAACGAAGAGTTGCAATCAGCCAACGAGGAAATGCAATCCGCCAATGAAGAAATGCAAAGTTCGAATGAGGAACTGCAGTCTGTGAACGAGGAACTTCAAACGGTGAACAAGGACCACCAATTGACCATTGACCAATTAACAGACCTGAATGACGATCTGAACAATTACTTCCGCAGCAACATCAATGGGCAACTTTTTGTGGACAGGGAACTGCTGCTGAAAAGATATTCGCCCGGAGCGGTGAAGCATATTAATATCAGGGAAGGTGATATTGGCCGGCCGCTTAGCAACATCACCAACAATATCAGGTTTGAAACCTTGATAGCGGATATAAAGAAGGTGATTAACGACGAAGAACCTATTACCCGCGAAGCTGAGGCGACTGACGGCAGGGTGTACCAGGTAATGACCATGCCCTACCTGAAAAAAAACAGCAAAAAAGCTGAAGGCGCTATTATCAGCTTTTACGATATCACCGAGCTGAAAAAAATATTAGGTGAACTTGATATCAGCAATAAAAGCTTGTTAAGGATCAATGCTGACCTGAATAATTTTATTTTCGGCGCCTCACATGACCTGAATGCACCGATCCTGAACATTGAAATGCTGCTGGAAATACTCAATGATAAACTGGATACCCAAGACCCTGAAGTGATCAAGCTATCCGGCATGATGCATAAATCGGTTACTAATTTTAAAGCGGTCATCAGCGACCTGGCCAGGGTCGGATCTATCGAATCGGAAGATACGGCTGATGCGCTGGAAAGCTTTCCGATGCTATTCGAAGAGATCAAAGCCGCCTTGTCGGAAAAAATCAAAGTTTCGAAAGCCGTTTTCCGGATCGACTTCGGTATAACGGAAGTCAGGTTCGCCAGAAAGAATTTGCGGAGCATAATGCTGAACCTCATAACCAATGCGCTAAAGTTCAGTTCGCCGAAACGCGTGCCGAAGATCAGTCTCAAAACCGAGAAATCAGACGAGTTTATCGTCCTAACGATCTGTGATAATGGCATCGGTATCGCCAAAGACGACATTGATCAAATTTTTCAAAAATATAAGCGGGTCAATACGGATACCGAAGGCAGCGGAATAGGGCTATATCTTATCCGAAAGATCGTCAACGCGTCGGGTGGCAAGATCGAGGTAGAATGCAAACCGGGTAAGGGATCCGTTTTTAAGGTGTTTTTTAAAATGTAACCTGTAAATAATCAACCTATTTCTTTGTCGTCAAGTACATTACAAAAGCGTCAGCGAATAAATTAATCTATGGGTTAGTTATGGATATCTTTCCGATTTTAAACGATACATCATCTTATTTTATCCACTCACATTCTAATTATGATTGATAAAACAAAAACGATAATCAGGAAGTACCTGATTAAATAAACAACCTCCATAGTGCTACATCAATAGAATATCCTTCAGCAGATTAAATATACTACATGCATCATTAACCCGGCGATTGTGATGAGAATACCTGTTAACAGGTTAGGATTGTAATGATAGCAGGCCCGAGAATGCTCTGGTTGGATATCACATCCCTCAATCTCTTTTACTTTCATTTAGAAGGGCAATTGGATTCTTACTAAATTAAAAACCGGGGCGGCATTTGGCCGCCCCGGAATATTTTTAAACCTTGTTATTTACTTCAGGAAGATCTTCCTTACGGCATTATTTGTCATATCTACAAAGTAGATGTCGCCATTTTTATCAACAAAAACGTCGCCTATCAAGCCTGATTTGGCATTATTCAATGCACCATCCACAGCAGCACCCCTGGTGAACTGAGCTATGGTGGTTACTTGCTGAGTGGCAATATTGATTTTGCGTATCGCAATTCCGTCTGACAGAAATATATTCCCGGCACGATCAGAAGCAAGCGCGTTAATAGTCTGGAACATAGCTGCCTTTCCAATTCCATCGGCAAAACCATAGTCGTTACCAACCCAGTTGTAAGTATTTCTTCCGTTACCAATAGTATACATATCTACAGAATATCCCGGGTTCTGCACCTTATAAATGATATTGTTTAAGATTGCCGGACGAGCGACATCCGAGATAGTAAGTAAGCTTAAAACCGTTTTGGTTCCGTCTTTTTGAAAACTCCATCCACCGTTAAAGCTACCCAGGGCGTATAATATTCCGTTTTCATCAAACGCAATTTTATTTATTGTACCTAAACCTGTGGCAAAAGTGCTTACCATACCTTGTGGGGTTACTTTGCGTAAGCTTGTACCATCACTGATAAATAGGTTATCATTGGCATCTATATCCATACCCGGGTTAGTTCCCAAATTAAATAATGCCGCTGTCCCCTGGCCATCCACGCTGCCTCTGGCACCAGAAGGGCTGCCGGCAAATACAGATACCGTACCATCCGTACTGATCTTTTTGATACGGCTATAGTCGCCCTCAATAACAAACACATTACCTTTGCTGTCGGCCACTAAACTAACTGTTCTATAAGGAGACAGGTTCAGTAAGTTATTCAAAGACCCACCGGCCAGGGTAACTACACCCGCACGATAAAAATTGGTTGGCGCAAGCGCTTCCACACCGCTATTGGTTACTTTTAACGGCCCCGATGTTAAATTATCGGGCGCTATAACCTCCAGGCTTGTTGAAGTAGCATTAACTACCAGGGCCTGTACCCCATTAAAGGTAACTATATTTGAGCCTGCGGAAGTATTGAAACCTAAACCGGTGATAACTACATGCGTACCTGCAAGCCCATTGGCCGGGCTAAATGATGTTATACCTATAGACTGATCTTTAAATACCGGCCCTTCAACCGCCTGGCCATTTACCGTTACAATAACTTTACCGTTGCCGGTACCGCCCGGAATAGTCAACGTTAATTGAGTGGCAGTAGCTGATGTGATGGGTATAGTAATACCGTTGACGGTCACCTTATTCTCATCCAATATATTACTAAAAGTAGTTCCGCTGATGGTCATCACGGTATTGGCCGGTCCGCTAAGCGGCGTTACTGTTTGAATTGTTGGCGGTGGCACAACGGTAAATACCGGCCCTCCTATTTTTTGCCCATTGATGGTAACCGATAACGGCCCTGTTTGCACGGCATCGGGCGCAATAACCAACAGGTGATCTGTACCGGCTTCGGTTACTACCGCTGTGGTGCCGTTAAAGTCAACTGTATTGCCAGCTATCACGTTTTCAAATCCTTCGCCGCTTACCCTTACTACCGTACCCTTACCACCGGTTAATGGTTTAATGGCAGAAATTGCCTGAAACTTAAATGTTTGGCCCGTAGCTTCCTTGCCATTAACTGTTACTTTAACCGGCCCGGTACCTGCGGCAACTGGAACCTCAACCACCACAAGCGTATCGTTTGCATTAACTACGGTAGCTGGTTTTCCGTTAATCGATACGGTTACAGGGCCTGCTATACTGCTAAACCCGGCCCCGGTAATATTGATGTGTGTACCAGCAGCCCCATTTGTCGGGTTTATTTTCTGTACACTTAACTGTTGGAAAGTATAGTTTCCTATCGGGATGGTAAGGCCAGCCATGTTTAGTACAATGCTTCCGGTTACGCCCTTTTTTGGAGCCCTTAACACAACTGCTGTAGATGTTGCACTAACCACATCAGCTGATGTGCCTGCAAATGTTGCAGATACATCCCCTATATTGCTGCTAAATCCGGTTCCCTCAATGGTCACTAATGTACCATCATTCCCGCTGTTTGGATAATAATCGGTAACCTTGGGTTGGGGCTTATCGTCGTTTTTATTGTCTTTTTTACAAGCGCCAAACATCAGTATCAGCATGCAACACAGTACACCGAAATATTTTATATTTTGTTTTTTCATGATTTTATATCGCGATTAACCGTTAATTAAAAAGTATACCTCAAACCCAATTGCGCCTGGGTTCTTGATCCGTAATAATCAATGCTATAGGGTTTACCTGGTGTGGTAAACTGATAAAGCGGGTATCCCCCCGCGTTTTGTTGCGGCGGAAACAGTACCGGCGTAAGCCCTACACTGGCTGTAGAATTGAAAGTGTTAGGCGAAAAATACTGGATACCCCAATTTTTATTGATCAGGTTGGTCAGGTTCATAATATCGGCAGTAATCGTGATGACTTGCTTTTTTTCCTGATTGATGAAAATATCATGCGACAAATGCAGATCTGCCTGCACATTCCATGGTGTGCGGCCTTTATTGCGCTCGGTAAACTGTCCGCGTCTGCTGCTTAGATAGCTATCCTGGTCAATGTAGGTATTAAAGGCGTTGGCTTGCTGTACAGCGGTACCCGAGATCGCATTATCCTGAAAAAAGCGGATGGCTTCATCCCTTTGCGGGATATAAGCTAAACTAACCTGTTGCGGTAAGCCCTGCACACTATTATTGACAATACCATAGCTGAACGGGCTACCCGACTGGGCGCTGAAAAACAACGAAATATTGGTTCTGCCCGCTTTAGCCCATGCTTTGTTATAACTGATACTGCTTACAATACGGTTGCGGATATCAAAATTACTGTTGGCTAATGTTGGGTTATTAGGTACCAGCGACTGGTTAAGCTGCCAGTTGGATTCCATCGAATTACGAACCCCGTTTGACAGATCTTTCGACTGTCCGTAGGTATAAGAAACAGAAGCTTGCAATTCATCTCCAATGGTTTTAGCGATACTCCCGGTCAAACTATAGCGGTAACCCCGGCTGGTATTGCTCAGTAAGTAAATATTTGAAAACCGCTGATCAACCGTGCCGCTATAGATAGGTTGCTGGTGCAGTTTATCATAAGCAAAATAAGTGGGGTTATCCTGTACATTCAATTGCTGAAATAGCACATCTTTAATGTTTTTGGTATAAATACCTTCTATGGTAAACTTCCACTGGTTGCTGGTGGTATAATCTGCCGCCAAACTGCCACGCAGTACCTGTGGCATTACAAAATCGTTATCAATTAAATCAACCTGTGTTTGGCCGCTATTGGAGTTGCTGATCACGGTTCCGTTTTGCTGAACAAAACCTCCGATACCATTTGCGCCACCACTAAGCGGATTGCTTCCGGGTACAAATGGTTTTTTATCAGCCTTCTGATCAACAGCACCATAGCTGTTACCGGTATTGTAATAGGCATAAGCCAACCAGGCCATCGGTATGCGGCCTGTAAACAAGCCAGCCCCTCCGCGAAAGATCAGGCTTTGATCTCCAAACCAATCATAACGAAAACCTATCCTGGGCGATAGCTGCACCTTGTTTAAAAATTGATTGGTAATCCGGCTCAGGGGGGTATAAGAATAAGTTGTGCCGAAATAAGGATCGGCCAATGCCGAATGTATTTTATCGTTAAGTTGGGGCATATCCGGTAAATCGGTTATATCGGCCCTTAAACCAGGAATCACCTTTAATTGATCCGAAACACTGATCTCATCCTGTAAATACAAACTGTACATGTTTACATTAAATTGGGCCCCCGGATGATTCAGGATATAGTCGCGGCTGTTATCAGCATAATTGTAAGCTCCACGAACGCGATAAGGCTTATTACTCAAATAATCTTCAATGCTGTTATAATCCACCCTGCCATTCCAGCCATTAACGAAGCCATACGTAATCCGATAAAGTTCGTTATGTGTACCTATCGTAAACCTGTTTTTACCCACATTGTAATTCAGGTTTGCAGTAAGTTCCAGCGTGCGCTGCTTCATGTTAAATATGCTGGCTTCGCGATCGGTGCCCAGATAAATGGTAGTACCGGGTGTACGGCCTGCTATTTGTACCTGGGGCAAGCTCGGATCACTCAGCGGGTCCCTGGAATCGTTAACCATCGTGTACCCCACCAGCACATTGCCCGACAGTCTATTGTTTAACCTGCTTTTCAGTTCGGCCACGGTAGAACTTTGATTGTTTTTTTGCAAATACGCCATACTGCTGAACCTGAAATCCTGCTGATCACGGTCCATACTGGTGGCCTCGGATAAGATGGTATTGTTACGGATAGCAAGCTGGTTTTTATCGTTAATATTCCAGTCTAACCGGTTAAAAAATTTGGTTGATTTGGCGTAGGTGTTAAAAGCGCCTGCCGTACCGGCATCAAAAGGGCTGGCGGCACTGATTGCTCTGGCATCTGCCAAACTCAGTATCTGGCTGGTTTCTGCCTGGCCAGCCATGAGCTGCACGGGATCCTGGCGATGGGTGATCTCTTCATTCGAAAAAAAGAAAAGTTTATTTTTAATAATCGGGAAACCCACCCTTAAACCGGTTTGATAATCATAAAAATCGCTATTCATTTTACCCAGGGTACCTACCCTGTCATTACCAGTTAATGCGGCATTACGGCCAAAGCCGTAAACCGAACCACTCAGGGTATTGGTACCGCTGCGAGTGACCGCATTTACCGAACCGCCGGTAAAATTTCCGATTTTAACATCATAGGGTGCCAAATAAACCTGCATATCCTCAATAGCATCAAGAGAGATGGGGTTGGTACGGGTGGAACTGCCTGCCATACCCGACGTGCCCGACTGGCCACCCAAAGAGGGGCTGAAGCCGATGGCATCGTTATTAATGGCACCATCAATAGTTACGTTATTATAGCGGAAATTGCTTCCTCCAAAACTATTGTCTTTACTGGCCTGGGGCACCAAACGGGTAATATCGGTAATACTACGCGCCACGGTAGGCATATTTTTCACCTGTGCCGCGCTGATGTTTTTGCCCGATCCGTAGTTGTTGATGCGCGGGCCACCTTTTGTAGCTTTAATTACAACTTCGCCAAGTTGCTTCGTGTTATCGGTTAATGCAAAATTGATTTGTACGGCTGATCCCAACCTCACTGTTATGCCCTCTTTTTTTGACGGCGCCATGCTGATCATCGTTGCCTCAACACTATAAGGCCCGCCAATGCGCAGATTGGGCAGGTAGTAATGCCCGCCTTTATCGGTAGCAATTGCATATTTGGTGCCCGATGGCTGGTGAATTGCCGTTACCGTAGCACCCGGCAAGGCCTGCCCTGCCGAGTCGGATACGGTACCGCTAAGGGTACCGCTTGTTTCCTGCGCGTGCGATGCCAATGGCAGTAGCAGCACCAGGAAAAATACTATTTTCTGGAGTAGTTTATTTGATATCATCTCTAATGTCTTATTTAAAATTACTGTGTGATCTTGAGTACACCATCAATGGTATGCAGTACCCCGTTGCCCGTCAGTACGTCTTGTTTAGTCAATTGTACAGTTGTTGTATTGCCAGTGCCCTGGAGGCTGATGCCGGAAAAACTTCCCGGTTTAGTATTATCCGGAATTAATTGTATTTTAACTAAATTACCATCCAACATGGCTTGCTGGCTTTGATTGCTGGTACCGGTACTGAGCACATAATCGTATATAAACCGGCGTTCATTCACAATATGATACCTTATCAATGCCTTTAAGGTAGCCGGATCAGCCTGGTTAACGGCCGCTAAAGTTGGAAAACCGTACGCGATCATTGCTGCATTACCAGGCGCAAATACCGAATAGGGGCCACTACTGTTCAGTACATCTGTTAAGCCGGCCCGCTGGATAGCCTGGTAAAACAAACTCAGGTTTTTATCGGATGCAATCGCATCGGTTATTTGCTGATAGGTATAAGGTTCCAGCACCCTGTTCACCACCTGGATCAAGCCGTTTGCAGCCGGAACGTTTTGAGCCAATACCGTTGAACCGTTAATAGTCAGCACGGTATCCGCCCCTTTTACCCAGTGTGTAACAAAAAGCTTCCCCCCGTTTGAAGAGCGGATTTCCTGGTTAAATAAAAAAGGCAGTTTATTCAGTTCGTAATTGCCGTTAAGGATATGGTAATTCATAATGGCCGATATCCTTGCCGGCACTTCGCCTAAAATAGCTACCGTTGTAGGGTACCCGGCTTTTGTAAAAGCATCGTCTGACGGGGCAATTACTGTAAAAGGTCCTGGTTCAAACAATTTAGCACGTAGCCCGCTCACGCTAAGCCCCGTATTGAACAAGCTCAGGTTAAAATTATCAGCAATTACATTGCTGATTTTATTACTGCTATTGTCAGCCGTATTCGCCTGGTCTTTTTTACAACCGTACAGGCACAAGTTGCAGGTAAGAATAGCCAGTAAAATATATTTAGAATTATTCATGGTTTCCAGTTAATTATTTATGGTTATCTATATGCTAAAACTTGAAATCCTTAGGAACAATAAAGTGGTCGACCACGTGGATGGGGCCCATCAGCGTATTGATATCCGATTCCACAATTTTGGCCGCCGGATGGCTGGATCCCGCTACTGCAACTGTTATGGCACCATTGCTTTTTCCAAAATCAAATGGCATAAGATAAGGAGGATAGGTACCACTGTAACCGGAGTTAACGAGTGTATAGCCGGACAAAACAGTATTGCTCAGATCATTAGAATAGAAATTATTTGATACCTGCTGGCCACCGCCATAATTGGGATCGTAATAAGCGAACATTACCCCCCAGCGATGGTACGCGATAAGCGTATCTGTTGCTAATCCGCCTATAACCGTATAGGTATTGTAATCAACCGTTGGGAGCGGGTTACGGTTATTCAGGTTCATCACATCATCAACCGTTTGATAGCCTGCCGCATGAAAAACAGCATCCGGAATGGCAAATACCGAAGTATATATAGCGATGTTATTGGTATAATCAGGAGCAAGGCCTTGCGTAAAATCACGAAAGATTATCCCCTCGCTAACTACGGTGTATAGCGAATCATTACGCTGGTTTAATGCAAGGTACATTCCAAAGCGGCCATCATCCTGTAAGGCCTGCAATATGGTTTTCGTTGGCTTGTGCAATACATGGTCTATCGGCCAGATCGATCCGTCTTTAGCCTGTACGGGCGATGATTGGCCTGCCGTTTTACCATTGATGAATAATACGCCGTCGGTTAATTTAAGATACTGTAAATAATAGTAGGGATCCTTAACCGTTGCCCCATATACTGCCGGGTTCACCGTAAGGTATGGGTTTTGCAGAAGCGTTCTACATTTTAAATTCTCTTTTCTGTCCTTGATATCCTGTGTGCTAATATTTGTATTTATCGTATGATAGAGCAAAATACTATCCAGCAGGGCAGGTGATGTTTTGTTGATCACATCCAATGTTAATCCGTCTGCTGTAAAGGCAGCATCGGTGGGTACCAGTAAGGTGAAAGGGACTTTATTTCCTTGTGCTTTGAGGATACTATCCATATCACTACGCTTCCAGGCAGTTTTGAACAAAGTATAGGGAGAAGCAGCAAGGGCATCTTTCAGCGTAAGGTTAATATTTTGATACGGAACCGCTTGCCCTTCGGGCACAGGCATAAATTCGGCTTTTCTGCATGCGGGCAGAAATAACAGCAGCAAGCAGAAAGAAAGTAGCCCGCTGGTAATTATAGTGGGTAATTTTATAGGTTTCATTTTTGAAATACTTTAGGTAGTGTCAGTTATTTTAAGGCTTGCACGGGTAGCAGCAACAATCCTTGTATATCATGTACCAGTCCGTTATCGGTTAAATTATCGGTTAAAGCGGGTAACAAACCAGCTGCGCCGGGATAATTATCATAGGGATAATTGATGGGTGTTCTCAAATTCATGGAATAGGTTACATCCGCAGTGAAGTAATCCCTGGTTGTGCTGACCACCTGATACCAGCTGTCGCCGGTTATATGGCCAACATAGGCGGGTTCGCTGTTGATAATATAGAACACATTAATATCCGAGATAAAATAATGCTTCTTATTGATGATATACCCGCCAAAGAGCCGTCTACCCGAATAGACTGCCGTGTCTAAAGCCATAATAGAGGCTGCCGTGATGTTCTGGGCCTCAAATACATTATTTTGAGGAGCAAAAACGGTAAATGGCCCGGTTGTATTAAGTTGACTCCATAAACCAAACTTTTTTAAACCGCTCACAAAAATGCTGTATTGCGGGCGGCTGGCCAGCCAGTCTTGCACGGTGCTCCTGGGCGTATATTTCATCACTTTATTTATTACCTGGATGATGCCGTTAGCAATATTGACATCTTTACGTGTAACGGATGAACCATTGAAATAAAGATTGTTAGCCGGATATTGGCTATTTCCGGGGATATAGCCTGCTAAAGAGGCGTACACTTCAGTTCCAGCTAAGGTTTGATAACGGATATCTACGCCGTTAACCGGAATATCACTAAATAACAACCGTTGAGTTAAAACATGACGCTGGATCATGCCTTTAAGGCTATCTGAGTTCATTTTATCAAAATCAGAAGGCTTGGTGATACCCAGTTGCTGAAATGCCGAATTACTAGGTACCAGTATAGTAAATGGCCCTTGTCCGTTTAAAACGTCGGCCATGCCAGCTTTTTGGATAGCGGCATAAAACAAGGTCATGTCATAGTTATTCCTGATAAAATCGGCCCCCAGCCTAAGGTTTTCGTTCTCTTTGGTAATTTGAAGGTCATCGTGTTTACACGAGTTCAGTAACATCAGCATGAATGCCGGGATCAACAGCAATATATTTTTTATAAATTTTTTCCTTTTCATGAGCATCGACTATTTGTTGTCTGATCTGTTATTAATAGGTTGGCGGCGCATATTTGCGTTGTATGGTGGTGAGATACACATTACCATTTACAATCTCGATAGTGTTCACCGTGGCAAACGAGCGCAGATTATATTTTCCGGATGGAATGTTAACGATCATGTTGGGCAGCAGGGCGGCGTTATCATTACCGGGAACCCTGGTTTTGCCGGTAAGAATACAATTTATAGGCGCCCAGTTACTATCGGTATGCACCTCAAAAGGATAATAAGGGTTGTTTGAAGGGTTAAAACCCGGTGCCATCAAATCAATATGCTGCCATATACCGGTAACGATGCCGTTGGAACTGCCGTCTGCAAATAAGGGAAAGCTATAGTAGGGATTAACTGCCGGACTCTCAGAATTACGTGTGAGGTTGCCCATATATTTTTGCGTATAAGCAGGCAAGGGGTCATTGATTGACAGGCTGGTTTTATACAGGGTGTAAAAAATATTCATCTCATCTTTTATACCATCCTGCAATGCTCCGGAAGCTGCATAAGAAGTTTTTAAACTACTGTTTGCCTGCTGAAAGCCCTTGGCGCTCATGTTATAAAAATTAATATAGACCAATGAATCTGATAGGGATAGTTTTTGAAAGTTTTCCTGACGGAGATAGATGCCGTTTTTTTTGCTGACGAAATCTTTTTGTAACACATGAAGCGTATAGATCTCTTTAGCATCAAGCGTAATCGTAGTGTCGATAAGTACACTGCGTTTTAACTTAGACTCCAGATTAAAAAACGGCGTGTTATTAACCGGCCGGAACATAAACACAATGCGGTGTTTTCCGGAAGGGATCTGCGCCCAGCTACTCAAATCAAAACCGTTTAGTATCGGGCCAACCAATACATCCTCTTTACCCGGATATTCCGGATTTTTATACGAGATGCTTGTACCTACGTGCGAAGGATAAGGCGGTGCGTAGGGCTCGCGCTGATCGAGAAAATCACCTGTTATTGCGGCGCTCACCGGGATGTTATTCTGATCCATTTGCGGATCGATCAGCATCGCAAGGAAGGGTACCGGCTCGTCCTTATTTTCCAGGGAAATGGTATAGTTGAGGTTGTTGAATACTCTTAAGTAAGCAGGGTCGTCTATCTTGGCATAATTAACTTTGCTGCACCCTGTAGCAAACAACAATAGGGATAAGCCGCATAAAAAAATGTTTTGTAATTTAAACTTTAACATATTATAGCTATTTACTGTGTTTAACAATGATCATTTTTGCTTTGGCCTGCGCGGCAGCTGATGGCAGGGTGCTTCCCACCAGCGCGATGCTATAAAAACCGGGTTCGTGATTGGGCAGGTTTCCATTGGCATATAAAGAAGGCCTGGCAATTAAAGCCTGACCTGTTAACACCGGGATATCAGTAGCCCAGCTGCCCGGAACTACCGATGGCGAGGAACGGAATGCCATAATCTGGTAAGGTTTAGCATCGTAATTTGCCCTGATATAAGGAAACTCGATTGGAAAAATACCTGGCCTTAAATTGGTGACAGCCGCTGTATTGAAGCCAAAAACACTATTGAAATTTTGGGCGTTATCGGTAGTCAATGTGAGATAAGGGAAATCCTGGCAAAGGTTAAGGAAACGCATGCTGAAAGAAAACGCATCGGAGTTGCGTGTATATGTTGCATCATCAGTCGCATTACCCACCAGGGTTCCGCTTAAATCGTTGGCTAACGCGCTGATTACTGGTTTGCCGTTAGCATCCGGAAATACCCAAAGGGTAAAATTGGTATTGGCATCCAATGATAAAGTAGTACTGGCCAGCACCGCGCCCGAGCCATCTGTAGCCTGAATAGTGTACTTGCCGATAAAAAAGACGCTATAGTCCGTATAACCGGTATAGGCTATGGGCCCACCTAAAACCTGCCCGTTAACGGTTACTTTTATGCCGTTGAGATTGGGCATGGCGTTAACAGCCTGCAGCCGGGCATAAGCTAAATTTACAGGCTCCGCAACATCACTGATGATAAAAAAACTATTTTGATAGGCTGTTGTGGTTTCATCTGTAGAGGTGCCGGGCGTAGGAACCTTATACTGCTTAGGCGTTACAACTATAGTATATACACCTCCGGGCGCATAAGTTTTAATAGGTGAGTATGTTAAACTGGTATGATAAATAGTGGAGGCAACAGGTTCTAATACCACATCGCCCGAAGTGAGTTTACCGTTGCCCGGAACCTGTACGCCCTGATCTGTCAATACCTTAAATTGTGCTGTACAATAAGGCAGATCGATATAAGCAGAGTAATTGCCGGGGGTAATATTACTGGTTTGGCTGCTTACAGGGGTACCATCTGCCCAGGTGAGTGTAAGGGGAGATACCAAATTCCCCATCCTCGGATCATCATTAACCTTACCGGCCAGATTCAAGATCCTTACCTTAAAATGCGATTGATCTGTCGCGGCAGCTATTGATCTTGGTATTTTAATCAATTTAGGCAAGTTAGTAACCTGGGCGTAAGCTGTTGTGGGAAGCAAATAATAATCGAACGCTTGCTGGCTGTCTTCCTGCACCGTTAATGCCAACGGATCGTTACTGTTGCTCTGATACTCTCTATGCTCCACCATAACGCTGGCGGTGCCGTTGGTTAAAAAACTTTGTGGAATAGACCACGTTGTACCAAGCCGCCCATTGTCAGGGAAATATTTAGTACCGGGGTATTGCCCTGCTGTAGCGCCCTGTGGGTCTCTTACTACATAATTGGTTAACGTGTCCCCGTTAATTTGAAGCTGATTATAGCCGGCCAGGTTTACTATCCTAACGGTTGAATTTTTACGCGTATCGGTTACGTTGCGGTTATCGGCAATAAGGTTTTGCTTGTCTTTTTTACAAGCGCTAAAGGCCAGCAGCAAAAACAAACCAAGCACTGCCGCTAAGCTGCTTAAATGTTTATTCAGTTCTTTCATGGTTATAATAAATTATAGGTAAACCCCATCATGATTTCGCTACCACGCTGATAGCTCCGGTTAACATATTCGTTACCGTACCATTTACCACCGGTTCCGGGGTTGGCATATACCGTTTTCACGTCGGGGTTCAGCATGTTTTTGAAGTATCCCTTAAACAGAATTTTCCGGGTTAAGCGCTGGCTGAACACAAAGTCGAGCACGGGCACAGGGCGGGTATAAAGGTCGGGCTCACCGGTAAGATTGATCTGTACCAACCGCTCGCCAACCATATTGAAAGTACCTGTTAAGCTTGTGCCCGAACGTTTATTGTCATAATTTAACCAACCATTTACGGAATATGGTGCTTGTTCAAATAAAGGACTATTATCCGGCGAATGCCTGTCAAGCGAACGGTTTGCTTGCAGGCGGGCCGCCGATTTTTTGATATCGCTTTGCGCCAGCATCAGGTTAGAGCCGATGAACAGGTTTTTAAGCGGATCCCAAACTTTGCCCAGATCTTTTACAATTTCCAGTTCTATGCCCCATACCTTACCAATATTCGGATCATTTTCAAACCGGATAGTGGGGTATTCGGGATAGGTGGCCGCCAGGCCATTAGTTTGCAAACTGAATACTTTATATAACTGATTTTTA
Organism: Mucilaginibacter paludis DSM 18603; assembly: GCF_000166195.2. NCBI lineage: Bacteria > Pseudomonadati > Bacteroidota > Sphingobacteriia > Sphingobacteriales > Sphingobacteriaceae > Mucilaginibacter > Mucilaginibacter paludis. The sequence continues at coordinate 2,222,080 of NZ_CM001403.1, forward strand.
ATTCGCTTGCCAAATACGGACACCGCTATTACTTCTCCGGGATTAGGGAAATATTCCCAGCGGAAATCATAGTTCTGGGTAGACTGGTTAATCAGGCTGGGGTTTCCAACTACCAAACCTCCCTGAATGGCATCAAACTCAAACACATTAGTGATCTCTCTTAATTCGGGCCTGGCCAGCGTGGTATTGTACCCTGCCCTGAAATTCATATTCTCCTTGTAGTTATAAGTCATGTTCAGCGCATAATAAGGCTTGTAACCTACCTTATAAACCGAATTGGGGCTGGTGAGCGATAAGGGTATCCGCGTTCCGTTAGCTCCCGGCGTGGTAAGCGCCGGATCAAGGAAAACGCCCGAAGTATCAACTGCGGATTGAATATTGGTTGATTCAAAGCGGACACCGCCGGTAAGCCTGATATCTTTGGTCAGTTTCAGATCGAGCATACCATAAGCTGCTTTGGTTTCAAAAAAGCCGGTATAATTATTGGGCGATTTTTGGCTGTTATACAAAAAGCCTCCTATCGGCGCGGCCCCTTCGCCTGTGCCCGAAGCCATGGGATGGATGCCGACAATGTCGGAACTTACCAAACGGTTCAGGTTTCCCTCCACTGTATATAGCGGTAGAGCCCCGTTAGATGAAAAGTTAGACCCCGGCAAAAAAAGAACATTCTCTGTAAATACCCTGTCGCGGTTCAGGTAGTTAAAGCCGGTTTTAAATTCCTGCTTCTGGCCTAAAAATTTAAAAGGAAAACTCAGGTCTGCTTTGTAGTTATAATTGGTTTCATCCAGTTTGCGGTATCTGCGCCCGTTAGGCTCCGCCTGGATAATCCCATAAGCACCAAAGCCGTTAACGTATCCGGAAGAAAGCGCATAAAGGTGGTTTGTATAGGCCTGGTTGGGTGCAGTATTCTGCGGGCCTACAACCGGGTTGTTATAATTCCCCCCGCCATTTGGCGTATAATCGGCAAGTGAAACAAAACGATAGTCCGGATCATTTTGACCGGCTTTTGACGAGGCCACATTATAACTTAGCTTTGGTGAGTATTCGCCTTTTAAAAACTTATGCTCCCCCTGCAAATTGAAAGTATTTAAGGTGCGGTAGGATTGCTTTAACGAGTAAATTGTACTTTTTACCTCCCCGGGCAGGCCGGTATAATCATATCTCCCGTTCAAATTGGTGGCCTGCGTTTCGCCGCCCCAGCTGCCCAGGTATTGTACGCTGATCTCATTCCGGGCATCAAAACGATAGGTTAAGCCCAAAAGGCCGCCATAATTTAAAGTTTCTGTACCTGTATTTTCCTTATACGTTAGGTATTTACCCATGTATAAATTATTGGGGGTAATATAATTGGGGATATTACGCGGGCTGTAAACCTGCGGATTACCGGTGATCACACCCTGGTAAATACTATATTGCTGAACATCCCCGCCATAAATATCTGTTGTACGGCGATAGTAATTGACACCTGCGATGACACCTATTTTATGCTTCTTAAATACGGTATAGTTGTTACCGAACGTGGCCGAATACAATTGGTTAAGCGGCGTAGCTTTATAGCTGGTTGTTAACACCGGGTCAAACCCCTGCATAATATTATTGATCCTGCTAACTTCCTGCTTTACAGCTGGGCTATAACCACTATTGGCTATCATGCGCTGTATTTGCGGCAAGCCGCCCTTATATTGGTTAGCAAGGTTCAGGAAGTCGGGCGAAAGATCTTTCTTATTGATTTTATTGGCCAGGAAGCCCATATCGCTATTGTAAAAGCTATTGTGCATGCCGCCGATACCGATGTTGGAATTAAAACCGGATTGAACAACAATATCCAATACCATACTATCCGGAACCGACTTGGTTTTCAATTCAACAATGCCGGCTGCCGCGTCGGCAGGCTTATCTGATGATACCGTTTTATAGATGGTGATATTATCGAGCAACGATGCCGGTACAAGGTCTAAAGGGATGGCGCTCCGGTCCGGATCGGAAGAGGCCAGGCGAATACCGTTTAATTGCGCAATTACGCTTCGGTCGCCCAAACCGCGGATGGCCACATATTTATCATCGGTAACGGTAACGCCTGCTACACGCTGCAATGCCTGTGTTGTTGTTATGCTGGCAGTGCGCTCAATTTGTGCCGCAGATATGGCATCCTGTATGGTTGCAGATTTTTTACGCTCATTAAGTACCGAAATTTCCGTATTGGTCCTTCTTCGTGCCTGCACAGCTACCTCGAGCAGTTGTTTCGCTTCGGCCTTCAGGCTAATCTTAATGTCGCCGCTATGCGCGTTAACCTTGATTTCCTGAGTTTGATATCCAATGTAGGATACAACAAGTGTGGCGCCCTCCGTAGGTATGGCAATATGGAAACTACCATTTATATCGGTTGCCGCCCCTATGTTGGTACCTTTTATGCGGATGCCTACGCCTACAAGTAATTCCTTGGTTTTATCGTCGGTTACAGTTCCGGTTATCACAACCGGTACAGGTTTGCTGTCTATAACAATGTATCCTTCCACGGGTTTGTACTGTAAATCAGTATTCATCAGTAGCTGGTCCATCACCTTTCTTACCGTTATCCCGTCAGAAACCAGTGTAATTTTCTTATTGTTGTTTTTAAGCGATTGCGCCCTGATTGAAAATTGAATATGGGTTTGCTGGCTGATAAATGATAAGCCCTGCGCTATGGAAACATTCTGTAACCGGACATTTATCTTTTGTTCAAGATCCTGACTTTTTACATTATTGGCCAGCAACATACTTATAAAAACAAGCTGGGCTGCCATAAACAAAAAAGAACATTTCATAATAAAACGGATTGAAGGATATCGTTTTAATCCTTTTTGCATATTTTTGAATATTACTGGTTATTCGCCGCAAAGCGTTAATCTGTTAAAGCCCGTAACCTGTTCTCAGGTACGGAAGTGAATTAAACCGGGAGGACGTCGAAATTCACACGGTTTATTCGTAAAATGCATTCCCTGCCTTTGGCGGGGAATGTTTTTTGTAATGATGTTACATAACTTTCCTTTCTATTATTCGTAATTACTTGATCACAACATTTCGCCCCTTAACTGAATACTTAAAGTGGCCTGTTGCGCTCAATACGTTCATGATCTTAACAAAAGGCATATCGCCCTGCAAAACCACCGTTATTTTTTCTTGCAACTTCTTTGTATTGTTATACTGAAATTTCACATCGTACCAGCGCTCCAATACCGCCGTCAATTGTGTTAGCGGAGTTTCGTGAAATACCAGGCGGCCATCTTTCCAACCGGCTATATCTTCGGCGGGAATGTTATTGGTGGTCAATTTCCCATTTTCCCAGATGGATTGCTGCCCCGGTACCAGGTTAGCTAAAACCAGTATCTTGTCATTTTTAACCTTTTCAATGCTAACCTTGCCGCTCGCTAAGGCAACAATTATAGGTTGATTTTTAAAAGCGGTGATCTTAAATGCAGTTCCAATATCCCGGGTTTGCAAGGCTCCGGTATGAACTATAAAAGCCTGGTAGCTCCGATGTTTAACGTCAAAAAAAGCCTCCCCTTCTAAAGTGATATCACGACTGTTTTTTGCGAAAACTTCCGGGAAACGAATTTTACTGCCGGCACCCAGGTAAATCACCGAACTATCCGGCAGGGTAACGATCGATCTTTTACCATAAGGGTTTACAATTTCCCGCATGGCTATGGGTTGAACCGATAGGCGGTTTTTAGTTTTCAACGTATTGAACAACACTACTCCGATAATCACCGCAGCACAGATACCCGCGTAGCGTAACACCGCCGGACTTAAAAACCTAACGGACTTTTTTGCGGGACCAGCAATTGCAATCCGGTTATGAATCTCCTGGTTCCAATCAAATAACTGGGTATCGCTTATATTGGCATCAGCCGAAGTTTGATTCCATCGATCCAACAGAACCTCGTCAAACAATTTTTGACCTTCGGGTGTATTGATACCCTGAAGGATTGTTTGCTTTTCTGCCTCAGTGCATTGCTGGGCTAAAAATTTAATAATTAATTCGCGGGTCAACGGTTCTTCCATATCAATGTTTCAAATAGGGTAACACCTTTATTAAACCGAAGTACTAACCGGATTGAAAATAAATTTCATTTAAGTAATGAGCCCGGCTAATCGGAAAAAAAAAGGGATGACGTTTGAACCTTGGTAGATATTCGGTGCAGAAGCAAAGCGGACAAGCCCCCTCTAAATCTCCCCCGGTAAGGGAGACTTTAAAGCCCTCCCTACCGGGCCCTTCCCGCTGCGATTGAACGGGACGATGCCGCCAGTTAAGAATACTGGTTATTAACGCACAAAAATAACATTGATAATCAAATACTTATATATACATCCTTATAAGGAGAACGACGAATCAATCTTTATGACATACAGGAAGAAACTTCGGAGCCACTCTGCCTATGTAGAGATTGTTTCGTACCTCGAAATGACGATTAGATATTGATAATAAGCGACTTAAATAGACATCATTATAGATTAGGGGTACCTTGAAATCGCCCCTAAAAGCCTCTACATATCAGCTATCCATAGAAGTACTCGCCGCCGCGATGAAAGCACGTCATTAAGTTTCAATTTCGCGGATTTATCCCAGGCCTATTCGGCAATAGCCATTGATGTGTTTTTTGGAGAACAGCAGAATCAAAGAAAGAATGGATGCATCATTGTATCCAGGATGAATAAACCCTATACAATTTATTTTGTATTTCCCACCAGGAAATATAACCGCTATTTTAGGCCTTAGCCAACACTGCGATAAGCGCGAGGATGGGCAGAAGAATAGTGGCCAATTCCTGTAGATGATCCCGAAAGTGCTGTAATGACGCGTTAATATGATTTCTTACGGTATGGATGGAGAGGTTTAAATGACTTGCAATCTCCGAATAGCTCATATTCTCTTCCCGGCTTAAACGGAATACTTGTTTACGTTGCGGGCTGAGGAGGTTTAATTTCTCCTGGTAAAGATGTTGAAGTTCTTTGTGATTCAGGTTATAATCTGCAGGTCTGGAAACATGAGCCAAATTATCTTCCAAATACTCTATAGGCCTGGTCAATACGGCTTTTCGTCGCCAATGGTTATACAAAGCGTTCCGGATCGATTGAAATAGATAAGCCGACAAATCGGCTTCGATCAGGATATCGCCTTTTTTTTGCCACAACCGCAGCATAACATCCATCGATAATTCTTTTGCTATATCCTCATCATGCAATGACGACAAAGCGAAAGAATAGATCTTCTTAAAATAACGGAAGAATAATGCGTCATAAGCTTGCAGATTGTCTTCCCGGCATTTTTCTATAAGAATATGATCTGGTAAATCTTTAAATGCCATAGGTGAACTAAATTTCCCGCACCAAAAGTAATGAGCAGAAAAATAAGGCTGCATCAATTGTATGTTAACCAATTGTTAATAGAGGCCACGGACTCGTGGGTAGGTATTCTTGGGTCAAAGAAGAAATTTTGTAGAATCAGAATTTTTATGGGATATAGATAGTTTACGCAGGGATATTAGCAAGCCTGAGGAGAAAGAAAGCAGTAACTAACCACTCTTGAAAGGCCCTGAAAGCTTTGATCCTGGCGTTGATAATTCTGCGGATGCATTTGTACTTCTGTGGTCGAAGAAGAATAAGATACATTCGTAATGGGTTTGAACAGACCTTGATACAGCTTTAAAAGCATCAATTCCTGTATCTCCTACATCGATATGCCAGATAGCCAGCCTTTTGAAGGCCTGCTTCTTGTTATTGCGGATGGTAAAGATCTGCCCTAACCATAATACTCCCAACAATGAGGTCCAAGAACAAGCCATAAAAAGCTGTAGATTTATTTGACCCCATTGTTGGGAGTTATAGTTTTGGTATTTGTCACTATCATCCGGAGATACTATGATACATATGAAACCTAAGCTATTTATGGCTAACCTCTCATAGATATACTTTACCCTTACTGTATTTTATACAGAAGAACTGAGCCTTTTTAATTGAATTAATAAATCCCGGTAATGATATTGTGTAGTAGTATCTTTAACCAAAGGCGCAACTCTTTCAATATTTTTTTGAAGCACTGTAAGATGCGCGCGAACGAGAGCCGACAGACCATGATTTTTGAAACTGCTGATAAGCGCCAGCATGTTATCTACATATTGTTGTTGTAATACCATATGATAATGACTAACTGCTACAGGACTTTTCAGTTCCGGCCACAAACCATCTTTAAGTTGGCTTAAGAAATCATCAAGCGTAAAAGTTCGTTCATGATAAAATACAGAAGCGTCATAAAGATTGATTAATCTTTGCGGTGCCAATAATGCGCTCAGAATGTCGCTGGCCAGTAACTGGGGATGCAAACCCCTCTGAGGATTCCAAACCTGCGAGGTAATTGCTTCAGGAGCAATCCACGCGGGCTCTTTACTAAAAACCTCTTTGTTCAGAAAACTCATTGCCCGTTGCTGAAGCAACTTTGGGGCGGGTTCAAATATTCTGCCCGTGTCAGCGGAAGTCAGATTGTTGTAATAACCTAACCCAATACAATTGACTGCGTGCATCAGATAAGTAAAGTACTGTCCTAATAACGCAGGGTGTGTCCTTTTTAAGCTATTTCCTGAATTTTCGCCGAACTGGTCTCCATACTGAAAGGTCCATGAAGGCAAGCGCGTAACTATCCGTTTAAGATTTTTTAGCCCATAAGTATTAGCTGCAATTACATCGTTGCTTAGGTCCTCGGTTTGAGATCTTGGATCGATTATTCCAAGGAAACTTTGTTCGCCGTAAAAAAGCCTTTTATTATTTTTTAAACTGTCTGTAACGAGGTTAAACAAAATATGGCGTTCCTTGCGCTCATCGGTAATATCGGGGAATACCCGGTATCCCCATTCGATCGCCCACTTATCATAGTCGCCTATTCGCGGAAAAATACCTTTTGTCGAAATATGGTCTTCAGGCTGTGCTACGTAGTTAAACCTGGCGTAATCCATTATAGATGGCGTATGGCCATGCAGTTCTACCCATTTTTTATTGCGCAAACTATCAACAGGAACGGTTGACGATGAGCCAAAATTATGTTTCAGTCCTAAAGTATGGCCTATCTCGTGAGATGATACAAAACGGATGAGCTGCCCCATGAGTTCGGTGCTGAATTCGGGTTTTTGAGCCGCTGTGTCAACCATTCCAGCCTGCAACATATACCAATTATGCAAAAGTGTCATCACATTGTGGTACCAGCTTACATGGGATTCCATGATCTCGCCCGAACGTGGATCGATGATAGTCGGCCCTGCAGCGTTCGCGATAAACGACGGCTTGTAAACAATTACACTGTACCGGGCATCATTCATGCTCCAGGTACTATCAGAGGGTGATACTTCCCTGGCAAAAATAGCGTTCTTAAAACCTGCTCTTTCAAAAGCGGCCTGCCAATCGTCTACACCCATTTTCAGGTAGGGTACCCACTGTTTAGGCGTCGCAGGATCAATGTAAAAAATAATTGGCTTCACCGGTTCTACTAACTCCCCCCTCCGGTATTTATCCATATCAGCAGGCTTGGGTTGTAAACGCCACCGGCTGATCTTCAGTTCCAATTTTGCCTGCTGCGGATTCCGGTCATAATCCACATTGTACGGCGTAAAGTAACCAATCCGCGCGTCAAGCGCGCGCTCATGCATAGGTTTGTCCGGGAGAAGCACAAACGAAGTGTTTATCCTGATGGTATTTGTCGTGTCACCTTTGCCTATGCCATAGGTTTTAAAAGTCCGGATCTCAGTGTTAGCAGGGAATGAACGGATGTCTTCGACGAAAGATTTGTCTGACTGATAATTCAGTGTGCTGGCGTGGCCGGTCATCAAATTACTGTTCCCGGTTAACAATTCTGTGATATCAATGACAGTAGAAGTAGAATCAGGACCATAGGCTTTAATATCCCAGGACATTAAAATTTCGGCTAAATTATTTTTATTCAGCGCCTTTAACAGGCCATTTTGCGTATTGTCTTTTGATCTTTCAGCGAATGTCAGGTTTCTGATATTGATTTTGCCGTTGGCTTTATCGAAGGTGATGTCGCTTTCGCCCAATCCGTCGCCGCCATAAATTCCGTTCTTTTCGTCAATCGTACCGGCAGATGACTGTACTACCCGGCTAACAACCATCATCGGGCGGTTGAGCAAGGTGTCGTTTATCCGCAAATAATAGTGCCCTTCAGTTGTATAAATGGTAAACATGCCTTTATTTACCCTGGCATTCGGCTTGATCAATTTATTGAAGGCAACCGGCCCGGCTGACGGCAGGCCGCCGCCCCCCCAAATTACACCCTGTGAAAAGCAGCAGCAGGGTAATACCGTAAAAGCAAAAATGAATGAAACGCTTCTGGCTATTGAAAATATGAATTCCTTTATCATCGTATTCGCTTTAAAAGTCTTGTTTTTGCAGGTCATAATAGCTGATGCTGTTTGCCGGTTTGGGCGGGCCAAGTACCTGAACGGGTGCGGGGCGCTTGGGGTCAACAAGCGCAGTAACTATCGACAGCATATCCTGATAGTGTGCCTTTGTTTGCTTGGAAGGGGTATGCATAATTGCACCCTTCAATTTTGATTTTAAAGCATCGGCATAGCCGCGCGTAAGCGCTATGGCACCTATGTTGCTGCCTTCGCGTTTGGTGTCGATGATCAGCCCCAGGCTATTAATATATGTCCTTTGCAAGGCCATGTGATATTCGCTAACCGGCTTGCCGGATACCAGTTCAGGCCAGATGATTGATTCCAACGCATTCAGGTAAACTGGCAACGAGATGGTTTTCTCTGCCCCATACCGGTCAGAAAGTGCATTGATATTGTTCATTACCTTCAGATCTAAGAGCGAAGCTGAAAGGCATCTCTGCCCCGGTTCAAACAGATAATTTTTTAAGGCCGGGGGTAATCCCTTATCCTGTATGGCTTGGGTAGCCAGCCATTTCGGCTCCGTCGAAAACAATTCCCGGTTTAAAAAACTAAGGGCATCTTTTTGCCTGCTCAGCGGTACATAAGTGTAAACGGGGGCGTTAGTCTCGGTACCACGCGGGTTATAATAAATAGTTCCAAATACCGCCGTTACATTACTGATATAAGTAAAAAATTCGTTTTGTACTTCACTTGCTATGCTTCCAAGCGGACTGGTCGATGTAGAGTATATGACATCCTGATCTTGTGTCCAACCAGCAAGTTGGGGAACTATTTTCTTTAAGTTTTGAATACCATAGAATCCGGCTTTTACAGGATCATTACCCAGGCTTTGAGATAGTGCCCTTGCATCCATCTGGTTGTCTTTTACCTCCGGACTGAAAAATAAACGGTTGTTCGTTTTTAAAGAATCAATAATTCTTTCGTGCTGATAATTTCGCTCTTCATTCGCATCCTTAAATTGAGGTAACCAGCGGTAGCCCCAGTCTATCGCCCATTTATCATATTCGCCCACTCTTGGCAAAAGTTCTGCCGGCTTAAAACTATCCTCGGGCGTAGCGGTATAATTAACCAATACATCCTTAAGAATACTGGGGCTGATGCCGTGCTGCCTTACCCAGTTACGATCTTTGATCTTTTCTACCGGTACCGTAGCAGATGCACCGGCATTATTAACCAGGCCAAGCGTATAGCCCACGTTCCTGCTGACTATGGCGCGTAACAATTCACCCATCAGGGCATCAGGAAACATCATTTTCCGGGCTGTAGGGTCGACATTACCGGCCTGTACCATATAAACGTCGTGCAGTTCCTGTAATATATTATGATCTACATGGATATTGGCGTGAATGATCTCGCCGCTGCGGGGATCGATAACCGTGCCCGATTTTATGGCAAAAGATGTTGAAGGCGCATAAACAATGGTATTAAAACGATCGTCCCGGGTATCCCATGTCGTATCACCAGAAGTTGTTTCTTTTGCGCAGATGGCGTTTTTATAACCCGCACGCTCAAACGCCTGCTGCCAGTCGTTAACTGCCCGAATCAAATAAGGCACCCATTTTTTGGGCGTGGCAGGGTCTATATAAAATACAATGGGCTTTTGCGGTTCAACAAGTTCTCCTTTTATGTAACGCTCCATATCGGCCCTGCGTGGCTCCAATCGCCACCTGCAAATTTCGTTAATAGTTTTAGCTCGCTGTGGGTCCAGGTCAAAATCATTGTAATTACGGGTAATATAACCAACACGTTCATCAGCAAGCCTTATTTGCATAGGTGTTTTGGGTAGCAGCATAAATGAGGCGCTCATCTTCAATGTTTTCGCACCGGGTTGTGCCGAATACGTTTTCACCATTTCAATATCCATATTTTTAGGATAGGCATAAACCGATTCGATATATGATTTGTCTGTCTGGATACCCTGCACCTGTACGTTTTCTTTCAATTTCCCGGTAATTATGCTTTGATCGCCGTTAAGATAATCGGTCATATCGATCACTACAGATGAATCCTTGCCGTAGGTTTTAATATCGAATACCGAAAGTACCGGCTGCAGGTTATTATTCATTAAAGCCCGATGCAGACCATAGGCCGATGTATCGCTCGCTTTATCACGATAAACCAGCTGTTTGATAAATAACTTATTATTGGGCGCTTTTGCAAAACTGATCTGTGCATCGCCCAGATCGTCGCCGGCAAAGCTTAAAACGGACCTGCCATACGGCGAAGCCGCACCTTTAGTAATACGGCTGATGATGTGGATATCCCTTTCCATCAGGGAATCAGGCAGCTCAAAATAAAAGCGGTCTTTTAATTTAATGATCTTAAAAAGGCCGCTGAATATTTTAGCGTCACTGGTAATAACTTTGTTGTAGGGTTGCACCGTACCGAAGGCGGCAGTGGTATCCTTTACTACAGGTGAAATGTTAGTTTTCTTGTTTTTACCTTTCTGCTTTTGTGCAAACGTAGTTTGCGACGAAATCAAGTTAAACAATAATGTAAATGCGGTCACAATGATGGCTGCGGTAGTGCGTTTGTTTTGCATGTGATTTGTTAAACATCACCAGGCCACAGTAGTTATAACTATAACCTGGTGATTGATTTTGAATATTAATAGCCCGGATTTTGGGTTAATTGTGGTGCTTTTTTCACCTCTTCTATCGGGAGTGGATATAATACAGCAGTAGGCTTCCAGGTAGAAGCCTTCAAAGCCCCTAAAATACCGTTAGCACGGCCTGTTCTTTTTAAATCAAACCAACGGCTGGCAAACTCCAGAAACAATTCGTGCTGCCGCTCTTGTAAAACGGCATCAATCAAATCTTTGCTGGTTGATGCAGTTGTATTACCGAGCCCTGCGCGGCTGCGCACAATATTTAAATCGCTTTGAGCACCTCCAATATTCCCTTGCTTAACACGCGCTTCTGCTCTGATTAAATATTGTTCTGATAGCCTTAAAACAACATCGTACTCGCTTGGCTTTTGATTGGGGTTGTAATCTTTGTACTTAGCTCCATAATAATAGTCTGTGCCTTGATAGTTGAATGTATTGATCCAATGGGTCTTTCTCAGATCGCCGGACTCAAAACTGTTGATAAGGCCGGGTAACAGCACATATTGTGGGCCATACAAAGCTCCGTAAAGGCTGCTGGTTCCATAATAGGTTGCATCAGTTGTTAGTGTATGGCCGGTTGACTTTTCGGGGTTAATGGCCCATATCGTTTCGGGGCTATCCTTTAAAAATACTTTGTCAATATTTCCCCCGGTTTGCAAACTGTACAGACTATTTGATATAACCGCCGAGGCCGCGCGTTCCGCGCCAGCATTGTCACCCGTAGCCAGGTACGCCTTAGCCAATAATGCCGCAGCCGCGCCCTGGTTGGCCCTGTCGCGCCTGTTATTGTAGGAAGTATAGTCTACCGGAAGGTTTTTTTGCGCATCAACCAAATCGGCGATGATTTGTTTATACACGGTAACAGTATCAGATCTACCCGCGGCTACGTTAGTTTTTACATCCGTGGTGGTAATGACCGGCACCGGCCCCAAAAAATTGGTAAGGTAATAGTGGCTCAACGCACGCACAAATTCCGCCTCGCCGGTGTAGCGCAATTTTGCCGCGTCACTCATCCCCTTGGAGGCTTGAATGTTTTCGATTATACTATTGGCCTGAAAAATTGTTGCGTACATGCCAGACCATAAATTTTGTATGTTACCATTATCAGGCGTTAAGGTATTCGTGCCAAAATCCAGGTAAAAAGAATAGGCATTGGTAGGGTCAGACTCATCTGCAGACAAGCTGCCCAGGTAGCCAATTGTTGTGTACGGAGAACTGCTATTGATAAGGCTTGCGTAAAGGCCGGTCATAGCTGTTCCAGCACTGGCATCTGTTCCAAAAACCGCAGAAGGTACAGATTCGGTTTTTGGCGGATCAAGTTCTACCAGTTTTTTACAGCCGGTTGTCAACAGCGCGATCAACAGGTAAAGGAAAAAAAGCACCCTGTTTTTCACGTCTGAATTTGTGGATTTCTTGCTGCCGGAGCAAAGCAATCTATTTAAATGAGTTGTAGTCATGATGTTAAAATGAAAATTGTAAACCTCCAACAAAAGCACGTAAAGGGGGTACCGCAACAGGACCGGTTTCGGGATCGATGCCCGGATAAGATTTTCCGCTAAGTGTAAACACGAAAAGGTTTTGCCCGCGCAGATAAACGTTGATCGCTCCTGCTCCAAGTTTTTTTGTAACCTGAGCAGGCAAATTGTAGGATAAGGACAAGTTGGTTAACCTGGCGTATGATATCTTGCTAAGCAAAGCGTCTGACTGTCGAAAGTTATTAAAGTTGGAAGAATAGCTCCTTGAAGAAAAAAGTTTAGATAATCCCAGGGAACGCATTTGCGACACAATAGCCTCGGGTACATTGGATAGACCACCCGGAGGTGCCGACAGATAAGATAGAATGCCTTGATCAACCGCTCCAACGGTATATTGAAAAAACACATTAAGCTGTAAGCCTTTATACCTGAAGGCATTCCCTAAGCCGCCAGATAAATCCGGCGTGCTTTTTCCGGCGTAAAGCAGGTCGCCTATTCCCGTGTTGTAGCCCTGGCTTGTTGTTATTACACCGTCTTTATCAACGTCTTCATAAGTTGGTAATCCGTTGGCACCAATGCCGGTGTAGTGCAACAAATAAAGCGCTGAAAGAGGTTTACCTACAACATACGCCGAAGCAAAAATAGATTTGTCAAGTCCGGCGTATGACAAAAGCTTATTCGAAGCAAAGCCGGCATTAAAGGTACTTGACCAGGAAAAGTTAGCTGATTTGATATTATTACTAACTAAAGTAAATTCCCAGCCGGAATTTTCAACTGTTGCGTCAAAATTCTGGACGTAACTATCAAAACCAGTTTGTGTAGGCAATGGGGTTGGCAACAGCTGGTTTGAAGTAACTCCACGATAATATACTGCACTTAACAATACTTTATCCTGAAATAAGCCGATATCTAAACCGACATCAGTTTTATGTGTTGTTTCCCATTTAAAGTCAGGGTTTGCCAATCTTACCGGGGATAAGCCATTAGCTCCTGAATAGTAATTATTTACGTTACTGGAGTAAGTAGACAGGTAAGAGTAATTTGATACACCATCACTACCAATTGAACCATAGCTGGCACGCAGCTTTCCAAAGCTGAACCAATCGGGTTTGTTTTTCAGCCAGCTTTCGTTTGTGAAAATCCATGCGCCACTCACCGAGCCAAAGTTGCCATAAAGGTTATTTGTTCCAAATTTCGAAGAACCGTCGCGTCTGAAGTTAGCGTCTAAAACTATCCTTTTATCCCAAATATAATTTACACGGCCAAGTAACGAAGCATAGCTATAAGCGTTATATCCGTTAAATATTTGGTAATTGGTAGCCAGGGAAAGGTTATTTAAGAACTGATCTGACGGAAAGCCGCTTGCACTGATCAAAAAAGGTTGTTCGTATACCGTTTTTTGTAATGTACCACCTACAAACGCGGTTAGGGCCCCTTTGCCTACGGTTCTATGGTAGTTTAATTGTGGTTCTACCAGTAAGTTTTGGTTGTACGATTCGGTGTAGGATGCAGAAGGCGTTGCATAAGCCAATTGGGAGGGATCAAACGATGTAGACGGCTGTAGGGAGTTTTGATTTGACTGTGTTTTATTGTAACCTAAGTTTACCTGCGCATCTAAGCCCGGTAAAATGGAATACTGCAGGTTTACACTCGTACTGATGTTGGTCATCGCATTTTGGTAGCTCATATTAAGCTGCGATAATGGATTAGCAATCCCCGGTATCCCGTTATACCAATATAATTGGCCTGCGGCGTTGTAAAGCGGAAAATTAGGGGGTAAGGTAAAAATGGTTCGATAAAAATCAACGTTGGCCAGATTACCGGTAGCATTGCCAATCAAAGCCGACACAGATGTTTTAAAACGCTGGTCGTCACTGGCATAAGTTAAACCAAAATGAACCCCGTAATTGCTTGAAGAACGGTCATCATCAAAAATTGAACTCTGACGACCATAACTACCCGAAATGATAAATGTTGTTCCGCCTGAACCTCCTGAAAAGGACAAATTTGAACTCACCGTATGGGACGGTTTCCCCAGCAAAAGCGATTTAAAATCAGTTGGGGTTGTTTGGCTCCACTGTGTAAGGTCCGGCGCGTTGCCAGCGGTGGGGGTCCTGCTATCGTTTACAAATGCCTCTTTTCGCAGTGCGAGGTAATCGGTCAGGTTAAGTACCGATAAAGATGAGGGCACATAGCTATAGCCGGTATTCACACTGGCTGACATATTTGCTTTACCTGGTTTTCCTTTTTTTGTAGTGATGAGGATGACGCCATTTGCTCCTCTTGATCCGTAGATACCGGTAGCGCTTGCGTCTTTTAATACTTCAATACTCTCGATATCATTGGGGTTGATGGTAGCTAAAGGGCTGCCGTTACCATTGGGGCCGACCAGATAGTTATAGGTCCCGTTCTTATCAGCGTTTGATGATTGCTGATTAATAGCTGCCGCAGGGAACGGCACACCATCCACAACAAACAGGGGCACGTTTTTGATAACATTGGTACTATTTATTACATTGGCGTTGGTGTTGATAGAGCTTTGCCCACGTATCTGCACATCAATATCCGAACCCGGCAAACCGCTTGTTTGCCTTATTGTTAAACCGGCAACACGCCCTTCAAGTGCTTGCAGAACGTTGGTTACAGGCTGGTTAGCGATGTCGCTTGTTGTTACCTTTGCCGACGAACCTGTACTATACCGCTCACTGGTAGTTTGTCCATAACCTAATACATGAACCTCATCCAATTTATTATTATTAACCTTCAGGGTTACAGTGCCTAAATTACGGGTTATGGGAACAGACAATTCTTCGGTGATAAATCCCGTATAAGATATACGCACGGTGGCATTAGGCGGCACACCAGCCATAGTGAAGTAGCCGTGATTATTGGTAAGAACAACTCTTTGCAGACCAACAATTACTACGGTAGCACCTGGCAGGGTTTCGCCAGCTTCGCCTACAATGGTTCCCGAAAGCTCGTCTGACCCGGAGAGGTTTTTCAACTTCGCAGGATCAGTTGTCCCGCGTGTAATAACTATGGTTTTGTCATAGATAAAATATTGCAGGCTCACCTTGGGTAAGCAAGAGGAAAGCACAGTCCTGATATCTGCTTTTTTAAAATCAGCGTCTACAAAAATGTTAGCCAAATCTATCTGTCCTGTTACAAACACGTAACCGGTTTGGTTTTTGATAGTTTTTAAAACTTTCGATAACGGAGCGTGTTTAAATTTCAGCGTAATGTTGTTATCCGTTTGGGCGTGCGTAGTATTGAAAAATAATACCAATAATAATGTTAGCGTCATTAGTCTGAGAACTGGCGCTTGAAACTCTTTTAGGGAGATTTTACGAAAAAAAAGAGCAAAAGAATTATATTTCATTAATTTTGCTATTAATGGGTTAATAAATTAATTACTTGATGATTTCCCCTAAGGGATGTTTAATCCGTATTAGCCGTGAAGATAGTTCAGTATCTTTGCGGTTTTTTTTCAGGATTAATGAGAGTGTAATATGAGTCTTTAGTCTATTTTTTCCATATCTTTTGGTTTAGGTACAACAATCAGTTTATTTCCTTCAATTCTAAAATTCACATTTAACCTCCCCAAGATCGCAAACAATTGCGATGCCTTTACATCGCGATAGATATCACCGTCGATGGTAATGTCGGGCACTTTACCTTCATATTCAACTTTGAGATCATACCAGCGAGCAATTTGCCTTAAAGCACTATTTAGTGGGGCATGCTCAAAATGGAACAGGCCATTTTTCCATGCCATCGCCATTTCTATGTCAGCCTGTACCAGCTTAATATTATCGCTGCCAGCCTTAATAACTGCCTGCTCACCCGGGTGCAGCAATTCGTTATGTGTGTTATTACTAATACTTGCGCTGCCTTCAACAAGTGTTACCGCCATCACTGGCTCGTCCGTGTAACTATTGATATTAAAAGCGGTACCAATGTCGTTAACAGACTGCCCGTTAACCATCACTTTAAAAGGCATTTTCGCGTTATGAACAACTTCAAAGTAGGCTTCACCGGAAAGTTTTACAATTCGCTCCCTTCCTGAAAAGGTAATGGGATACTGTAAAGTGGACCCTGCATTCATCCATACTTTTGTTCCATCTGGAAGAATGACATTGAACTGCCTGCCGTTGGGAGTCGTCAAGGTATTATAAGCAATTGAAGATGGTGAAACAGCGCCTTTGTTATAAACGATAGCGCTATCACTCGAGATTTGAATATGGTTGACCGATTTGAGCGACTGGATTCCCGATCCGGATTTTCCAAGTACTACACGCTGACCATTGGCTAAGGTAAGAATTGCGCCGCTGGTGCCTGGCAAAGCATCTGTTTTAACAGTTGCTGACTGGTACGCTGTCTGCTTTTTAGACTGTAAATAAAAAAAAGATCCAGCAGCAACGAAAAGTATGATCGAGGCCGCAGCAACGTAACGTGGCCATCGCCTGATAACTGCAGGCTGCCGTGTGAGCCTGATATTTTGCTCAATCGCATCAAAAATATCAGCCTTTAGGTTGCTTTCCTCGTCAGGATGCTCAGCTTCCCATTCATAAGGTTTTAATTGCTCAAGGCGAAACCAATTGTTAAGCAATTCTCTTTCCTGTTGGGTAGCGGAGCCATCCAGGTATTTAGCAACAAGTTCATCTAAGTTTTCAGGGCGCATCGTTTACAGCAACTTTACTGTATGTACCAAAATGATGGGTGCAACCCTTGCTCAGGTTAAAATAATTTTAATTTTTTGTAATCTTATGTCATTATTGACAACTAATCGTGGACCTGGACGATCTGCTGACAACTTTATCGCAGAAAATCATAAAAAGAACATTAACAATTTAAACATAAAAATGATGAGAACAATCAATTCCTGGATCAACTTCAATGGCAAGGCCGAAGAAGCATTCACTTTTTACAAATCAGTTTTTGGCGGAGAGTTCACAAAGATCATCCGTTTCAAGGACCTATCGAGCGCTGAATTTTCTGTAGCAGACAATGAGGCAAATAAAATTATGCATATTGCTTTGCCTATTGGCAAATACAACGTATTAGTGGCCAATGACGTTCCCGAATTTATGGGCCGGGTAAACGAAAACGAAAACCGGTCTAAAATATTAGTGAGTGCAGAAAGCCGTGAAGAAGCCGACGAAATATTTAACGGGCTATCAGCAGGTGGAAATATCGAAGGAGAAATTGGCGATAGCCCCTGGGGCACCTACGCCGGAATGTTCAGGGACAAATATGGCATTGAATGGATTGTGGAATTTGATCCCAATTATAACTGAACCGATGGACGCCAGAATTTTCCTTTAAGATAGTGTATCCCGGGTGCCAAAAAACGTCCGTTGTATGAACATTCGGGCGGAAAGTGTTACTTTTCACATAGGCGGAGCGCTCTGCCCCGGTCACTTCCTGCACTTGATAGCGGCGTTAAAGTTCAAGCATAGAAGCAACAGAACACTAGGCCAGGCGCCATTTAATGATCTTGGTGTGAATTTCAAAACGTAGTTTACTATGATTGCAGTTAGATAATTGCTTTACTCGGAAGTAATGTTATCTGAATAAATGCCAGGTTGCTGATGCTGTTAATAAAGATAGCATTCCGGAAGCTTTGAGATTTGCACGGATCAGTTTCAATCCTTTTGTAAGGTGGCCTTCCACTGTTTTTTCGGCTATGTTAAGCTCTTCTGCAATCTGCGCATTACTCCAGTCGCGTATACGGCTGTAATTAATTACCAGGGCGCACTTCTCCGGCAGTGCTTCTAACAATCCGGCCAGATATTCTTTAATAAATAAATCTTCAATCCTATCATCTACGGCTGCTAACTGTAAATCACCAACGTCGGCCAATTCGATATGCCGGTATCTTCGTTCCCGTTCAATCTGCTTAAAGACTGAAAATTTCACTGCGGTTGCAAGATAACTGCCCGCATTCCTTACTTCAATATTCGTACGGCGGTTCCATAAACTAATAAATACTTCCTGAACAATTTCCTTGGCAGAAGACTTATCGCGTAAAAGATTATAGGCAATAGCGAGTAACTTATTCCAGTAGCGATCATAAAGCGTAGTAAAAGCTAAGTGATTACCCTCTAACCGGATCATTTCCAGCAGAACTTCATCACTACAACTTCGTAACACCTCTGTTTGCATTAAGCATCAATAGTTTTCCAAAGATAAATGTAGTAAAATTTTCAAACAACAAAGCAACGGTTACTATTTTAAAGGTTTACAAAGTCTATTTAGGATATTTTGATTAAAATTTTGCCAAAAAATGCAAAAGATGTCAAATACATATTAAACTATTGGAATAAAATTGCGAAATATGCTTGATCTGATCTTCAAAGGTCCTTATTAATAAATTGATTAGAAGTAATCACCCTTAAAAAGCAATAAATTTCTATCCGGATCCAACAATATTTAGCACGAAGAAAACTCAGGAAATCCGGTCGCTTACTTATTCGAACAGATCTATCATAATATTTCTTAATGCTTAAATATTTACCTATCCGACCAATAATCTGTTACGATTATGGCTAGCATGTGTTAAGATCGTTTTCGTAAATTTATTATTCAACGTTAAAATGAGCCACAAAACCACCCCTGGGAAGACATTTTACTTGAATACTTTTTTTGTTACTCCTTTCATCACATCAAAGGGATCAGGGATATATTTTCCGGAATCTTATTGTGTGCTTTGGTGTTGATGAACGAACGCCGGGCCTTGGGCGTGATGTTATTCGTGGCGACAATCATTCCGGTTTCCGATATGATTACTGTACACCAAAAAAGTTATACCAGTGTGCCGCAAGCGATACCGCACATTGTAGCCACCATTATTTGTTCAGTAGTAGGCATACTTTTGTTGACAGCTAAACCTTCAATAAAAGCTCCATCAAAAAATAGTGATACATTAAACTGATCACTTAAAGGGAGGCTAAAAAAAAGACTTACCAAACGATGCTTTCAGCTATCAAAAAAAATTAATACAGCAATATTATAAAGAGACAACAAAAAACAAACATCATGGAACAATTAAGAATTTACACCCTGGCTGATAAAGAAACAGCGGCACAATATTTAACAGCAAATTGGGCTAAGCACAGAATAAACCTTCCGAAGTTCGGCTTTGAGGTGAAAGGCGTTTGGATCGGCAATACACCCGGTATTGCAAACCAGGTCATCGCCCTGGTATCCTTTCCGGACAATGGCGATGTCGATCAAATGACTGAGCGCTATTTGAAAAGCCAGGAATTTGCCGCTGATACCGCAGGCTTTGACAGAAAAAAAATTATTAATGTAGAAACAAAAATTTTAAGGTCTGCAAGCTAATCGGCTTTGCCGTAGCATGATTTAATACACAATTTGCTCGCAGGTTGTGTATTTTTGGTTTTTATCCCGTTCAAAATGATGATATGATAAACAGCTTACTGAACAGCATACAAAAGGTGATTGCGCTAAGCCCGGCAGAGATAGATATCGTGACATCTTTGTTTAAAGAAAAGATCTACAAAAAAGGAGATTTTTTTTTACAAGAAGGGCGAATTTGTAAACAAGTAGGTTTTGTGGCAAAAGGATTAATGCGGTTCTATATTAATCAGGATGGAGAGGAAAAAATATACGATTTTTCCCAGGAAAATGAATTTGTATGCAACTACGAAAGCTTTCTTCCACAGGTTCCTTCGTCAAAAAATATCCAGGCGTTAGAGGACAGTATCGTTTTTGTGATTTCGCATGCCGACCTGCAACTATTTTATGCCAACGTTCGCGGAGGGGAACGTTTTGGCCGAGTCGCCATTGAAGCAGTCTTTTTAAAAATGCTGCAAGACATCAGTGCCTTATATGCGGAAACGCCTGAACTGCGTTACGAGCGTTTTTTAAAAAACCATGCAGATCTGCAACAAAGGATATCCCAGTACCATATTGCCTCCTTTGTCGGGGTAAAACCACAATCGCTAAGCCGTATCCGTAAAAGAATTTTTACCCAGTTCTGATTAGATAACCCAGGTGCATTATATATTGAAACGATGACTAAGGCAGACATGCCTTAAGAATTTGTGGGAATGTTTGCAGGTTTTTCCGATGCGATCAGGCAGGGTGAATTTGAAACGTTCAAAACTGACCTGGAAAATCTCTTAGGCAGAAAACCAATTTCAGTAAAGAAATTTTTGCAAGGATTTTACGCTACCGCCAGTTAAAGAACGTATAAAAACGCTATACTTGTTAATAAAGGTTTATTAATTGTGTTAAATCAATAAAACAAATGCGGAAACAATCTTTCACTCTGGTAAGCAGATTTTGGCTTAAAGCCATATGCTTTGTTCTCCTGTTTTTTATTTTTAATACTGAAACAAAAGCGCAGGTTGTCAACAGTGATGAACAACCTGCATTTATTAATTCGCCCAATAAAAGCGTGAAGAATCCGGGCAGGCATGTGTTCAGGTATACTAACCCAATTACACAAGACACCACTATTTCTATGCGCGATTATTGCATCATCCGGGTAGGCAGCAAGTGGTATTGTACAGGTACGTCATTGCCCGTATGGACAGGGCCAAATCCCGGTGTAAGGCTTTTGGTCTCTGATGACATGATCCATTGGAAACAAGATTCATGGCTGATAGACGCAACCAAACTCGCGCCCGACTGCCCGTATAACGGCAGGTTCTGGGCGCCTGAAATTCATTTTATGAAGGGTAAATACTGGCTCATCGTCAACAGCGGAAAAGTGACGCCGCAAGATCCAAAAGGAATGGCCAAACACAGTATATGGTTGTTCAGCGCTGATAAAGTTACGGGCCCCTATAAATTGGTTAACGGTCCTTTGACGCCGCAATATAATAACGATGCCACCTTATTTGAGGACTCGGACGGCCAGGTTTACATGTATTGTAGCGGCAACGGCTTGTTCCAGGCAAAATTAGACCTGGCAAAAGGCGAAATCATTGGTGAACTACAAAAATTCCGCACCGCCCGCGACACAGCCAATCCGCGCTGGATGTGGGGAGGGATTGAAGGCCCGTTCGTTCTCAAACGCGAGGGCATATATTATATGTTTTTCTCGACCTGGACAAGAGGGTATGAAGTGGGCTTGCTAAAATCCAGGTCTCCATTAGGGCCCTGGGAACTGGCCTCGCCAGACCCGATTTTCGGCACCCGTAAAAAGGCCTATAGAGGGCAGATCGCTGACGTAGCCGGAAATTTTGAAGATACTAAAGACCCCTATTGCGAAACTGGGCACAATTCAATTTTTGAGGGCCCAGATGGAAAATTATGGAGTTCATGCCACTTTGTTTTTTACAAGGGACAGCCCTTTCCCTCGGTCAATGAAATGGCTGAACCCAAGCCCCAAATGGGTATTGAACCGGTGTATTTCCGTAACGGCTTATTTACTATAGATGGGCCGACCTGGAAGGAACAAACGGTTAAATACTAATTTGTACGGTTTAAACTGGCGTTACATTTCGTAGAATATTGTCCGCTTTGCCTATAGGTTTTTGCAATAATTGAAAGAGGGTATTTGCTGATATTATTGTCTTGAATTTAAAAACCTATTATCTTGAAACGGACATTAATAAATATGATAATCTCATAACGCTTGAATGGCATCGCTTTGAACTGATAAAACATTTACAATGAATAAAATAAAATTATCGCTGGTTTTTACTTTGTTATGCGCATTAATGATGGCATTTACCAATGCTAATCATCCAGCTGATTCAAATCAAATTGCCGCCAATTTCACGTTGCCGGTAATAAAAAAAACAAATGGAGTAAAACAATTATATGTTAACAATAAGCCATACCTTATTATTGGAGCTGAATTATTAAATTCTTCAGCATCAAGCATTACGTATATGAGCGATATATGGAAACGCGCTAAAGCGCTGAATGTTAATACTATATATCTACCTGTAACCTGGCAGCATGTCACGTCCTGAAAAAGGTTTACACATTTTACTGATTAATCCTGTTTCAAGTTTACACTTTATTTTAGTCCTGTAATGGGTTTACAGTTTTATAAAGATAAAGAATAACTGTTGTTGTTTGCTTGTAGTGTTGGAATGTGGGAAACTCCTTCAGTTTTCCATATTCCAACACGTTTTTCTTTTTTTGCTTCTTTTTTTCTTTTTGTTATCTCCTTTCTTTTTGTTTAAAAGCTATGCCATCACTTTTGCTGTCGGATGGTTAAGCAGATTTCTCCACCGGCGCTTGATCGGGCCGGTTTGCGTGTGCGCCTTTTCCGGTGTCATCATATCCACGCTGCTGTGCGGCCTCATCCGGTTGTAAATATCGATGGCTATTTTTGCCGAACACTGCGCTTGATTACTATTCGAATAAGCATCTTCAAGCAGCTCCTGTTTAAGTATCCCGTTCACTCTTTCTGCAATAGCGTTGTCTTTGGGGTTGCCGCTTTGGGTCATGCTGATATTGATAGTATTAGATTTTAATAAGGTTACATAGCCGTCGCTACAGTATTGTGAGCCACGATCGGAATGATGTATTAATGGCTTATCGCTTGCCCTCCCTTTTAACGCCATTTCCAAGGCTGTCAGCGGCCCCTCTGCCGACAAATCAATATGCATACAGAAGCCAACAATCTTACGGCTATAAGCATCCGTTATCAGGCTCAGGTAAGCGAACTTCTTCTTTCTCAGACGTATGTAGGTAATATCACTTACCCATAACTCATCTGCGCGGCTTAACCTGATGTCCTTTATAAGGTCGGGATATTTCTTCATCCAGTGATTGGAATCTGTTGTTTGGGGCTGACTGCGCCTTCTCTTTACAATCAGTAAATCATTTTCCCGCAACAAGTCAAAAAGCAGATCCCTGCATATATACATGTCATGACCTTCCATAAATGGTTCCATCATCACATGCAGTTTCCGGCATCCAAGCCGAGGCTGAAAAGTACGGTGATAGAGTACTTGCTGGATAAGCAGGTCCTCCTCAAGCGATTTTTTGCCTGACAATTTCTGGTGCTGATAGTACGCCTGCGGTGAATGACCAAGCAGTCTGCAAAACCCACGAAGACCGCGTGGGCAACTTTGCATTTTCATTTGGACTGCCTGGTGCCATGTTTTTTTCGCAGGTCGATGCCGAGCTCCTTACTGGATATATCGAGCATAAAATCCTGCAACTCGATCTTTAGCCGCGCCTCGCGTAATTCCTTTTTCAGTAGATTTATGTCATCAGGTATCGGTAATTCTTCCTTCACCACCCGGACTATTTCTCTGGCTTTTTTTGGCTTATTATGTTTTGACATCACAATACGATGTACTTGATCACGGCTTATTCCGTACTTCGCTGCTAATATACGGTAACCTAATCCTCCTTCATTATGATCATAAAGGATTGCTGACACATTTTTATATTCCATTTTTGGTTTATTTAATGTGTAAACCTATTTCAGGACTAGACAGCAATTCGAGCCACAAGAAGGCAAATTTGATTACTCAATTGTGGATAGCCACATCAAAAGCGCAGATGAAAATGGTTTGAAGCTAATATTTTTATGGTTTGGAAGTTGGAAAAATGGAGAATCACATTATACTCCAGATTGGGTAAAAACCGACATGGGACGTTTCCCACGTATGTTGCTAAAAGACGGAAAAATTTCAAATGTTATCTCAAACATTAATAAAAATTGCTTATCGGCCGATATTAAGGCATATAAAAAGTTAATGCAGAGAATTGCCCAGGTAGACAAGCATGGTACTGTAATTATGATGCAAGTTGAGAACGAGGTTGGTCTTTTGGGAAGTTCAAGAGATTTTTCTGCTGAAGCGAATAAACTATTTGAGCAACGTGTTCCAAGCGAATTAATTAAGTATATTAATGCCAATCGTGATCAAATAAACCCCAATATTTACAAGCCATACGCAGATAATGGCTCAAAAACCGAGGGCACTTGGGAAGAGGTTTTTGGAAAATCACCCAACACAGATGAGATTTTTATGGCTTGGAATTATGCTAAATACGTAAATGAAATTGCTAAAGCAGGTAAGTCTATATATAATTTGCCCACTTATGTTAATGCCTGGGATGCTGCCGGCGGCAATCTCATTCCAGGTGTTTGGCCCAGTGGCGGACCAAATTATCTGATGCTTGACATTTGGCAAGCAGGAGCTCCTGCTATTGATATTCTGGCAAAC
This sequence comes from Mucilaginibacter paludis DSM 18603, assembly GCF_000166195.2. Classification (NCBI taxonomy): domain Bacteria; kingdom Pseudomonadati; phylum Bacteroidota; class Sphingobacteriia; order Sphingobacteriales; family Sphingobacteriaceae; genus Mucilaginibacter; species Mucilaginibacter paludis. The sequence continues at coordinate 2,246,777 of NZ_CM001403.1, forward strand.
GATAATTATTCCAATAAATTTGGATTATCGGCCAACAATTTTGTTCATAACAACAATCCTTTGCTCATCCCTGAAGCCTGTGCAATTTGGCAGAATGATACAATAAGTGCCGGTCCGAAAGCCTTTTTTTGTTTTGGGCATCTTAAAGCGATGGGGTTTTCACCGTTTGGTATTGATCATTCCGTATACCGCAATAACCATCCGATAAAGAATGCTTATAAAGTATTAAATAATTTGATGCCCTTAATTTTCAAGGCTCAGGCAGATGATAAAATTAATAGTTTTATGGAAGGAGATGAAACTTCACCAGAATCCTTTAAACTGGGGGATTTTATATTTAAACCCAATTATAAGATCCAAAAGGACCCGCTGATTAAAGGATATGGCCTGATCATGCAAATATCGAAAGATGAATATATAGTTGCCGGAAATGCATGTAGCATAACGCAAATGTCTGCTGATGTCGGCAAACCAAACTCGCAACTTCTCTCGGTTGAAGAAGGGAAGATTGTTGACGGAAAATGGATGAAAAACAGAATTATAAACGGTGATGAGTTTGGAATAAAATTACCACCTAACCCCTATGATTTAGCTTCAGATGTGCACCTTAATGAAGTCACCGTACTTAAAGTTAAACTTTTTAATTATTAAAACACAACCTTGCATTTTGTATTAGTAATCTTAGGGGCATTGTTAAAGCCATTGCCACCGCAAACCAGTTAGTTGCCTTTGTTGGCTAAGTGATCGTCTAAGCAGCAATTACTGTGATATAGTTTTATTTGAACGCTTTTTATTTTTTAATATCAGTAAAAAAAACCATCCTAAATTAACCTTTATCGTTATGAAATCTGTTTTAACTCTATTGTTCCTGTCGCTAACTGCGATGGTGAGCGCGCAAAATGTTTTAACCGGCAGTAGAAAGCAGCTTTTTGATTACGACTGGAAATTTTCGCTTGCTCAGGAACGAACAGCAAGCCAGCCCGATTTCAATGACACTAAGTGGAGAACGATTAATTTACCTCATGACTGGAGTATAGAGGGACAAACAAAAGCTGATAATCCATCGGGAAATGATGGGGGATATTTCCCAGCAGGAACCGGTTGGTACCGAAAAAAATTCTTGATTCCGACGGCAATGAAAGGAAAAAAAATATCGGTGTACTTTGAGGGGGTTTATATGAATTCGGAGGTTTTTATCAACGGAAAATCATTAGGTGTACGGCCTTACGGTTATTCTGCTTTTGTTTACGATATAACTCCCTACCTTAACTATAATGGTGACAATATTTTGGTTGTTAAGGCTGATAACTCCCGGCAAAAAAATTCGAGGTGGTATAGTGGTTCAGGCATTTACCGGCACGTATGGGTAACGGTGACGGATGCCGTTCACATCGGAAATTGGGGCACGGTGATCACAACAAATAACATAAGTAAAGCCTCGGCAGAAGTTGAAATAAAAACCATTTTAAAAAACGAGCTGCCAACGCCTCAAAATATCAGCTTATATGCAGTATTAACAGCTAAAAACAAGCGCCAGGCAGGCAATACAGTAATTCAAGTTGCCTTAGCGCCCAACGAAACAAAAGAGTTCATTCAAAACGTTGTCATCAAAGATCCGTTGCTTTGGTCGCCAAACCATCCTGATCTTTACAAGGTGCGTATATCGGTAAAACGAGGCTTTAAAATTATTGATGAAACCTTTAACGACTTTGGTATACGTTCGCTTGCTTTTAGTACCGAAAACGGATTTCAACTAAACGGGAAGAAAATCATTTTAAACGGCGGCTGCGCCCATCATGATAATGGCATATTAGGCGCCGCCGCTTATGACCGCGCCGAAGAAAAAAAGGTTGAACTATTAAAAGCAGCCGGATTTAATGCCGTCAGGACTTCCCACAATCCGCCTTCGGAAGCTTTTTTGAATGCCTGCGACAGATTAGGACTTTTAGTGATCGATGAATCATTTGACGGTTGGCGCCAAAGCAAAACAGCGTATGATTATACGATGTATTTTGACACATGGTGGCAACGGGATGTAGAGACAATGGTGTTACGTGACCGCAGTCATCCTTCCATTTTTATGTGGAGTATCGGCAATGAGGTCATCGAAAGGAAAAAGCCGGAAGCAATTGCGACTGCTACAATGATGGCAAAATTTATTAAAACGCTGGATACAACGCGCCCAATAACTTCTGCCATGACCACCTGGGACAGCGAGTGGGAAATGTTCGACCCTCTTTTTGCCGCTTATGATATTGCCGGGTACAACTATCAATTATACCGTGCCGCCGACGATCATAAGCGTATACCATCAAGGATTATTGTACAGACCGAATCTTATCCGAAGGATGCTTTTGACAATTGGAAATTATCTCATGAAAACAGCTATATACTGGGAGATTTTGTGTGGACCGCCATCGATTACCTGGGAGAATCAAGCATCGGCCGCTACTTTTATCCTGGAGACCCTACGGGCCAGCACTATGAAAAGCCGCTATTTCCATGGCATGGTGCCTATTGTGGTGATATTGATCTCACCGGCTGGAGAAAACCCATATCGCATTACCGGGAGTTATTGTATAGTGATAAAGAAGAATTGTACCTGGCGGTGAAAGAGCCTAATCCGGCAAGTGGTCCAATCAGTTTAACATCCTGGGCGGTTTGGCCAACATGGGAAAGCTGGACCTGGCCGGGGTTTGAAGGCAAAGACATACAGGTTGAAGTTTATTCAAAATATCCGGCAGTACGGTTATATCTGAATGACAAACTGTTAGGAGAACAGCTGACAGCCGAGGAGCAACAATTTAAAGCGACTTTTACAATACCTTATACGCCCGGCGTAATAAAAGCGGTAGCCGTAAAAGACGGTAAAGAGGTGGAGACGCGAATCCTTAAAACAGCAGGCAAGGCAGCCGGAATCAAATTGATTGCCGATAGAAGGGCACTGTCTGCCAATGCACAGGATCTGTCGTATGTAACTGTTGAAATTGTTGATGAAAATGGACGACCTGTGCCTGATGCCAATAACCAGCTTTCTTTCAACATTAGCGGCGAGGGGACAATAGCAGGTTTAGGCAACGCTAATTTACAGGATACGGATCCTTACATAGGCAATCAACATAAGGCCTGGAAGGGGAGGGCTCTGGCTATCCTAAAAAGTACACAAAAACCTGGAAAGTTAGCATTGCAGGTTAGTTCCCCAGGGCTGAAAACTGCATCCTTAATTATGAATACAATAAGCAGGTGATGTAATTTTAAAATGCCATTTGAGCCCGATTTACGGCTTATCGTGCATTAGAAACTACCAAAGCATCGATTGCAACGGGGCCGCCGCCGCGGTTAATAACGCTTATCGTGTGGCTGCCCGTTGTTAGCTTGTCAATCCGGCATACAACCTGCTGGCTTTCGTAGGTTGTTGCTGACAGGCCGACCGTTTTCCTGGCTTTTCCGTCTATCAGCACCTCTATTTTTCCTGAGCCTGCTTGCTTAGGCGCAATTACAGAAATACTGTTTCCAATGAAGTCAAAGCTCCATTTCGCGCCGGGTGTATTGCTGGTAGTCAAATCGTTGTTAAAGTCTCCGTCATTTAGATTACTTTGTCTGAACCACCCACGTGCCATTTTTACCCCAGGGTCGTCATCATTTATCCAGGTTTTATCATGGGTGATACGCAGTATGCGGTATAGCGATGCAAGAGTGGCATTACTGATGCCGTTAATGGGTTTCAAATAAGCCGGTGGGCTTATGGTTAGCCCTTGTTCATCTTGTACAAATGGCAATGCAATGCCTGCGCCCAATAATTCAACTTTCGACACTTTGCCTAAGGTTGCGCCATTTGTTTTTAAAGCCTTTAATTTAACTGGCGCATTCTTCCATGTGGTAGTCAGAGTGGCGTACAGCTTTCCTTTATTGCGGGTATAATAAACGGACGTGTCACCATAAACCTCAAAGGGGCGGGAGCCATATATTGCTTCGCCATTTATTTTCAGCCAGGCGCCTATATCTCTGGCAGTTTGAATAACTTCAGCATCCAAATTGCCGCGGCCGTGTTGTGTTAAATTAAGCAAAAGGGTACCATTGCGGGAAACGTTTTCCATCAGAATTTTAACAATCGCAGGGGCATCCAGGCATTTTTGCCCTGTCTGGTAATGCCATTCCGCAATGGATTCTTCGGTTTGGAACGGGTAGGCTGAAATTTCCTTCTCAATAACTTTTTCTGAGCTTTTAACCAGCGAATGTTCAACAAATGGTAGTAACTCCTTACTATTTTGGAAACTATTATACTGGCCGCCAACGCCCTTTAAGTTTACTACCGCTTCCATTTTGCCGTGGTTCCATTTAAGCGATTTGTTGTAGTAATTAGCAATTAACTGCGGGGCCAGAAACCCCAGCCCCATGTGTACGCCCAGGTCAACCTGCGAATCGCCGGCATGTTCATCAAAATAGATCACATCAGGATGGTATTTGGTAATGGCATCATCCACACGCCACATAAACTGGTTGGCAAAGGGAGAATGCAGGGGATCATCTTTACTGGCGTGCACCGGCCCGTAAAGATCAACCGGGTCCATTCCCTCCCACCATTTTCCTTTACCGTCGGCAATCGTCTGTAATCCGTCATAAGGCACATCTTTTAGAGGCCCGTTTTGATCACTGGCATACTTTACCGGCATAAACTGCCCCCAGGTACGTGGTGGCGTATTATGAAACCCTATGCCAAAGCGGAGTCCGTGTTTTCTTACTGTTTTTTCCCAAATGCCCACGATATCTTTTTTAGGGCCTACATTTACCGAATTCCATGGTTGGTATGCAGAATTCCAGTTATCAAAATTATCATGATGCACACCCATTGCCATAAAATAACGGGCGCCCATGGCTACATATAAATTCATCAATGCTTCGGGATCCCACCGGTCTATACCCCAGTTATGGGCTATATCCTTATAACCATATTCAGACGGGTGGCCAAAAGTTTTAACATGAAACTTGTAAACAGGCGAATTTTCCTGGTACATTTTGCGCGAATACCAGTCGCCTTCTTCCGGCATCGATTGCGGGTCCCAGTGCGACCACGCGCCAAATTTCGCTTCGCGCCACCAGTTTGGTGCCAGATAATGTTCGCTAATATCCTTCCAGTCGGGCTTAAAAGGCCCCGAAGCTACGGGAAGGACTGGTAAATTCCAGATATCAGGCGGCAATTTTAAATTATCGCCCATGGCAATTTCGTCTAAGTTAACGGTAATGTTATCAGTAATGAGTGTGATGGCCACTGTTGTACCGGCGTCAATTTTAATATTGGTGATTGCGTTTAGGAACGACAGGCTCAAATTACCTGATGAGTGTATATTGAACTTTTTCTTTACCTGACCGTTAACAGCTACCGCTATCAAGCCCACCCCGGAAGAGGAATATCGGATCGCCAATTTTTGGGCAACCTTTATATTTTTAAACATAACGCCATCGCCAGGCCTGCTCAACGTAACAGCATTTCCGCCAGATGCGGAGTTGGCTACTACCTTAACAGCACTACCTATCGGCGATGCGGCTTCTGCCTCGTATATCATGGTGGTACTATTGGCACTAAAACAACTTGTGCCCGGTTGCGCTGATACCAAGCCAATAAAAGAGCTGCAAACAAAAAGGAAGGCAAATAATTTAGGTTTCATACTCTGTAATTCAATCAAAATGGCCGGAACTTGGCTATTCAAAAAATATAAAGATAAAATATTTTGATCACCAAATCACACAATTCGGTGATCATCACGTAGAGCCATTAACACAATTTATGGCTGCCGGTACTTCAAAGCATAGCAATTCATGGGTTCATTTAAACCGGACACCTCATGTCCGGTTTCGTTACAAACGAACAAAACCTAAAAACCTTATAATTCTTTATTTATCAATATATTAGTAATTTGGAACAACGATTGAGTTGTTGTATTACTTGAATTTCTACATTTTACATATCAGCTTTTATGACCTGATTTCCGTGGGCACCTTGTTCACCGGGCTAACGCTTGCGTTGCTTTTAGGATTCGCAAAAAGGCTTGACCACACAGCTAACCTGTTTTTAAGCGCGGCTTTACTCGTAATTACCTGGAAGACCGGTGGATTAACAACGTTGTTATTGCCAGCGCTGGGGCCGCTACTGTATTTTTATATACGCCAACTAACCGCCCCCGGGCATCGGTTGCGCCAAAAAGATGGCCTGCATTTTACTTTGGTATTGGTGGGGTATTGGATGCCAGGCTGGTTGGTTTTAACATCGGTCGTTGTATATGTGTACCTGTCGCAACAACTGATAGTGGGTTTTTACAGCCGCCTACGGCCGGTATTGATGGATCGGCCACGTTATGCTTTCCGGTGGCTGGAGAAGGTCTGTTTATCCTCGGCTTATGTTGCGTGTTATCGGCTTTCAATACTGTTTTTTACCTGATGGTTACCATCGTGCTCATCGCAATGGCTGCGGAAGCTTTGCTGAAGCAGGATACGGATAGGCAATTGACAAAGCCGATAAGTGATAGGTCGGATGCAAGAGAGAAAGGCCGGCGATTAAAGGAAATTGTGGCGGCGAGCCGGTTTTACGAGGATACTGAACTAACGCTGGCCACCCTTGCGCTGAAACTGCATATCCATCCGCATGACCTGTCCCGTATGATCAACCAGGGGCTGGAAAAGAATTTCAATGATTTTATTAACGAATTCAGGGTACGGGAAATTGCCCGTAAGATGCGCGATCCGGCCAATGACCGGCTTACACTACTTGGCATCGCTTACGACTCAGGATTTAACTCCGAAAGAACTTTCCATCGCGTTTTCAAAGAGATAACTAACAAGACCCCTTTGGAATACAAAAACAAGCTGAGAAAAAAACTGCCAATTGATAAGTTGGCAACCCAACAGATCAAAACATTTGATGGTAAAACATACACTGTTGCCGGCGTGGTAAAAAATTACCATTACAAACCTTTAACAGAAAAGATAGGCCCGCAGTTTTTTACGATGGATACGGCAAACAGCTACGGTATGGTATACATTAAGATCAAACCCGGTACGGAAAAGGCAAGCCTGCAATATATCGCAAAAACATTTAAGCGCCTCTTTCCCATGAACCCGTTCATTTATGCTTTCAAACAGGAACAAAACGAACAAAGTTATGCTACCGAAGCCAGGTGGAAGCAGATCATCCTGTTCAGCGCCGTACTGACCATCTTTATTTCCTGTATCGGCTTATTTGGTTTATCCGTTTTAGCTGTTGAAAAGCGTGTGAAAGAGATCGGCGTGCGCAAAGTACTTGGCGCATCGGTCAGCAGTATTGTTACTATGCTGTCTGTCGATTTTTTAAAGCTGATTTTCATTTCACTGGCCATATCGGTTCCCTTTGCGTGGATTGCTACCAGCCAGTGGCTGCAACATTATCCTTACCGTATCCTGCTTGGCTGGTGGTTATTTGTGTTGGGCGGTGCATTGGTAATCATCATCGCCCTTGTCACCATTAGCTTTCAATCAATAAAAGTAGCAGTTACTAACCCGGTTAAGAGTTTAAGGAGCGAATGAGCTAACACCTAACTAAACTCCAGTTTCTTTTTGCGGTAGTGATCAATCACTTTTGATTTGAGCAGGTGAAAAAAAAATGGAGACAAACTTTGGTCCTGAAGCAATTCCTTTTTTTGCCAGAGTTTGAGCAGCACATCCATGATCATTTCTTCGGCCAGGCTGGCGTCGCCCATATACGTTAATGCAAACCGGAAAAGCTGGTAGAAATAACGTTCAAATAGCTGGTCGAATGCCCGAGCGTCGCCATTCCGCCAGTTTTGCAGCAGTTGAGCATCAGAAACATCGGAAAAACATTTGGCCATTGCGCAAAGTTAGCCGCCTCAAGTTAAGGGATTGTTAAGCTTGGGTTGAGCCTATTTACTCCCTTAGTTTTTAAAATCCAATTCATCTATTCCCAACATCTGACACTTTTGGGCTTTATAAGTTTTCTTAATGTTTAATACTTTTGGTCAGAAAGGAAATTCTGTCGATCACTACGCCAGGGTCCACAGCTTTGATGAACAACGTGTGCTTACCGGTACTCATTTGCGGTAGGTCAATAATTGATCTCACATAATTATTTCTGATTCCCTGATTTCGATTTGATCCATTCTCATCTTCTTTTCCGTTCGATCCGGGAACTTCAATCATGCTTAGTTGTTTATTATCCAAACCAACAACTACACGAAGCTGCATTCCGGGATAAATCCGAAAGGTTGGCATAAAATCAATCGTCACGCTTGTTTGCCTATCGTTGGCGATAAAGTCATATTCCAATTTTGGTGCCGACGTATCTGAAGGTTCCCAGGATGCATTTAAACTGACAGGTTTTAATGCCATAGCTTGTCCAGTATTCCCAAGCCCAGGTACTGTTACCCATTTTGCTGTGCCAATGCCAGACTGGCGGTTTGCTGACCCTGCCGGGCGGATAACTTCGGGCTCAGCTGATTTTCTGGAAGTATCAGGCTGCCTGATTTCTCCCCATGGCCATGCCACTTGGCTGTTCCAGGCTGGTAAATTTTTACCGGTTATTGTTCCAGGCATCATATATCGCCATTTCCCACCTGCCGTTTTATTGTTGAATAGATCTATCTGTTTTTCTAAAAAGGTTTTTAATTTTTCAATTTCGGCTTCATTTTCCTTCTGATTCAAGCCATACACTTTCGCTCTGTCATGCATGAAAATTAATCCTGTTGAAGTTAGAATTTTCGCCGGAAGTCCAATCATCTCGGTGTACGCATCCTTATATTCTGATGGAATTCTGTCGGCAATTATTTTTTCTTTCTTCATCAACATCTCATAGGCAGACTGAAGCTGGCTTGCATTTTGGTCAGAAAGTGATACTGCCCAATCACGATCCATCAATTCAGGCTTCCTGACGGTACCTAAGCGGTAGAATTCTGTTAACAGTTCGCTAAGCGAGGGGATTAGATCAGCATTGAAATGTTCCGTAAGGAACGACTTTAAAAATTGGGGCTGTGCATTTGCCTGCTGTGCCTCGGGTTTCCAGGCGAGTTTGGAGAAATAATCGATTCCTAACTCCATCGGTTTAATATCCCCTACATTAATCACCCATATGTTACGTGCCTGATTTTCCCATGCCTTATGGAATTCTTCCCACATTAAAGCTGGTGAAGTAGTATTGATCCAGGTATAAGAGTGAGGCCTCCCATAATAGGACAGGTGCCAATACAGGCCGCTGCCCCCTGAACGTTCTCTTTCCTGTGGACTTGAAAGACGCCGGATATAACCAAAGTTGTCGTCTACCCAAATTAGCGTCACATCATCAGGAACCTTAAGCCCAGCATCGTAGATAGGCAGGACTTCTTTATAAGGGACAAAACACTGTGCCACTTTTCCCCATTCTTTACTTGCATATTGTTTAATAAGCCCCCGCTGATCTTTTAATACCTCTTCAACCAAATTTATCCTTTCGGAAATACCATTTGGTGGAGCTTCCATTCCACGGTCGTGTATACCACGGATACCGACTGTCCATACCGACTCGCCATTACCTCTTTCCATAGCGGTTTTTTGCCATGTGCTGTAAATCGTATCCCGGTTTATGCTATAATTCCATTTTCCCCTTATCTTTTCATCCCAATGCACATTATTATACAGCATTGGTTCACAATGAGACGTTCCTGTTACAATCCCATAACGCTCTGCCAACTGCCAGTTTTCGGGAATGCTGCCAAACTCTTTTGTCACTTCGTGCATTGCCGGCCACAGATAGTTCAACCTCAGACGCAACATCAGCTCAAATACTTTTTCATAAGTTTTAGGCCCTATACTTCCTAAATCTTTCTCAAACGTGTTACGGGCCCATTGGTTTAAGCCCCAGTCTTCATCGTTGATAAAAATACCGCGATATTTAATGGTTGGTTCATCCCAGGTCGGTTTTGAAACAGAGATCGTTAAAATTTTACATTGTTTGGTAGGAACATCCGCCCACCAATACCATGGCGATACGCCGATTTGCCTGGAAAGTTGCAGCAAGCCATAAGCAGTACCCCGCCTATCGCTGCCTATAATCACAAGAGCTTTTTTTACGCCCGGAACCGGATTAACCACGATCTGCCATAATGATGCCTCCCAATGCCCCTGGATCTTCTCAAGATTATGAACTTTTTTAGCAGCTATTAACCGGTCAATAAGTTTACTCCTTCCTATCGTGCCGACAATAATTGCTTCTGAGGCCGCTGCATCTAATCCGCCAATCCTGGGCATACTGCCTGTTACGCGTTTTACATCGTCAGTAAAAAAACCGGCCACCAATTTCACCGTCGGGTACTCATCCTCATCAATTATAACAGGAGCGGTCGTCTTATAACTTACCAAAGAGATGTCAGTCGCTGACGAAGCCGGAGCATTCTTAACGATGATATTCTGGGCATTCACTTTAATTACCAGAAAAAAGAAAAAGGATAAAACTACAAGATGGGCTTTATATATCATATAGATGCAGATAGTTTTTTATATTTATCATCAAAACAGGTCAGTTAGGATGGCCTTAATTGAACAATGGTTTTGTATGCTTAGTCATCAAACGAATATGTACACTCTTATATCCTTTACTGAAGTTTCCCAAAGTACAGCGTCTTTGTTATATTATTCATGAATATCTTCAGAGGCTACCATATGCCGTTTTAATTAATTGGTTTGCCTTTGTCAGGCATCTTTCTAAAAAGTAAACTTAAGAAAATTAATAAAAATGTCAAATATACAATTGTCTATATAGGTTGATTTTAACTATTGAAATAAGGGCTTAATTTATAGTGATTTTGTAGGTTTAAATATTACAACCCATCATAATTCTTTAATTGGAATAGGTCATCAATTACAAGAATATAATAGTAAATGAGTAATGACAGATCTGCTTTAAAATCTTATTAAAAAGCCTTCAGGAGATCAGAAGGCTTTTTTAATTTTCACACTATTGTAACAAGGTATGAGTTTATGGTGCAGACTGTAGATATCGAAGCATTTCCTACTTCATCGGCATTTAATAGCCTATTTAGACTTATCATTTTTCAAGTTCAATTTTGCGTTTGGTCATATTCAAAGCCGTCCGGAATGGTCAATAGCGTCAACAAAAAGGGGTATGGTTTTATTTATCGCTAATAGAAAAAGGTTTCGGTTATGATTTTACCTTCCTCTACACCAAAAACGGCAATTTCCTCCACCTGCAATCTTTGCCCATTTTTCATGGTCATGTCTCTGCCCATAGATACACTAAAGTAGCTGCCTCCAACTACCGGTTCGCTGCAAAAGAAGCTGTGCACTTCTGCTATAAGTTCCTGCCTGGCATTTGACTTTGCTAAAACCGCCTTAATTCCTTTGGTTATAGTTGGTACACCCATCGCCAAAGCATGTTCAGGTTCAGTGCAAATAATGTTGGCACTATAAAACTGTCCGTAAATTTCTGCCACTTGCCTTTTTTGAAAAAGGTCATAATAACGATTCGCTAATTCTTGACTTGTCATTTTCTGATTATTTAGTCATACAAAGGTATCCGGCGATTCAATACTTAAAGTATTAGAAAGTGTTATATATTTGCTCAAACGTATTTATTTGAACGAATGGATGCCTTAAGTACCATATTAGACACAACCAGGCTTAGAAGCGTAGTCTATAGCAAATTCCCACTTGCTGCACCGTGGGGGCTTGACATTGTTCAGGATGAAAATTCGCAATTTTGGCGATTGGTGAGCGGTAGTTGTACTATTGGTTCACCCGACGGCCATGTTATAGAATTGGCGGAGGGCGATCTGGTATTTGTGCCTCATGGAAGCGCCCATTGGATAGCCGATAAAGCTACAAGTTTACGCATGCCATCACCCGAATTTGTTAAGGCCCGCAGAGCAGGAATACCTGTTTTTAATACTGGCGGCGAGATAACTACCCTTATAGCGGGCCATTTTGAATTTGACTATCAACCTTTGCACCCTTTTTTAAAGGACTTGCCCTCAATTATTCATATCAGGCAATATGTGACAGAAAATGAGATCTTACTGAGGCAGGTTACCCAATTAATGCTGGAAGAACTCAACAACGAGAGACCGGGAAGCAGCGTGATGCTGAAATGCTTGTCGGAAATTATGTTTATTAATATCATCAGGGCTTATTTAGAACAGACTATGCCCAGTAGTGGTTTTCTTTCGGCATTAAACGACCCGAGGATCAGCAAGGCTTTAAAATTGATGCAGGACTCACCTCAAAATGATTGGACGCTGCAATCTCTTGCATCCGAAATTGGTATGTCACGTTCCGTTTTCTTTAATCAGTTTAAAAAATTAGTACACGAAACACCGTTGAGCTACCTTACCAACTGGCGCATCAGGCAGGCCCAAAAGTTATTATTGACAGATAACAGCAATATATCCGAAATTGCCGCTAAGGTCGGTTACCAGTCGGAAGCCGCTTTTAACCGGATCTTTAAATCAAAAATTGGCCAGACACCCGCCTTGTACCGAAGAAGTAAGTCTTTTAAGTGATTTTTTCGCAAATGGTTTTGGTTATTATCTGATTCTTATTTGTTAGGCCCGTTTTTTATTCTGAATTGCGGACTGTTAAGCGGTTTAATTTCAGGAATGAATATCAGGCTTTTTTTACGAATTCTGATTTGAGCGCCATCGCGCCAAAACCATCGATCTTACAGTCAATATTGTGATCGCTATCCACCAAACGGATATTTTTGACCTTGGTACCAGCTTTGATGGATTGGGAGGTTCCCTTTACCGGCAGGTTTTTAATCGTCACTACCGTATCGCCGTCCACCAGGATATTGCCGTTGCTGTCTTTTACAACAAAACCTTCCTCAACTGTAGTCTCTTCCGCAGCTTTCCACTCATGCCCGCATTCCGGGCAAACCAGCAAGTCTTCAAGTTCATAAGTATAAGGCGATTGGCAGATTGGGCATGGTGCAAGTTCAGTCATAGCAGTAATTTATTGAGGCGCAAAGGTAATAAATCTTAATCCCTGAAGAAATTGAATAAGCACGGCGGGCTATTTTAATACAACAAAAATTTATGAATATGGAAATGGCTGGTCCCAAAGATCAAAAAGTGGTAAGTGATGAACAGGCCATCCCGGGTATTTTTGAGCCAGGAAAAGAAGCCGCTGACCAGGAGAATGATTTGTAAACTATTTCAGCTTGAAATATCGCTTTACCACAAAAAAGCCCATTTCAATAAAAGAATGAGCTTTTACTTTTTCTGCGGTGGCAACTGGGATCGAACCGGTGACACAAAAATTTTAAGCACTTTTCCAACTGGTCTAACCTTACCGTCAACTCACCTACGGCAATCAATTGTTCACGTAAATTTAGCCTGGGGTATATTGCGAGCCTGGGCAAGGTTATAGCTTTCTTGTGCATGAAGCCAAACTCCGGCTGTGGTATGATTGAGGAGTAATGTGTTGGCGAGTTGATTGATGAACGTTTTAACATTATAAAAGTCTGTGATTGTTGTCACAGACTTTTATAATATCATCTTGTTAGATCTGTTATTAACAGTGGGTTATTCGTTTTTTGCCTTTCAGTTAATTCCTTTGCGGTATATATCTTGTTTTTTATATCTATATATTCCTGCGAGGTAATACCGAATAACTGCAAAAATTTAACTTTTCCATGCGGCGTATTTATCTCTCCCATTTCGGCATCCGTAACAAATGTAAAAGCCGTAATATCGGTTTCTGTTTCAGATCTGATAGGGCCATTTGCCGACATGAAGTGAAAATCATCAAACCCCTTTCCTGATTCGAAAACATACTTTGCAATATTCTGGAGAAAGTTAACCGCCCATATTGGTTTTTCGGGATCATCATTAAATGGCAAATGTCTAAAAGTTATTTCAAATCCGAAGCCGCTATATTCATCATCAATAGCATCTTCGTCGTAAAACAAATTACTAAAACCTATTGTCATAAAATGAAAATGAGCATCTTGCCTTGTACTGTTGTAACATTCGACAGCCCATAACGGATCTTCACCACCCAATTCGTAAGGCACGATGGTTGCATAATGAACAGGTTCCTGTTCGCCGTAAATTTCCTTTTGTTTTAAACTAATCGCATCAAGGCCCGGAAAATCATTTTCCGAATATCGTTTTTTATACTTCCTTTTTTTCAAGAATGAGTTGAGCATTTTTTTACTGATCGTAATGAAACCCGCATTGTAAAAACAGCGCATTTTTGATCTTATCCTTTCGTTCCTGATACCTGGTAAACCAAACGGTACCACTGCTTAAATTTACAACATATTGTACAATATGACAATATTATTTTGCAGCTTATGCGGTCGGTTATTCCAATTAACATCCAATTAAACAATTAAAAGTTAACAATACGTCAACAAGCAGATATAGCGGTTTCCGCGAAATGCTCAAACACTGTGATCGGAATCTACATTTCCAGTATGTGGCTACCGATAGCTGGTTTTCTTCAGTGGAAAACATGAAATGGGTAAAAGAAGAACTTAAGCGTAACTTTGTGATGGCATTAAAGAGCAATCGTAAGGTAGCCCTAAGCCAGGAGAGCAAACAAAAAAAGGAATATGTAAAATCGAATCGTTACAGCCGGGACAGCAAACCGTGGAGGTTTGGCTTCCAGAGCTGGATTATCCGCTGTCGCTGATAAGGTAAGTCTTCAAAAACGAGGACGATACAGTGGGCGAGCTGTACCTGGCTTGTAGCGATTTGACTTTAACATACGAACAGATTACTGCGATCTACAAAAAACGGTGGGGAGTAGAAGAATATCATAAATCAGTAAAAAGCAATGTTGGTTTTGCCAAGTCACCAACAAAAACAGTAGGTACCCAAACCAATCATTTTATCCTTTCCATCATCGCGTACGTCAAAATGGAATGGCTAAAACAGCGAACTGGGCATAATCATTTTGCGATGAAGGCTAAAATATACCTGGCCGCACAAAAGGCTGCCTACCTTGAGCTTAAAAAGTTATCAACACTTAACGCCGCTTGAACCTACATCTTTCAGACCAATCTTGCGTAAGGTGAGTTAATAAATAAGTTAAAGATAGAAGTCGAAAAATATCCTGGCTTTTCTCTCATTTGTTGGCCTTATTTTCAGTCTGCGACTTTTAGGTTAAGACCGATAGTGATAAGCCTAAATATGATAGCAAGCGCCCTGAAAAAATTTGAACTTATTTAGAAAAGCCCTTCAGTAAATTAACCCACCAAAGTATTACACCATAATAAATACTATTAAACTAAACTGTTATATATTAAGTATATCAGATCAACCGACTTGTCTTTTTATAAATATACCCCCTAAAAATACTGAAATACCCCCCCTGGTTTAATTCAGAATTGGCTTACTTCGGGTAACCAATTATTATATACAAACAATTATAGGTACTGATGTGCTGTGTGATAAACTAATCAATCTATTTGATATCCGGTTTATTATAATTATTGGGATTATGTTTCTATCCTTTTACCGGGGAATTCTATAAATGAAATTTTATAGAATGTGTAGAATGAGTAACTAACCTAACCATACAATAACCTATGAAAAAAAGTTTACCATTGGCAGCAATGATAGCCTGTTTCTGTAGTTTGAAGGCAGCAGCGCAATCGCCCAATTTGCCCACCAAGGCTACATTAAGCCAGACCATCCTTTCTTCCAGCACATTTACCAATGCCAGTCAGACAGACACGGTGGTAAAAAACCGCCTGGTTCCTGGTGAATATACGCTCGAAGTTATCGGAAAAGTTAATTCGGCTACCGGGCGCGGATTGGATATTGACGCCCGCAATTCAAAAGGCATGGGCGTCCGCCTGTCGCTGGATATGTCCAGCTTAAAATCAACGTCATCACTAAGTGCTGTTACCGCCCTCTCAGCATCCCAGGCCGGAACAGATCAAACCATCCGTATCGCGGTAAAAAAAGACTCTGCGCATATTTACCATAATGGAGCGTACATCAAGTCGCAGCCGCTTTCCACCATTAATGATATGGTTGGCGGAGTGGAAAGTCCGGGGAGCCAAAGTGCAGTAGCGGGCCCTAACGTTATGCCGGGCTGGGCGGGCACCACCGGAAAC
The DNA here is from genome assembly GCF_000166195.2 of Mucilaginibacter paludis DSM 18603. NCBI lineage: Bacteria > Pseudomonadati > Bacteroidota > Sphingobacteriia > Sphingobacteriales > Sphingobacteriaceae > Mucilaginibacter > Mucilaginibacter paludis. Next base: position 2,262,879 of record NZ_CM001403.1, read on the forward strand.
TATGCAGGCAAACCAAGCGATTATGGCTGGGCCCTTACCGGAACAACGTCAACCTCGGTGTTCAGCGTCGCTAATTCAACAGCCGGTTCCCGTTATGCGGATGCGAATGCCACATCTAATACCCACACTTACGACGGCACAACTTATAATGGGCGGGTACTTTATATGAGATGGGACGCTCCCGATCTCACTAATGCTGTTTATAGCTATCCGGTAACACTGGAGGCAAATACCACTTATAATTTCTCTATGCTCCATGCCTATGTTTCAAATGCTACAGGGGCAAAAACAATAACGGCAGGTATTGGTAAAACCACAGCGCTTACCGACAGGTATGCTTCTTATGTATTCAACACCAACGGCACCAAGGATTTGAAGCGTGAAGATTTTACTTTTACTTCTCAGGAGGCGGGTACTTATTACCTTACATTTACCGGGCCATGGGGTTTATTCTCCATTGCCGAACTGTCAATAAATAAAAATACTGCATCCTCGCTCATCCCAAACTGGGCGGGCATTGCACCAAATAATGCGGGTTCACCAGGCAACTATAGCTGGGCATATACCGGAACAACCGTAACAACTTTGTTTAACACGGCGAATGGGGGCTCGGGCGTACGTTACATAGATGTAAATGCATCTTCGGGTGCTAATGTACACACCTATAACGGCAACACCTATACGGGGCGCGTATTGTACATCAGATGGGATGGAAGCACTACTTCGGGTACCGTTTACAGTTATCCTGTGATGCTGGAAGCCAATACCACCTATAATTTCTCCATGCTTCATGCTTATCTTTCCAATGCTACCGGCGGGAAAACAATGACGGTAGGTATTGGCAAGACTACCGCTTTGACCGGGAGATATGCGTCTCATGTATTTTCTACCAGCGGCACAAGGGTATTGAACCGGGAGGCGTTTGGTTTTACATCTCAGGAAGCAGGACTTTACTACCTTACTTTTACAGGAGACTGGGCACTTTTTTCGATTGCCGAATTACAGCTGACTAAGATAGATATTGCGCCGCGTTTTATTTTCGGGAAAAATTACCCCAACGGCGCGGTTGATATGTCTGTCACTTCTGTTACTTATGACGATGGTGCCTATGCACCTGCAGGGATAGTTTCGGGGCCGAAACAAGATGTTATCGTAACCGGAACCACGGCAAGTTATCTGCCAGCTTTCAATACTAACTTTATTGTGCCCGGAAAAACAGATATGCATCTCACCGGAGAGGCTTCCCCCCTCGTCAACTCCTCAGTGCAGTTGAATTCGGACGATTCGTGGCTCTTTTTTGATAATATCAAACCATCCATTGTGATTGCCAACTGGCTCGGTTTCGTCAGCATCAACGGTGTCTCCGCCCTCAATAATCCCAGCGTCAGGGTATCTATCTATAAAAACGGCACAGTGGTGATCCCTAACGGTAACATCACCTCTACCCAGGCGTTGCAGGTGTATACAGGCACCAACCTGAGCGGCGCAACAACGTCATATCAGATCACTGCCTATCATGATAGTTTGAAAACATTCGATAACGCGATCAGGTCTTTCAAACTCAAGCGTGGCTATATGGCAACCTTCGCCACTAATCGGGATGGCTCGGGATATAGCCGGGTATTTATTGCTGATGATGCAGATCTGATAATCAATACCATGCCGCAGGGCCTCGATGCTACAGCCTCATTTATCCGCGTATTCAAGTGGGATTGGGTTAGCAAAAAAGGGAAAGCGGGATGGTCGCCGGCCAAGGTTGGGGCCACATGGTATTATGATTGGAACATTGGAGGATCAGAAAGTACAGATTATAATTATTCAATTATAAGGCAAAACGGAGGATGGCCGTCCTGGACTGATATTCAGAACAAACAAAATGTTAACCATGTACTCGGGTTTAATGAACCCGATCAAACCAATCAGTCAAACCTAACGGTGGATCAGGCCGTACAGCAATGGCCCGAGATCATGAAATCCGGCTTACGTGTTGGTTCACCTGCCCCGGCCAATCCCGAAAGCAGCTGGATTACCAACTTTTTGGCGAAAACCGATTCCATGAATCTTCGTGTTGATTTTGTTGCGATACACTGCTATTGGGGAGGGCAAACTCCCCAGCAATGGTATTCACGGTTAAAAAATATTTACAACAGGGTAAAAAGGCCTCTCTGGATCACAGAATGGAATAACGGGGCAAACTGGACAGGAGAGAGCTGGCCTGCCGATGTTGCACAGGCGCAGCAGAAGCAGTTGAGCGATATAAAAGGTATTTTAACTGTTTTGGACACCGCATCGTTTGTGGAACGGTATGCTGAATACGACTGGGTTGAGGATAAAAGAGCCCTGGTATTGGCCGACACGCTTACACCCGCAGGTAAATATTATTATGCCAATAAATCTGCACTGGCTTACAATGCAAGTACTGCGGCCGTTCATAACTGGCAACTGGCAGCTCCTATAATTTACAGTTCTATTAATTCGGATAACTTTTACAGGCTTACGCTCAAGTGGTTAGACCTGAATGGCGAATTAGGTTCCAAATATATATTGGAGCGAATGATTGTTGGTGTAGATACCAATTTTACAACAGTCCGTGAATTTACAAGTTACCCCTTTGGGAGTAAACTGGCGTATGTAGACAGTGTTTATGCTAAGGTACGTTACCGCATCAAAGCTTTTAATTTGGCAGGGACACAAACGGTTTACTCTCCGGTTTTGGCTTTAACGAGAGAAGCAACTGCTGCTCCCCCAAGCGCGTTGAGCGGAACGGTAGTGTCCGCCAGGATAGTCAATCTCAACTGGACAGCAAGTGCAGGTGCCCGGGCGTACAGTCTGAAACGTTCAGCAAGCGCCGACGGCCCTTTTACAACGGTTTATGCAAATACCACTAATCTAACCTACCGGGATACAACCCTTTCTCCGGGTACTACTTATTACTATGTGGTCAACGCAGTAAATTCAGCCGGAGAGAGTGCTAATTCAACCGTATTGCAATTGAAAACGAACGACTTGATCACCCCAACCGCAGTGATTAATCCGCACATTGCTTCGGGCGACAAAAAGATTACGCTCACCTGGGATCTGCTATACGATGCCAGCTACGAAATCAGCCGTTCAGCAGCGCCTGGTGGCCCATATACTGTTATTGCAAGCAATGTTACCGCGCTAAGATATGAGGACACCAACACCAGCAACGGAACAACCTATTATTATAAAATAGTGGCTTTTAACGGCGCTGGCCGTAGCCCCGAAACAGTGGTACTTTCGGGAACACCTGTATTGAGCCATCACCTGCACATTGGCTTCAATGAAAATGCGGGTACCTTTACCGCAGACGATTGGGGCGGCTATAACGGAACCGTTGTAAACGCCGCTACCTGGACCGCGGGAAAAGACGGGCCGGACGGAGCATTAAACCTGGCAAGTGCAACAAGTTCATACCTACAACTAACTAAGGGCGTGGTGAGTACGTTGACTGATTTCACAATTGCGGCCTGGGTTAAACTCCCGGCAACGCTGGCAACCAATACACGTCTTTTTGATTTCGGGACCGGGACATCCAACTTCATGATCTTGATCCCCAAGTCGGGAACTAATGTGAGGTACAAGATTACATGCGCCACCGGAACCAATGACAGATCGATGCCTTACGTATTGCCACTTGACCAATGGGTACACATTGCGATTACTCAACAAGGAACAACTTTTAAATTTTACGTTAATGGGGTGCAGCAGTATACCGACAACAATGCCACAATAAAGCCGGCCGATCTGGGGCTAACCACTAATAATTATTTGGGTAAATCACAGTATTCAACCGATCCCTACAGCGGCCATACCTATGATGACTTCCGGATCTATAACCGGGGCTTGAGCAATACCGAGATCGCCGCCCTGCTTTATAACGATCAAACAATTACTTTCGCCGCTATCGTGCCTCAACAGTTGGGAGATGCAGATCTTGACCCGATGGCGACTGCTTCTTCGGGGCTTCCGGTAAACTATAGCAGTTCGGATACTACCGTGGCAACAATAGTTAATAACAAAGTGCACATGGTATCGGGCGGTACAACTATCATTTCGGCTACGCAACCGGGCAACAATTTATTTAACGCCGCTCCCGTGATACAACAAGTGTTAACGGTAAACAAGCTCAGCCAGGCCATCACCTTTAATTCATTTCCGGTGAAAAATGCGAATGACATTAATTTTGCCACCGGGGCATCGGCGAGCTCCTCGTTGCCGTTAACATATACGAGCTCAGATTCTACTGTAGCCGTTGTTGTTAATGATACGGTTCGTATCACAGGCGCGGGTACCGCGGCAATTACGGCTTTACAAAATGGAGATGCAAGGTATTTACCGGCCGCCCCGGTAACACAAAACCTGATTGTTAACAAACTAACTCAAGTGCTTACGTTTAATCCGTTGCCAGCTAAAAGACTGGGAGATGCGGATGTTTTAATGACGGCGACCATAAATACAGGTTTGCCCTTAACTTATACCAGCAGCAATAGTAATGTTGCCGTGTTTACCAATGGCCAGCTTCATGTCACAGGCGTGGGTAATACCACAATAACGGTTAGTCAGGCTGGCAATGGCACTTATGAGCCTGCAACCGCAACCCAGATTTTTACGGTGATGCCGGTTAATCTTCAAGTTCAATATATTGACGGTGATAACAAACAAGCGGGCAACAACGTGATCCGCCCATATATCAGGATTGTTAATCAGGATTCTGTTGCGGTAGCTTATAACGAACTCACCATGAGGTATTGGTTTACTGCTGAAAATTATTCGGGCATCAATACCTGGGTAGACTATGCCCAATTGGGTAACAGCAACGTATCGATGGCTTACATTCCGTTACCGGAGCCACGGAATGGTGCTACGGGCTACATCGAATACCGCATTTTATCTGCGGGAAGCCTGGCTGCCAATAGCAATACCGGGCCAATACAGTCCAGACTGGCTAATCAGGATTGGTCTAACCTGAACGAGGCGGATGATTACTCTTACCAAAACAATACGGGCAACTACACCGCTAACCCGCATATTACACTTTACAGGAACGGTGCTCTGATTTGGGGCACAGAGCCTACCACGGCTACCCCGGTTACCGCACTGAGCGTTTCTTATCAGAATCAGAATCAAACTTCAGGCGGAAATACGATCAGTACTTATCTTTCAATCAATAATACCGGCAATGTTACGGTTGACTATGGCGATGTTACGGTTAGATACTGGTTTATGGAAGACGGTTCGCAAAGTATGAACTACTGGATAGATTATGCCGTTAAGGGCACTAACAACATCAGCGGAAAAATAGTAACTTTAAATACGCCTTTAACAGGTGCAGACCACTATTTTGAAACAGCGGTTAAGGCCACAGCTGGCAAGCTCTACCCGTTGAGTAATTCGGGAAATATCCAATACCGTATCGCCAAGGCCGACTGGTCGGGCTTTAACGAAGCGAATGATTATTCTTATGCTGCTAAAGATGTGATGAAGGAAAACAACCGGATCACGGCTTATTACAAGGGTGTATTGTTCTATGGTACCGAGCCCGCTGCACTATCTGTCAATTCATTGGCAACTATGGCAACAGCGCAAACGGCAAAATCAACATCGTCAACAGATACTGATAAGCCCATTTCAGACAAATTAATCATTTATCCTAACCCTGTGATTGATACCCGCTTTTCAGTAAAACTAACCAAGGAGCTTTTAAATCAGCAGATTAACATAAAAATAAGAAATACCTTCGGAAAGGTAATGCAGGCAAATACGTTTAAAGCAGATGGCGATGCGCTACAGGTATCCCTGTCGGGAAGCTATGCACCGGGAGTATACTTTGTTCAACTCAATACATTAACCCCTATAGGAGTGTGGATCGGGCATTGATCTGATGCTTTATTTTCTGCCGGGCGATTATTTAGCTAAATAGTCGCCCGGTTATTATGTTTTTTTGATTAGACTAACGCGCTGAGTATACCAAGGAATTAGATAAGTTGAATGGTTACTGCAAACAGCCTTCGCATAGTCAGAATATTGACCGTGAGATTAAAGCAACACTTGCAGATACGTTTGTCTTGAACTGACAAGATAGCAACTAAAGGAATTGCTCCGGGACAGTTTCGTGCCGGGCCCGCAGATACAGCAGATGCGTCAGTATCACCGGCGGCGTTTCGCTTTGGTCAGACATCATCAAAGCGCAGAGCAGGGCCTGTACCTGGTACTCCAACGCTGCAATATCCGTTTGAGCAATTATGTTTCGATATCGGGGGCAAATCAATGAGGGCGGTCATCAAGGCGCTGAGCCTTGGAGAGACCGATACGGATAAACTTGTGTCCCTGGTACATAAACGCACGATCAACAAGCATGGCAAAGACACCATAAAGGCCGCCTCGCTATCCGAAGTTTCCAAACTTCAATATGCCCGTAGTCTCAGACTACCGTAAACAAGAAACCCCTCAAAACTTAATCTGAAGGGTTTCTTCTGTGGTGGCTACTGTACAAATTTCGAACTATTTCCTATCTGATTTGCGTTTAATGGCCGATTTGGATTTATAATTATTAAAACAACTTTCCAAAAATTGAAACTCGCAATGTCCAACTCAGTACTACATAACGCAAATCTCTAATTAATCAATTCTTCATTTTGGTTACAACATCGTCCGTTTTAGTTACAATCCTGCTTTAGCGAAGCCACACCTTTGTAACATACTAAAGGAAACGAACATGAAAACTATTTTGATCACCGGTGCATCAACCGGATTAGGTAAAGCAACCGCTAAATTATTTCAGGCTAAAGGCTGGAAAGTGATAGCTACCATGCGCTCACCCGAAAACGAAACGGAATTAAACCAACTGTCAAACGTGTTTTTGCTGCCGCTGGATGTTACTAATGCCGATCAAGTGCGAATCACAGTAAAAAACGCATTGAAAATCGGTGATATTGATGTTGTATTTAATAACGCTGGTTTTGGTTTAGTCGGGCCAACAGAATCGCATAGCGAAGAACAAATTAGGGCGCTGTTCGATACTAACTTCTTTGGTACACTGTCGGTGATCAGGGCTTTTATCCCTTATTTCCGTGAACGTAACAAAGGCTTGTTTATCAATACTACTTCACTTTGTGGTTTGGTATCCAACCCGCAATCAGCAATCTATAATGCTTCGAAATGGGCTTTGCAGGGCTTAGCCGAAAGCCTGTCGTATGATTTAGCACAATTCAATATTGGCATCAAAAACGTAGCGCCGGGCGGCATTAAAACTGATTTCACCAAAGCGATGCAGGTAACGGAAGATAAAGCTTATGATGCTACCATGGCTAAAATGATGGAAGGTTTTCAGGATGGCACACTGATGGAATTTACCGAAGCGGAACAGATTGCTGAAGTAGTTTATACCGCTGCGACCGACAACAAAGATCAATTAACTTATCCGGCCGGTAATGACGCGGTACGTTTGTATGCCAAGCGTTTAAAAGAAGGACCGGAAGCTTACCGGAACAATCTAACAAAATACCTTAACTTGCAGAGTCCTTATGAAAGCCAGTAAACAACCCATCTTCTTTAATTCGATCTCAGAACTGCACCGGGCATTAGGTTTGCCCAGGCCTTTGCACCCACTGATCAGTCTGGTGGATTATAGTAATATTACGGTGAATACCGCCGAACTGGAAAAGGGGATGCTGTTCAACTTTTATAAGATCTCCTATAAAAAGAACTTTAGCGGTAAGATCAAATACGGGCAGAGCCATTATGATTTTGACGAGGGCGGCTTATCGTTTATCTCGCCCAACCAGGTGATCACGGCTTTGGAAGGTGAAGCGGATTACGGCGGCTATACTTTATTAATTCACCCGGATTTTATAAGGACCTACCCTTTGGGAAAAAGCATCAAGAACTATGGTTTCTTTTCTTACGCCGTAACTGAGGCCCTGTACTTGTCGGATAAAGAAAAGCAAGTGATCACTGGGCTATTTAAAAATATCGAGATTGAATTGGATTCGGCGATCGATCAGATCAGTCAGGATGTATTGGTATCGCAAGTAGAACTGTTACTGAACTACAGTAAACGCTATTATAACCGGCAGTTCATCACTCGCAAAATAGTCAGCAGCGAATTACTGGCACGCTTTGAAAGCGTACTGGCTGACTATTTTGATACGGGTAAAGCTGTCAACGGGCTTCCGGCCGTAGAGGAATTAGCCACCGCTTTAAATGTATCAGCGCATTACCTGAGCGATATGCTTCGCACACTGACGGGACAAAATACGCAACAGCACCTTCATGCTAAACTGATCGAAAAGTCTAAAGAATTGTTAAGCGCGAGCGAACTCTCCGTTGCAGAAATTGCCTATCAATTGGGTTTTGAGCATCCACAATCCTTTAACCGGCTTTTTAAAAGCAAAACCAAACAGTCACCACTTGATTTCAGGCAGTCATTAAACTAATCACCCCATGAGCAAACTTATTATCCAAAAATTCATAACAGCCGCCAACAGTTATGACACGCAAACCGTGCTTGACCTTTTTGCCACAGATGCCGTGATTGACGACGTATCTGTCGGAGAAAATTTTGAAGGCCTTGCCGGTATCAAAAAATACATCACAACGTTCTTCTTTGGCTATCATACCAAGACTGAACTACTGTCATTGGAACATACGGAGACAGGCAAGATTTTAGCGAAAGTGGATTTTACTGGAGACTTCGGCCACGAGACCGGCGGACTGGAATTTCGCTTCAACGAAGCGGGACTGATCACAATTATTAATGCTTTTTTAGATTAAAAACATGAACGATAGCAAAATCAGTGAAATGATCGAAAGATCAAAAAAAATAAGAAAACAATACCATGAACTGGAAATAACCCACCACGGCAGTGAGTGGACGGTTGAGGAAGACACCCTGGCCTTTTTAACCGACGCCGGTTTAGTCGGCCGCCTGACCATGTCGCAGCAGGGCCGCTGGCCAAAGAGCAATGCCGGGCCTGAACTGGAACACAAATTGGGCGAATGTATTTGGTGGCTAACAATCCTTGCTGATCGCATGGACTTGAACATCTCCGATGCGCTGGAAACGTTCCTGTCCAAAACGGAAAAGCTACTGGAAAAATAAGGAATGAACCCGCTTGTTCCTTAAGGAAACCAATCAGCTGCACAGTCGGATTTATTTAATGATATTCCCGAGACGCCGGGACAATCTCTAAAATTCTTAAATTTCCAAAATTCAGATTGGACGCTGAATATGATGATTGGACAATCACATAAAGTAAACCGGAATCGATCGAGTAGAGGGCGAAACTTTTATTCGTTTCGCCGCTCTCTCACACCACCGTACGTACGGTTCCGTATACGGCGGTTCCAATAGTTACTGATTTATTGTAATCTAAATACCTGTCAAGTAGGCTCACGAGTTCCAGTTTCTGAAAATAGCGCTTTGTAATGGCTTGATTCATATGACTGGCTCCTGAATTCCACCATGGCCCACGGTCATTGAAAGCTGATTCAACTGCTCTTTGTTCACTTAGACCAGCAGCGACCAACTTATTCCGCCTCGTCCATCTGTGTTTCCATTGTCGCCACAGGATAAGTCTAAGCCGCCTGCGTATCCATTCGTCCAATTGCTCAAGGATGCTTTTTGCATCTGCTACCCGGTAGTAATTTACCCATCCCCGAAGGTACGGATTGAGAAGTTCTTTGATAAATCGGCCAAGGTTCCATCCCCTGCCCTGACGGCATAGGGCTTTCACTTTCTTGTAAACCCGTTCTACGCTGCCTGGGGATATGCGTATCCCTACCCCGCCCCGCTTGCTATAGAACGAAAACCCAAGAAACTTACGGTTCCGGGGCTTGTCTACCTTGCTCTTCTCTTTATTTACCTTTAACCGCATTTTGCTTTCAAGAAAGCGCGTGAGCGATGCATAAACACGTTCCCCGGAGCGTTGTTTGGAAACATACACATTGCAGTCGTCTGCGTAGCGGACAAACTTGTGACCTCGCGTCTCCAACTCTTTATCCAACTCGTCAAGGACGATATTCGATAATAGTGGCGATAGCGGCGAGCCTTGCGGAGTCCCTTTGTCACGTGAGGATGTCAGCCCGCCTTCCATGATACCCGCCTTAAGGTAGCGATGTATCAATCTGTGTAGTTGCCATTCCCCCGGTGTGCGCTCCATTAGCCGTGACATCAGCCTTGAATGGTTTACCTCGTCAAAGAACTTTGATAAGTCGATGTCTACCACTATCTTCAAGCCTTCTTCCTGATACGTTTGGGCTTTCTTAACGGCATCTGCTGCGCTGCGTCCCGGACGAAACCCATAGCTGCCATCCGAAAACGTCTCCTCCCATATCGGGCTGAGCACTTGTTGGATTGCCTGGGTTATCAGGCGATCTACTGCCGTGGGGATGCCTAACATCCGCATGCCTCCTCCCCCTGGTTTCGGTATCTCTACCTTGCGAACTGCTTTTGGATAGTAGGTCCCTTGTTCCAGTTGCTCCTTGATGGATGACCAGTTGGATTGAAGATACGGCTTTAGTCCCTCCACTTTCATCCCGTCGACACCTGCTGATCCGTTGTTCACAACCACTCGTTTGTACGCCATGAGCATGTTCGCTGTACTTAATACCTGAGCCATCAGGTCTTTGATTGCTGGGGTTGGCTGCCCTGTTATGGGTACAGAAGTATCCGCACCATTATTACTCCGAACGCCTTCCGGGTGTTCTCCTCTTATAATGGCCTTAGGATTGTCCTTCGATTCTGCTTCTTTCTTCTGTATCATAATAGTCCTTCCCGTAACTACGGTTCAGCCCTTCTTCCGCGACTGCGGAATACTATGGCCTCTGCTGACTCCTGAATGTTCAGCCGAACGTCTCCATCCGGGTTGTCGCTTACGGGAACCACACGCCCTTTCAGCCGACTTTTCATTCAGGTCTCCCCGGGTAATGCGCATTTACCTTCACGCTTATACCTGCCGCATATACCTATATGCCTTCCGGTTAAGTATCGGGCTTTAGAGATGATGGCCTCCTTACCCGGCATATAAGCCTATTATGCGATTCCTGTTCGTCAGGCCAGCGTTTTGCCTTCGGCTTCCTTCAGATTCCACCTCGCGATAGACACCCTTGCCGCTCGGCTAATGGTTCCCCTTAACAGGCCCATAGCGGACTTTCACCGCCAAGTAAACGCGCCCTGCCGGGCGCACCATAAAAAAAGTTGTCAACTTTGTTGACAACTTGCTTAATATTGTGGTGGCTGCTGTACAAATTTCGAACTTTTTCCTACCTCGCTATCCGAAGTTTCCAAGCTTCGGATCAATATGTCCGTAGTCTCAGACTACCGTAAACAAGAAACCCCTCAAAAATTAATCTGAAGGGTTTCTTCTGTGGTGCAGACTTTAATTATAACACACCATTTCTTTTATGATTTGAAAAGACTGGCAGATTTAGACCTGAATTGAAAGTGGTTCAATTTCGAATATTACTTGGCTTCATCAATTACCAGACAGACTAATTTCACATTCTGTAATTTGTGTTATAAATCCCGTTTACTGTGCTAATCCGTCCCCATTGGCCAGACTAAATTTGCATTGTAAATAATTCATAAACAATTTAAAATTTAGAAACGGCGGCGCCCTCTTGAGTTCCGCTAAAAACAATTAAAACACGAAAAATCATGAAAAAAGTAGCATTAATTACAGGAGCAAGTTCAGGAATGGGAAAAGCAACAGCTAACATACTGCATAGCCAGGGCTATATAGTTTACGGCGCAGCCAGACGTACTGATGAAATGAATGACTTGAAAGCAAAAGGAATGGGTGTAATCGCACTCGATTTAACAGATGACGCATCAATTGTTAAAGCAGTAAGTACTATTATTGATAAAGAAGGCAAAATCGATATTTTAGTTAATAATGCTGGCTATGGTTCTTATGGTGCTGTTGAGGATGTCCCTCTTGACGAAGCCAGAAGGCAATTTGAGGTAAACGTTTTTGGTATGGCCAGATTAACGCAACTGGTATTACCAACCATGCGTGAGCAACACTCGGGCAGGATCGTGAATATCTCATCAATGGGTGGTAAAATTTATACGCCAATGGGTGCCTGGTACCACGCCACCAAACACGCCGTTGAAGGCTGGAGCGATTGTTTGCGTTTGGAGTTGAAGGAATTTGGAATAGATGTGGTAGTGGTAGAACCGGGCATCATCAAAACTCCCTGGGGTGCAATTGCTACAGAAAATTTAAGGAAAACTTCGGGCAACGGGGCTTATGCCGGTTTAGCCAATAAAATTGCAGCCAATTTTGAGAAGATGAACTCCAGCAAACAACCAACTGACGCCGATGTATTAGGGCAAACAATTGCAAAGGCGGCTACAGACAAAAAACCAAAAACCAGGTATGTAAAAGGTTATATGGCTGCACTAACCATATTCATAAGAAAATGGTTTGGCGATAGCGTGTTTGATAAAGTAATCATGAGCCAGGTTAAGTAAATAAAAGTGTCATGAAGCAATATCACACCTCCGTTACGATCAACGGTACGCTAAACGAGGTTTGGCGGGAATTGACCAACTTTAAAAGCTACCCCGCCTGGAATCCTATTGTAGGCAAATTAGAAGGAGAATTGAAGGAGGGTAAAAAGATTTCTACTTATATTGTCCCTTTAAACAACACGTTCTATCCTGTTTTGCTACGTTATCACGAGAACCGGGAACTGCTCTGGCAGGGAGTACTGGGGGCAAAATTTTTGCTGGCTGCCAAACATTATTACCGACTAAAGGCGGTTACCGCTACCCAGACCGAATTGGAGCACGGAGAATACTTTACGGGTGTTATTGCGTATTTTTTGCCGAAAGGCTTTGTTAAAAAAATGGAACTGGCATTTGAACAACACAATATCCTTTTAAAAAGCAACATTGAAAACAGTCGATAAAATGAAGCAGGACATTCAAAATATCAGGTCGATCAGCCAGCTGCACGAGATCTTTGGCTTTGCCAAACCTACCCATCCCTTGATCAGCATTATCGATGTTTCCAAATGGGAGATCCCGGAACAATTTATCGGCGTAAAATATACGTCCAATTTGTACACAATTGGTTTAAAAGACAAAAGCTGTGGTTTGCAATACGGAAGAAACACCTATGACTTTAATGAAGGCGTATTAATATTTACCTCGCCCGATCAGGTGCAATCCGTATCAAAAGCGCAGGAATTAAATGAGATACAGGGATGGATGTTGTTCTTCCATCCCGACCTCATTCGTAATACCCCATTAGGCCAATGTGTGGAAGACTACAGTTTTTTTAATTACGAAGTGCATGAAGCTCTCCATTTATCGGATGCTGAACAAAAGACCATCACCGATTGTCAGTATATGATTCAAAATGAGCTATTGGAACGGATAGACAATCATAGCCAAACCGTGATCGCATCTTCGTTAGAATTGTTATTGAATTTGTCGAGGCGTTATTACGAAAGGCAATTCAACACCCGGTCGGCACAAAGTTCTGATGTGGTCAGCCAGTTCCATGCACTACTCAACAGCTATTTTAAAAACGGGAAATTTGCGGAAACAGGGATCCCATCCATTGAATATTTTTCGGATAAGATCCATCTTTCCGGAAATTATTTAAGCGACCTGTTAAAAAAAGAAACTGGTTATACGGTAACCGATCACGTCAATAATTTCATCATTGAAAAAGCCAAAACATTATTGCTTAGCGAAGCAGATCCTGTTAGTAATATAGCTTATAGTTTAGGTTTTAACTATCCGCATTATTTCAGTCGCTTGTTTAAAAACAAAACAGGATTAACTCCGCAGGAATACAGGAAGTTGAATTAGTTTCATGTATGCACACTTTAAACCAATAAAAAAAGCCACTTAGACTATCTAAATGGCTTCTGATTTTTAGTGTGGTACCAGCTGGGATCGAACCAGCGACACAAGGATTTTCAGTCCTTTGCTCTACCATCTGAGCTATGGTACCTCCCGATTGCGGATTGCAAAGGTAGCGTGTTTTTTTATTTATGGAAACTTTTTTTGAAATTTTTTATAAACTGTCATTTATACACCTGTTAACTAACATTTTAAATTTAAAAAAACATTTTGCTTTTCAAAGGTTTTATCTAATTTAGATCATAAATACTATGCATGCATAATGATAGCACAAATTATTTTTAGCCTTATACTTGCCCTTGCTATTGCCCTGTTCAGCAAAAACGTCCGTAAAATAAGGCGTAATATCCTGCTCGGGCACGATACCAACCGGTCGGATAACCCCGCACTTCGTTGGAAAACCATGGCCAAGGTAGCCCTGGGCCAAACCAAAATGGTTAAGCGCCCCGTTGCCGCCATGCTGCACTTTTTTATTTATGTGGGTTTCGTCATCATCAACATCGAGGTGCTCGAGATCATGCTCGATGGTATCTTCGGCTCGCACCGCGTATTCTCTCGTCCACTGGGTAGCCTGTATGGTGTGCTCATCGGCTCGTTCGAGGTATTGGCCTTGCTGGTACTGATAGCGTGCGTCGCCTTTTTATGCAGGCGGAACATCCTCAAGCTGAAACGCTTTTCGGGCGTGGAGATGACGAGCTGGCCAAAGTCCGACGCCAACTACATCCTCATCGTCGAAATCTTATTAATGACGGCCTTTTTAACCATGAACGCTGCCGATCATCAATTGCAGCTTTTAGGCTTCGGCCATTATATTCACGCAGGCAGTTTCCCGGTCAGCAATTTCCTTGCGCCTATTTTACCAACCGATGCCGCCACACTCGAACTGATAGAACGCGGCTGCTGGTGGTTCCATATTATAGGCATATTGGCTTTCTTAAACTACCTGCCTTACTCCAAGCATTTTCACATCATGCTGGCCTTCCCTAATACCTATTACTCCAACCTTAACCCCAAGGGTAAGTTCACCAATATGGCATCGGTAACTACCGAGGTAAAGGCTATGCTCGATCCCTCTTTCGTTCCTGAAAACACCGGCGAGCCGGGTCGCTTCGGGGCTAAAGACGTAACCGACCTTACCTGGAAAAACCTGATGGAGGCCTATACCTGTACCGAGTGCGGCCGCTGCACCTCGGTTTGCCCGGCCAATATTACCGGCAAACTGTTGTCGCCCCGCAAAATCATGATGGACACCCGCGACCGCATTACCGAGGTAGGCAACAACATCGACAAGCACGGCAAGGATTTTAAAGACGAAAAATCGTTATTAGACACGTACATCACCCGCGAAGAGATCTGGGCCTGCACAACCTGCAATGCCTGCGCAGAAGCCTGCCCGGTAAACATCAATCCTCTTGAGATTATAACAGAACTAAGGAGATATGTGGTCATGGAAGAATCGCAGGCTCCGGCAAGTTTAAACAACATGTTCGGCAATATCGAAAACAACAGCGCCCCCTGGAAATACTCAAACGCCGACAGGCTGAACTGGGCTAAACCTGAGTGAATGTGCAGATGAGTAAATGTGCAGGTGTGCAAATGAAGAAATGATTTTAATGTGCGAATGAGTAAATGTGCGGGTGTGCAAACAAAGAAATGATTTAATGAGCAAGTTGGTGATGTCAAGCGTGCAAATAATAAATAAGGCGTCGGTGGATTAACTTCCTTGCTGGCAAATAAAAAAATTAAAAAACAAATTCGAAATCGAAACTCGATTTCTGAAATCAATTATAGCCTAAAATGGAAAACCCGATATCCGAAATACTTCAAGTACCAACTATGGCCGAGATGGTGGCTGGCGGCAAGGAGCCCGAAATTTTATTTTGGGTAGGTTGTGCCGGTAGTTTTGACGAGCGCGCTCAAAAAATAACCCGTTCCATTTGTAAAATATTGCAACATGTGGGCATGAGCTATGCCGTATTAGGCACCGAAGAAAGCTGCACCGGCGACCCTGCTAAACGGGCCGGTAACGAGT
Organism: Mucilaginibacter paludis DSM 18603; assembly: GCF_000166195.2. Lineage (NCBI taxonomy): Bacteria > Pseudomonadati > Bacteroidota > Sphingobacteriia > Sphingobacteriales > Sphingobacteriaceae > Mucilaginibacter > Mucilaginibacter paludis. The sequence goes on from NZ_CM001403.1 coordinate 2,278,814, forward strand.
TTTTATTCCAGATGCAGGCCATGGTTAATATCGAAACCCTAAATGGGTATAACATTAAAAAAATAGTAACCGGCTGCCCCCATTGCTTCAACACCATCAAAAATGAATACCCGGGCCTTGGCGGCACGTACGAGGTAATACACCATACGCAACTCATCCAGCAGTTAATTGATGAGGGCAAACTTAAAGCCGAAGGCGGCGAAAGCTTCAAAGGCAAAAAAATCACCTATCACGACCCATGCTACCTTGGCCGCGGCAATGGTGTTTACGAAGCCCCGCGCAAGGCGCTCGAAATATTGGATACAGAGCTGGTTGAAATGAAGCGATGCCGATCTAACGGCTTATGCTGCGGTGCAGGCGGCGGCCAGATGTTTAAAGAACCCGAAAAAGGCACGCAAGATATCAATGTTGAACGCATCCAGGAAGCTATTGATACCCAGGCGCAGGTTGTTGCTGCCGCCTGCCCCTTCTGCATGACTATGCTGCGCGATGGTGTAAAGCATTTTGAAAAAGAACAGGAAATCCAGGTACTGGATATTGCCGAAATTACCGCCAGGGCAAATGGCCTCTAAATAAAGATTGTTGTTGTTTTGTTTGATTTGATAAGTGTGCCCCTCGTCTGAGTAACGGGGGGCTTTTTTGCAGATTTCTACCTCTACTACCACAGGAAACCAATTCCGTTTCAAACTTCATGGGCGTTTCCCGCCTGACGGACGGGCCACGCTTTCCGTTACAAGTCCTCATTTCGCTCCGCTCCATTCCGGGCTCCACTGCAATCGTTAACGCGAAAAACCAATCCCCGTTATTTTACAAAACACTGCTAACCAATCGCCGTTATTACAGCATGAAAAACATCGTTTTTTTGGGTGATAGTTTAACAGCGGGTTACGGATTACAAAGCACCACTACCGAATCCCTCCCGGCGCTGATCCAACAAAAAATTAATGCAGAACAACTGGATTACCGCATCATTAACGCGGGCGTAAGCGGCGATACCTCGGCAGGCGGCCTTAACCGGCTTGATTACTGGATTAGCCAGCCGGTAGATATTTTTGTGCTTGAATTAGGTATTAACGATGTGATGCGCGGTATCCCGCCACAAACCACTTTAAAAAACCTGCAAGGCATCATCACTAAGGTAAAAACCAAATATCCCCAGGTAAAAATGGCTTTAATGGGCATGGAGATCCCGGCTTTTATGCCCATTGCTTTTGCGGCTCAATTCATGGCTATTTTCCGCCAACTGGCCACCGCCAACCAAATGGCCTTTGTCCCCTTCTTTTTAGATGGAGTTGCAGGCCAGGCCCATCTAAACCTGCGCGACCGTATACACCCCACCGCCGAAGGCTACCAAATTATTGCCGCTAAGGTTTGGCCCGTATTGCGCCAACTAATGGTTTAAAAAACGGACGGTAGCAGCCCGGGCAGCGCCCTTAAAATCCCTCCTTTTTGGCCTCCTGCTGCAAACAAGCGAACTATTAAAACAATTAATAATTGATATAAGCATGACAACAGCTATCCGCGCTTAACTTAATAATTGCTAATTTTGTATATGAACTTTTCTGAAAATTCACGCATCTGGATCTACCAGTCCAATCGCGAGCTCAATGCAGACGAAGTGTTCCGCATGGAGCACATACTCAACGATTTTACGTCCGAATGGACAGCCCACAATAACCAGCTTAAAGCAAAGGCTCAAATCCGTTATAACCGCTTTATCATTTTAACAGTCGACGAAAGCCAGGCTGGCGTTACCGGTTGCTCCATCGATAAATCGGTAACCCTGATGAAATCATTAGAACACGAGTTTCACATTAACCTGTTCGACCGGTTTAACACCGCTTACCGTACTGCCGACGGGATAGCGTCAGCATCGCGCAGCGAGTTTGAAGAACTGATTAAACAAGGGGTTGTTAACGCCGATACCATCGTATTTAACAACCTGGTGAATACCCTGAAAGACCTGGATACCAAATGGGAAGTTCCGTTTAAAAACAGCTGGCATAATCAGGTTTTCGGCGCTTTGGTTATCGCATAATTATGTTCATTATTGATCTGAACTATATCGTGCCCCTCGAAGAACTGGACCACCACATGGCTGAGCATGTTAAGTTTCTGCACAAATATTACAAAAAGGGAATATTTGTGGCTTCCGGCAGAAAAGTACCGCGCACTGGTGGCATTATCCTGGCCCTGGCCGATGATGAAGCTGCCGTAAAAAAAATAATGCTCGAAGATCCCTTTACCAGGCACGAGCTCGCTGAATATACCTTAACCCACTTCCTCACCTCGCAATACCACCCCGACCTGCAAACGTTACTGGGCCAGTAATAAACCCGAATGATAAGAGCTGATGCGTTTACGATAAGACGACTTACTAAGCTTTGTATTTAGCAGAAGCGTAATTATGAGTAACGAACCCGGCCAACCGGAAATAGGGATGACGTTTGAACCTTATAGATTACCAAGCGCAGGTAGGATATGTACGCAAAAGCCCGACTGCACGCCGGGCCGGGAGCTGGCCTCGCGGGTGGAAGGATCGGGCAGTTTTGACTTTTTTGTTCTTTTTGCCAAGAAAAAAGAAACAGCCCTTCCCGCGGCGATTGAGCGGGCCGATGTTTTAAATTAAGAGCTACTGATTATTAACGCAAAATAAGCGATTGACAATCAGCGCACCCGATATGCTGCATACTTATCGCGCGCAAAAGCTCCCCCCTCACGTCGGGATGACATGATGGAGAGAGATTCAGTATTGACAATCAACAACTTAACAAAACGTCATTATAAATAATAGACTCGACCAACCGGAAAAAACAGGGATGACGTTTGAACCTTATAGATTACCAAGCGCAGGCAGGAAATGTGCGCAAAAGCCAGACTGCACGCCGGGCCAGGAGTTGGCCTAGCGGGCGGAAGGATCGGGCAGTCTTGACTTTTTTGGTTCTTTTTGTGTCAAGACAAAAAGTAACAAGCCCTCCCGCGGCGATTGAGCGGGCCGATGTTCTAAATTATGAATACTGATTATTAAAGCAAAATAAGCGATTGACAATCAGCACACCCGATATGCTGCATACTTATCGCGCGCAAAAGGTCGTATGTATGAAATGGTTCGATAGATGATGTAAAAGAGTTCTTGAAAAAAAGGTTGTAGCTTAATAGTGAACCATTAACAAACACTTTAAACCAAGAACTCATGAAACAAGGTACACAATTAGATTTTAGCGGACAAACTATTTTTGTTGGCATAGATGTCCACAAGAAGTCCTGGAAGGTCAGCCTTCGCAGCACCCATATGGAGCTAAAGACGTTTTCCCAGGAACCTTCACCTAAGGCCTTAAGCGGGCATCTACAACAGAACTATCCTTCGGCCGATTACAGGCTCGTTTACGAAGCCGGTTTTTGCGGCTTTGGCTATCAGCGACAGTTTAGTGAGCTGGGGATGTCCTGCATCGTCGTAAATCCTGCCGATGTCCCGCTGACAGACAAGGAAAAGCAGCGCAAATCAGATACGGTCGATTGCCGGAAACTCAGTAAAACATTAAGTGAAGGAGCCCTGAAAGGTATCTTCGTGCCTGGCATCGAGCAACAGGATGACCGCGGTATTATCCGTGTTTACCAGCAAATGATCAAAGATCAGACACGCTATAAGAACCGAATAAAAGGATGGCTTAACTTCCAGGACCAGTCGGTGACGGTAGACACCGATAAATACTGGTCGAATCATTATATCTGCCTGCTCAAGGCCCTTTGCTTGCCTTCATCAGCACGGATCAACCTGGATATTCTGCTACAGGGATACCAGCAGACCCGTATCATGGTACTCACAGCCACCAGGGAAGTCAGAGCCCTATCCAGGCAGCCACGTTATCAACAAATTATAAAACTGATCCGGACCATCCCCGGTATAGGCGAGATTACCGCCTTATTATTTGTCACAGAGATCGGCGACATTGAACGCTTTGATTCCCTGGATGCCTTGTGTGGATATGTGGGGCTGGTGCCGGATATGCATAGTTCCGGCGATCAAAAAATCATATTGGGGCTCACTAAAAGAGCCCATCACCAATTACGGGAGAAGCTTATCGAGGCCTCTTGGATAGCTGTCAGGCTCGACCCGGCCATGACGCTGGCTTTCAATAACCTTTGCAAAAAAATGAAAAAGAATAAGGCCATCATCAGGATAGCTAAAAAAATGCTCAACCGGATACGGTTCGTTATGAAGAATCAAAAACCTTACGTAACTTCGGTTGTCAAATAAGTCCAAAAGGACGAATGCCTGATAAAGCCGGTTTGGTTTTTTTATGAAATGGGCAAACCGAAGCGAGGGATCTGCGGCCCGAAAGGTGTCTGCTATACAAAAGGTTACGGTTGCCCTTTTATCCAAATAATTTGAACGCGATCCTGCAGCCTGCAAAGTGTCTGCTTATAGGAGGTTAGCTGGTCATTTATCAACGCATTAAAATAAAAATTCGTGAAGGTTTTTTTAGCCATTCAGTGAACAGGATAAATAAAAAGCCTCCTTTGACAGAGGCCTTTATCCGTGGTTCAGCAAATCATATTGCTGGCAGGTTGCTCCTCAGCAGCGCCTGTTTCCTCTTTTGATTTGCACTGGAAAGTTAAACAAACAGGGCCATGCTTTGACCAAAAATATTTAAAACATTTAAGCAATACGTGTTATAACCCCTTTTTAAGCCCTTTTGCCTCGTTTACCTTGCATATTTCATCATAGGAGGTCCCTCCTCGCGTCGGGATGACATGATGGAGAGAGATTCAGTATTGACAATCAACAACTTAACGAAACGTCATTACAAATAATAGACTCGACCAACCGGAAAAAACAGGGATGACGTTTGAACCTTATAGATTACCAAGCGCAGGCAGGAAATGTGCGCAAAAGCCAGACTGCACGCCGGGCCAGGAGTTGGCCTAGCGGGCGGAAGGATCGGGCAGTCTTGACTTTTTTGGTTCTTTTTGTGTCAAGACAAAAAGTAACAAGCCCTCCCGCGGCGATTGAGCGGGCCGATGCTCTAAATTAAAGGATACTGATTGTCGGAGAAAAGATAGCAGATTGCCAATCAGCGCAGCCGATATGCTGCATACTTATCGCGCGCAAAAGATCCCTCCTCACGTCGGGATGACATGATGGAGAGAGATTCAGTATTGACAATCAACAACTTAACAGCACGCCATTATAAACAATCCGAATTCTGCTGAATAAAGACAGCGCGGCGAATATCTCACACAGGCTATCAAATTCTATCTATATAAAATCTTATAAAAAGACAGCAACGCCATTAACCATATTCTGCTATTTTTTAACTTAGCTATATGGAACAATTTGACCCGAGGATTGACGAGTATATAGCCAAATCCGCAGCCTTTGCCCAACCGATATTGACCCATCTGCGTGAGTTGGTACACCAGACTCATCCGCAGATACAGGAAACCATCAAATGGAGTATGCCATTTTTTGATTATAAAGGAACCGTTTGCCAAATGGCGGCATTTAAGCAGCATTGCGCTTTCGGTTTCTGGAAAGCCAGCGCCCTGAGCGATCCGCATCAAATGATGAACAAGGGAGAAGAAGCTTCCGCCGGAAACTTTGGCCGGCTCAACAGCCTCACCGATCTTCCGCCTGATGAAATCCTGATCGCCTATATCCGCGAAGCCGTCGGACTCAATGAAAGCGGCGTAAAGGCCGGAATGCGCGCTAAATACAAACCCGCAAAACAAGTAATCGAAAAAAAAGAAATTCCGGTACCCGAAGAGTTTCTAAATTTATTGGACGCCAGCCCGGCCGCCGATGAAAACTTCGCCAAATTTAGCCTCGCAAAACAAAAGGAATACCTGGAGTGGTTTGGAGAAGCCAAAACTGAAGCTACCCGCTCAAAAAGGATACAAACGGCGCTGGAGTGGATAGCAGAAGGTAAAAGCAGGCATTGGAAGTATCAGAAATAGGTTGACCACTCGCGCGCAGAAGATTTCTCGTCGCACCTCATCGAAATAACATTTATCTTATTACAAAGTAAAAGCTTTGACAACTTTCAGAAAGTCGTCAAAGCTGATCGGAACGCGATACGAACACGCAGATGATATTTTTCATGAGTGACGACCGTACTGCAGAGCCTGTACGGTTGCTCGTGTTTTTTAAAGATCCTTTAAATGATCATTCATTTGAATAATAAACTTCTCAAATTAGAAATCCAAAGGCCCCAACCTTCGCATATTTTTCATGATCAAATATTTGCGGTGCTGAATGTAAACCGTGGGCTTAACCGGCGACCATTTTAGTGGGTTAGGCCAAACGGCCACAATTAATGCTGCCTGCGATTTAGTTAGATCGGAAGCTGATTTATGAAAGTAATTTTGTGATGCTGCTTCAACGCCATAAATGCCGTCGCCCATTTCAATTACATTCAGGTAAACCTCCATAATGCGCTCTTTGCTCCAAAAAATCTCTATCAGCAAAGTAAACCAGGCCTCAAACGCTTTACGGATATAAGAGCGCCCCGGCCATAAAAAAACATTTTTAGCTGTTTGCTGCGATATGGTACTGCCGCCAATCAGCTTTTTGCTATGTTGGTTTTTGTCAATCGCCTTTTCAATAGCGTTAAGGTCAAAGCCATGGTGCTCTAAAAACAATTGATCTTCTGATGCTACTGCTGCCCTTTTCATGGGGTCGGCAATGTCATCAAACTTAATCCAATGTTTGTCAATTTTCCAGTCTTTGCCATCGGCTTTGCGTTCAAAGCCACGGCTGATCATCAGCCAGGTGACAGGCGGATTCACAAAACGATAAAACAATACCCAGATTACGCTAACGCCTACAAAAAGGATAAGCGCGAGTTTGATGATACGCAGAATTAATTTGAGAATACCGGATTTAATCATGACGGCGCAAAAATAAAAAAAGGTACTTAGCCGGAGGCTAAATACCTTTATAATAATTCTATTCTTTTACACTCTCCTTTTTCAGGAGAGGTAGTATACTTATTCGGCAACTACGGTAAACGGAACCTTAACTTTCACTTCTTTGTGCAAGTTTAAATTAGCGGTGTATTCACCAACAAATTTAGGTTCGGTATCAAATGTGATACGGCGACGGTCAACTTCAAAGCCTTCTTTCTTCAATGCATCAGCAATCTGAATGGTATTGATAGCTCCAAATATTTTTCCGGTTTCGCCGGCTTTAGCACCAATAGTCAGTGTAACACCTTCTAAACGGGCAGCGATAGCATCAGCATCCTTACGGATTTTTTCTTGTTTAAACTGAGCCTGTTTAAGGTTCTCAGCCAATACCTTACGCGAAGAAACTGTAGCCAGTATAGCAAATCCCTGAGGAATCAGAAAATTACGGCCATAGCCTGGTTTTACATTCACTACATCGTCTTTCTCGCCGAGGTTTTTAATATCTTGTTTTAAAATAACTTCCATTGCTTAACCTCCTTGATTATTTTAACGAGTCAGTAACATAAGGTAATAAACCGATATGGCGTGAGCGTTTAACAGCCTGGGCCACTTTACGCTGAAACTTTAAAGAAGTACCTGTTAAACGGCGTGGTAATAATTTACCTTGGTCGTTAATAAACTTCAATAAAAAGTTAGCGTCTTTGTAATCGATATACTTAATTCCGTTCTTTTTAAAACGGCAGTATTTTTTACGGTTATCCTCCACTTTGGGAGCAGTAACGTATTGAATTTGATCTTTTGCCATTACCTTGCTACCTCCTCTGTTTTAGGTTTTTTCTGGTTGAATGCACCGCTACGTTTTTTGTCGTTATAAGCTGTAGCATGTTTATCCAGGGCGATTGTAAGAAAACGCATGATGCGCTCATCTCTTCTGTATTCAATCTCCAGTTTGTTAATTAATTCACCCGGAGCCTTAAATTCAGTTAGGTGGTAGTATCCTGTAGTCTTTTTTTCGATAGGATACGCTAGTTTTCTCAAACCCCAATTATCCTCTTGGATAATTTCGGCTCCGTTATCTGTTAAGATCTTGGTAAATTTGGCTACGGCCTCTTTAGCAGTCTCAACTGACAACAACGGGGTTAGAATGATCACGGTTTCGTACTGTTGCATTTAAACTTTGATTTTTATATATTATCCGCTTTTTAAGCGGGCTGCAAATGTACGTAAACCCCTGAATAATACAAAGCTTTTTAAAAAAAAGAAGCGATGAGGTTAAGAATCCTCATCGCCTTAAACACACCTAATAAACAAAGACAATTTATTAATTGATTTTCCCCTTAATTAATTTAAACTGATATCTCTTTGTTCGTCCAAATATAAGATAGGTAAACAACATTTCATATGCGTAGTAATACGTATTTTACATGTTTAAACATTTACTTAAAATTAAATAAATACCTATGGGAGAAATAATTACAATTAGAACAACAAACAGCGCCTGTACTATTCAATAAATAGAAAATCAGTATCTGCGCGCCGGATTTCTTTTTATAATCCCGGCAGGCAGCCTTCTCTTAAACGCAGCAACTCTACCTGGTTTGTATAGATTTTTTTTAGTAAATATTGGGCATAATGATAAAAAAAACAGCCACTTAACATTTACTTTATCCGGTTACTATTATATTTAGCTTACTAAATCTTTAACTTAATATGATAGCCCAATCAATCAACATTCCCAGCGTAATTGAACGTTACAGCCAAACTTTAATTAATGTAACCGGCGACCCGGAAAATAACATCCAGCTTTATGAAAACGGTGATGGATATTTAATAGGTAGCCTGGCACTGCAACAGGGCTATGCGCCATACCGAAATATCAACAGCTCCCCATCCGACCTGGATTACCAATTACTGGCCAAAGCTGGTTTGTTGATTGCCGGGCAGGGGAAATCTGCCGAAGTTGTATTAACAACCGGCTTTCCTTATACTACTTACGAAATTTTCAAACAACAGGCTATCAATTTTTACACCCCCAGGGATATTTTTATTGAATATAATGGAGATACCTATGCCACCAATGAACACAGGCGCATGCAGATAACCGTAAGGAATATAGAGGTGGTACCCGAAATATTAGGTTGTATAGATGCCATCAGGAAGGGGCCGATAGTAGAGAACGACGACTTTTTTGTAGTGAGTTTAGGATACGGTACCTGCGAAACCGGCTTAAGCATTAACGGCGGCCTTGTTGGGCGTACCTGCATGAGTGTATCTGGCTTGCGTTATGCAGTTAACAATTTACAGAGCGAGCTAAGCCGCAGCAGCAATTTAGGCATGAAGAATGAACACATGATTAACCAGAGTTTTCAGGGCGGCAGCATTGTGGTTGACCGCAAGCGGAAGGACCTGACCGATTTGCGCCGCAGCCAGTTACTCAATTATTATAAGGAGGTTATATCGCCCACCTTAAAGAAAACCTTTACCGATACCGACTTTGACAAAGCCGGCAAACTTTACCTGGTTGGGGGCGGTGCCCTTTACACAGACCTGGCCAACTGTTTCCGTGAAGAATTTGACGGCGTGCTGAATGTAATTATTCCGCCAGAACCGAGCTATATGGCCAGCCTGGGTTACTGCCTTAAATCGTACCAACGCTGCGGCGACATTAATGAGGCCGTTGGCCTTGATATAGGCAACGCTTACACCGTTGTTTCCAAAATAAGCAGTTTATAAGCTGTTAAAAACAAACCAGTCGGTTTTTATTGATGTAAGCCACGAGATGTGGCTTACATCAATGTTTGTTAGTACAGTAATCAGCATTAAATAACTTTCGGCACTGTTATTTAGCTGCGTGTTGATTGATCTAAGATATTCCCTGATCCGCCCCGCGTATTTCATTTGCACATACCCGCAGATATTTCTAATTTAGTTGCGATGGATAATTTTATTGTTTCGGCCCGTAAATACCGCCCGGTTACCTTTGATACCGTTGTGGGCCAACAACATATAACCAACACGCTAAAAAACGCTATAAAAAATAATCAGCTGGCGCAGGCATTTTTATTCTGCGGGCCACGTGGTGTAGGTAAAACTACCTGTGCGCGTATCCTGGCCAAAACCATTAACTGCACCAATTTGCAAGCCGGTATTGAAGCTTGCGGCGAGTGCGATTCGTGCAAGGCCTTCCAGCGGGGTAACTCTTTTAACGTGCACGAGTTGGATGCCGCCTCAAACAACTCGGTTGAGGATATCCGCAGCCTGATTGAGCAGGTGCGCATACCGCCCCAGGCCGGTAAGTATAAAATTTATATTATTGATGAGGTGCACATGCTATCGCAGGCGGCCTTTAACGCCTTCCTGAAAACGCTGGAAGAACCACCATCATACGCTATATTTATATTAGCTACTACCGAGAAGCATAAAATACTGCCTACTATATTATCCCGTTGCCAGATATTTGATTTTAACAGGATCAAAGTTGATGATATGGCCGGCCACCTGGCATCCATCGCCCAAAAAGAAAGCATCGGTTACGAGGTTGACGGCTTGCACATCATTGCCCAAAAAGCTGATGGCGGCTTACGCGATGCTTTATCGATGTTTGATCAGATCGTTAACTTCTCGGGCGGGAATGTTACTTATCGTTCGGTAATTGATAACCTGAATATTTTAGATTACGATTATTACTTTAACGTAACCCAAAGCCTGCTTAGCGAGGATACGGCCAAAACATTACTGTTATTTGATGAGATACTTTCAAAAGGCTTTGATGGCAGCCATTTTATATCCGGTTTAACCGAGCATTTACGTAACCTGTTGGTAGGTAAAGATGCCGAAACCCTAAAACTGCTCGAAGTGAGCGAAGGCATCCGCAAAAAATACATCGAGCAATCGCAGGCGGCAACGGTTTCGTTCCTGCTATCGGCAATGAACATTGCCAATCAGTGCGATTTAAATTATAAACTGAGTAAAAACCAAAGGCTGCAGGTTGAGCTGGCCTTACTCAAAATGTGCCATATAATGGCCGCCCTCAACTTAGCTCAAACTAACTTTAATAATAACCAGCCCGAAGGGCAGGTAAAAAAAAAACCTGATTTAGTAGCAAACGAGCCCGAAGCACCTGATAAAACCGCGCCTGTAAGCACACCACAGGTTAGCCAAACCCAACCTGTTAGTGTAACTCCAGCCTTAACAGCACCTGCTAAAGTAGAGCCTGTAGAAAAACCGATAGCCGAAAAGCCGCCCATTTTTATTCCGAATCAGCATATCGCGTCGAGCTCCATAAAAATACCTTCGCTTAAAGATTTGGGCAAGGGTGTTGCCACGGAAGTAGAAAAAGAAGACGACCCCTATTTAAAAGGCACCGACAGGGAAAATTTTACGTATGACGACTTTTTAAAATACTGGCACCACTATACAGCGAAGGTTAAAGAAGACGGTAAAAAGAATTTGCTCAGTATTTTTACTACTAATGCCCCCGTTATGCTTAAACCTTATGTATTTGAAGTAATTGCAGGCACCAAAGTACAGGAGAACGCATTTAGAGATGAGAAGCCCTTTATTTTAAACTTTTTGCGCACATCGCTAAAAAATTTCGATATCGAGATACAAACGCGGATTGACGAGGTAAAGGCCACCAAAAGATTATACTCCGCACAGGATAAGTACCAGCACATGGCCACCAAAAACCCAGACCTGGCCGAATTAAAAAAACGATTTAACCTGGAGGTTGAATAATAATCGAATTTTGAAGGAAGTGCAGCCCGGAGTTACGATCAGCCTTTCCGCTTAATTATAACTCCGGCAGACACATTATCTCAATTTATTTCATCGGCTCGTCGTTTTTTGGATAGCCTTCTTCATCCAGATCATCGCGGTCATCTTCCTGTGTACGCGAAAGAACTTCATCAATAGGATCAATTTCCAGATCTTCGGTGTTACTCACGTGCATACCTAATTTATCGGCATCCATCTCCAACGATTCGTCCTTAATATATTCATCAACAGCTACGGGGTTTGCCTCGTCGTAGGTAGAATCCATATCGCCACCATTTTTCACCGCCGTATTGTAAGGGTCGGGATGGTCATAATCCGGGTCGTCGCTTTTTACATCGTATTCAAAGCTTTGCTCATCCTCATTAAAACTCAGATCTTCCTTGTCTATCGTTTCTCCTAATTCGTCTTTCAATTTCCGGTCCCTGTCTTCACTATCATCATTAAAACCAGGGTAAAATGTTTGTTTGTTCATTGGTTTATAGTTTTATATCAAAGCTACTTTAAAAACCTTGCCAAAAAAACACGGTATATTAAAAGTGACTAAAGTCATTTACCGGTATGTCATTTAGAAATCGTTTTTTTTACTGCGCAGCAAAAAAAGTTAAACCTGATTAGCGATAATTTATAAGGCATAAATTTTTTATGTAAGTTTGGCAGTTATTAAAATTCGAAAAAAAACAGTCTGTATATGTCAAAAATTAAAGTAGCGAACCCTGTAGTGGAGCTTGATGGCGACGAAATGACGCGCATCATTTGGAAATTTATCAAAGATAAATTAATCATCCCTTATCTTGAACTGGATATTAAGTACTATGATTTAGGCATTGAGTACCGTGATGAAACTAACGACCAGGTAACTATTGATGCTGCAAATGCCATTAAACAATATGGTGTTGGTATTAAATGTGCCACTATTACACCTGATGAAGAGCGTGTTAAGGAGTTTGGCCTGAAACAAATGTGGAAATCGCCAAACGGAACCATCCGTAATATTTTAGATGGAACTGTTTTCCGCGAGCCTATTGTAATGAGCAATGTACCCCGCTTGGTACCTAACTGGACAGCCCCTATCTGCATTGGCCGTCACGCTTTTGGCGACCAGTACCGCGCTACCGATTTTGTAACCAAAGGCAAAGGTAAATTAACCATTACTTTTACACCCGAAGATGGCGGTGCCGAACAATCGTTCGAAGTGTTTAATTTTAAGGGCGATGGTGTAGCTTTAGCCATGTATAATACCGACGAATCTATCCGCGGTTTTGCACATGCTTGCTTTAACCAGGCTTTGATGAAAGGCTGGCCTTTATACCTTTCAACCAAAAACACCATCCTGAAAAAATATGATGGCCGTTTTAAAGATCTTTTTGAAGAGATTTACCAGGCAGATTACAAAGCTAAATTTGCTGAAGCCGGCATTACTTATGAGCACCGTTTAATTGACGACATGGTTGCATCGGCCCTGAAATGGAACGGTAACTTTGTTTGGGCTTGTAAAAACTACGATGGCGACGTACAAAGCGATACCGTAGCCCAAGGTTTTGGTTCATTAGGTTTAATGACCTCTACTTTGGTTACACCTGATGGCACCGTTATGGAGGCAGAAGCCGCACATGGTACAGTAACCCGCCACTACCGCGAGCACCAGGCAGGCCGCCCAACTTCAACAAACCCTATCGCGTCAATCTTCGCATGGACCCGTGGTTTAGAGTTCCGCGGTGTTTTAGATGGCAACCAGGAGCTGATCGACTTCTGCAAAGCTTTAGAGCAAGTTTGTATCGAAACTGTTGAAAGCGGCAAAATGACCAAGGATTTGGCTATTACCATTAAACCAAAAGTTGAACACGGTACAGATTACCTGTACACCGAAGAATTTTTGGAAGCAATTGATGAAAACCTGAAAAAGAAGTTAGGTAAATAATTAAGCTGATATAATTGAAGCCCCGTTCATTTTTTTTGAACGGGGCTTTTTTATTTCCCGGTGTTACCAATAGTGTGTTATCCAGAACTCATCTATCTTGATACACTTCTACAGGCAAATAAACTATGGCAAGCCAAACAGCGATGAATGTGAACTAAGAAAATCGGCTTCTGATACAAGCATTGGCACAGCAGGCAATCAGGCGAGTCCAAAATTAGTGTCGATCATATTAAAAAACGCTTCGTTATCCATGCTCTTCCAGGCGGCATAAGTAGCTTCAGCATCTTTACCGGCCAGGTATCTTAGCCTATCGCTGCCATCAGTAGCAGCTTCGTATATAATTCCGGCTATCAATTCAGGCGAAGAATAATTACCTGAGTTTTTACTAAAGCCTGCCCAAACTTTAGCTATGGCATCATCATAGTCAGTTTTATGGCCCGGTTTGATAGTACTATGTAATGATCTGCCGGCAAAATCGGTAGTTACGCCACCAGGGGCAACCACTTTAACTTTTATGCCATAGGGTTTTAATTCATACTTTAACGATTCCGACAAGCCGTCCAAACCAAATTTGGTAGCATGGTACAAACTGTTGAATGGGAAAGCAACCAAACCACCTATTGAAGTAATGTTGATAATGGTTCCACCGGTATTTTTCATATACGGCAATACAGCCTGAATGGTACGTATTACCCCGAACATATTGGTATTAAACTGCTGCATTATACTTTCTTCGCTGGCTGTTTCTAAAGGGCCCACTATACCGTACCCGGCATTATTAAGCAATACATCTACCTGCTTAAAATCGGCTATTACGGCATTTACAGCTGCTACCACATTACTGGCATCTGTTACATCCAATTGATAAAGCTTAATGTTTTCGTGTTGCGCCAATTCGGTTTGGCCTTCGGTATTACGCATAGTGGCTGCTACATTCCAGCCTTGGGCTGCAAAATACAACGCAGTTGCCTTCCCTATGCCTGACGAGGCTCCGGTAATCAATATAGTTTGTTTCATGGTTATTTATCGTTTTGATGGCAATATAACACACTATTTTTCAATTAGTTTAAACTAACCAAGAGATTTTAATAACAAATAAAAGCCTACCTTCTGCGCAGTTAAACAAACTATCACATCAGGCGGCTATTCAAACGATTAACCCGCATAAAAAAGTATTTGGTTATTTACATCTCGCCGGTCAAAACCGCTCTTACATGTTTCACCGACAATTCTCCAGCCTTTACCGAGTAGTTTTAGCTGCCTGCCCAATACCGCTTGATGCGCCTCGTTTATCGGCCTACATTTACATCATAATTAATAACAAAACAATGTACAACGATAGCAACAACAGCAAACCATCCCGTCAAAACAACCGCACTTTTGCCGGATTATTTTTAGTAGGATTAGGTGGGATTTATTTACTTCGCCAGCTGGACTTTATCTTCTTCCCTACCTGGCTGTTCAGCTGGCCGATGATCCTGATTTTGATCGGGTTGATCAGCGGCATTAAACACAACTTCCGTCATCCCGGAGCGTATGTCATGATGTTTATAGGTAGCGTGTTCTTGTTAGGCCATATCATCAATATCTCGATCTACTTTTTATGGCCGCTCGTTTTAATCGCCATCGGCATCCGGTTGTTGGTTGGGAAAGACGATCGCTGGTGTCGCGATCGCTGGGAGCGCCGTATGCAATGGCGTCGCGATGTGCACCAGGAAACTAAAACATTATAATCAGGCTATAACCACCTCAACATATATTTAGGCTGTCCGCCCGGGTTTTGAACCCGGGCGGATTTTTTTATTTTTATTTTCCTATAAATAAATTTAGCGTGTATAATTGGATCATAATAAATAACGAATCCGACCAAACAAAAAAAAATAGGGACGACGTTTGATCCTTCGGTAATTATTGGAGCACGGGCAAAAGCGGGCAATGGCCAGACTGCACGCCGGGCCGGGAGCTGGCCTGTGGGTGGAAGGATCGGGTAGTCTTGATGTTATTCACCTGTGTTTGTTTTTTTAAGGTGTTCATGAGCTCCCTCCGGTCGGTTTTTGGTTACTTTTTGTATCAAGACAAAACTGCGTAGCATTCATTCACACCAAAAACAAACACGAGTGAATAAAGTAACAAGCCCTTCACGCGGCGATTGAGCGTGCCGATGCTATAAATTAAGAATACTGTATATTCGAGCAATAATATACACAATGACAATCAACAACTTAAATAAGCGAATTGATAAGCCGCATAAAAAACACCTCGTACAGGGCCATGCCGCACGTCCTTCGACAGGCTTATAATGACGTATTGTTAAGTTATTGATTATCAATATCGAATCGTCATTGCGAGGAACGAAGCAATCTCTACATAGGCAGAGCGGCTCTGCAGGTTCTCCTGTATATTACAAAGACGTCTACTTAAGTTTTTGATTATCAGCGCGTCTGTTTTTGCTACGATAATCAGAGTTCTTAATTTACAACATCGGCACGCTCAATCGCCGCGTGAAGGGCTGTTACTTTTGTCTTGAGTGGCTGTTGCGCAACTAAAAAAGAGATAAAAGCCTGTCCTTTTGTAGCTATTTGACCTGCTGACGTTTCAATATTGGCGAATAAGTTCTGGATAACTGTTGAATATTAAAATCTCAGCCAGTCTATCCGCAAAAATTCATATTTTGAAGTTTGTTTCTGAGTTGTGCAACAGCCACTTGACACAAAAGTAACCAAAAAGTCAAGACTGCCCGATCCTTCAGCCCGCGAGGCCAGCTCCCGGCCCGGCGTGCAGTCGGGGCTTTTGCGCACGTTTGTATCTGCATCAGACAAATTCATCTGCTTTCAAATGTCATCCCTGTTTTTTCCGGGGTGAGGCCCGGTGGGATACTCAGGATGACAACTTACGCGCACTAAAAAAGAGAGTGTTATACTGAGTAAGGATCCGGCCAGCCGGAAAAAAATAGGGATGACATTTGAAACTCACAGACTAATACGTGATGATTTCCGAAGAAAATTACATGCTGATAATCAATAAATTAAAAAAGACACCATTATAAGATAAGCCTATACCTCATGAAGCTATCTGTTTATAGCAAACAATACAACACCATTTCGCCTATTATTTTTGTCAATGTCCGGAACTTTCCAAAATCAATATCGCATAAATTATATTTAATTTGCAGCTCCAAAATACTACCTGCTATGTCTGCAAAAGGCCCTCTGTTTTATACCGATCAGTTATTTGAGAAAACCAGATTTCCGCATCAGGCACATGTTGAAGCCGTGTTTGAAAACTGCACCTTAAAAAGCTGTGATTTTTCGAACGTTAATTTTTCGGGGAGCGATTTTATCGATACCGCCTTTGAGAGCTGCAATTTCAGCATGGCTAAATTTAACAATACGGGCCTTAAAAACGTTACATTTAAAGGCTGTAAGTTAACTGGCGTTAACCTGAGCCATTGTAAAGACTTTTTGTTTAGCGCCAACTTTGAAGATTGCATCCTGGATTATTCCTCGTTTCATAAAAAGAAAAATAAAAAAGCCCGGTTTATCAATTGCTCCATGAAAAGCATCGATTTAACCGAGGCCGACCTTAGCGATTCGGTTTTTCAGAATTGCGATTTACTGTTGGCCGAGTTTGAGCGCACCATCCTAACCGGTGCCAACCTAAGCACGGCGTTTAACTTCACCATCGATCCGGAAAAGAATCAGCTGCGCAAAGCAAGATTTTCCAGCCACGGCCTGGTTGGCTTATTAGCTAAATATGGTATTGTTGTGGAGTAAAAGCAGCAGAACGCGATTGCAAATTAACTCAGAACTCCATACCAAACAGCATTACCCAGCCTCAGCGCCATTCCGAATCCTGTTAATGATACTTGTTGACGAATACCCTGGAACAAAATCCAATACCTCAACTGCGCCACCGTTGGCTATCACCTCGGGCGCACCCACTATTTGGGGGATGGTATAATCGCCGCCCTTTACCAAAACGTGTGGCATAATTTGCTGTATGGTAAGCAAGGGCGTATCCTCATCAAACACAATAATGGCGTCGATAAAAAAGAAAGAAGCCAGCATCATGGCGCGGCTATACTCGTCGTTAATAGGCCGGTTTGTGCCTTTCAGGCGCTTAACCGAAGCATCAGAGTTAATGGCGACGATCGTTTTAGTCCCCAGGGCGGCAGCTTCCGCCAAGTAAGTAATGTGGCCAAGGTGCACCAAATCAAAACAACCATTTGTAAAAACAATTTTCTCGCCACCGGCTTTCCAATATTCCACCTGCAATTGAATCGCGGCTGTATCCAATAGTTTTTGTTTAATCAGTTGTTCTGGCGAAGGCATCATACTTACTTTATTTAAACTACAATTTTAAACATATCTGCCGAATGTATCTTCATGGAACGATCAAAAAAGGATGAGAGCGGTTTTATACGAGTAATTTCTGCAGCAGTTGTCTGTATAGCAAAATGCAAATTCCCTTTTGTAATTTCTTCTTTAATCCACATCCAACAAAAAATACCTATCTTGCACATTTAGAAGATAAACATTGACATTTCAGGATTTTAATTTTAACGAACCATTGTTCGAAGGTATCCAAAGTATGGGATACACCACGCCTACGCCCATCCAGGGAATGGCCATTCCGATCATCTTAGAAGGACACGATTTGATAGCCTGCGCGCAAACAGGAACGGGGAAAACGGCAGCCTATTTACTGCCGGTATTAGATCATATCAGCCGCAAAACCAAGCCCAAAATCAATACCCTGATATTGGCGCCCACCCGCGAACTGGCCCAGCAGATAGACCAGCAGATACAGGGGCTTGCCTATTTTACGGGCGTAACCTCGGTAGCCATATTTGGCGGCGGCGATGGCAGCGTTTATGAGCAGCAGCGCAAGGCTATACAACACCATGCCAATATATTGATTGCAACACCCGGAAGGTTTTTGGCGCACCTGGCATCGGGCGTTTTAAAACTGGACGACCTGCAGCACTTGATTTTAGATGAGGCCGACCGGATGCTGGATATGGGCTTTATGGATGATATTATGCGCATTATTAGCTTTTTGCCAAAAAAAAGGCAAACGTTATTATTCTCGGCCACCATGCCGGGGCGCATCCGCAAACTGGCTGGCTCTATTCTGAATAATCCGCAGCAAATCAATATTGCGCTGTCTCAACCTGCTGTAGGTATTGATCAGCAGATCTATAAGGTTTACGATAACCAGAAAACCGCTTTAACCGAAATGCTGCTGAAAGACGCGGCTTATACCAGCGTAATCATCTTTGCTTCAACCAAAGAAAAAGTAAAAGAGGTTTACAAAGTGTTGGGTAAACTAAAAGTTAAGGTTGAAGCTTTTCACTCCGACCTGAAACAAGCCGAACGCGAAGAAATTTTACTGCAATTTAAAAACCGGAAGCTACAGGTATTGATAGGCACCGATGTACTTTCACGCGGTATAGATGTAGAAGGCATTGACCTGGTGATTAACTACGATGTACCAGGTGACCCGGAAGATTATATCCACCGGATAGGACGTACAGCCCGCGCGGCAACAACCGGAACTGCCATTACCTTTGTAAACGAACGCGACCAACGCAAGCTGATCAACATAGAATCGTTAATAGGCCGGGAGATTAAAGTAAGCGAACTACCTGCCGAATTGGGCGAACCGCCGGTTTTTAAACCTGTTGGAAGTGGCGGTGGTAGCGGAGGCGGGGGCTACAAGAAAAAGAAAAACTTTAAGCGAAAAAAATAATGCGCAGGGGCTTGCGGATCAAATGGTACACTGTACTGGCAACGGTTATATTAGCCTTTGCCATAACGTTTGCCCATGCGCAGGCCCCCAATACAGCCGCTGAAATTAATACTGATATCATAGCCCGCAAATGCATCAGGCTAATTAACCAGCATCAAACTGATAGTGCTTACGCTTTAACCGGCGAAGCATTTCAGAAGTTGATGACGCTTGAGCAATGGAAAGCATTCAACCAGAATCAACTGGCCGCATTACTTCCGTTTAAAGATGTTATTTTTAAAGGTAGCGATGCCCCGGTAAACCATTATAAGCTGGAAGGCAAAATGGCCCTGCAATTGAATATCAGCCTGGACGACCATAACAAAATAGCCGATTTTAACTTTGTATCTTATCAGGACGAAATAAAACCGGCAAACATGTCGGAAGATGAGAAGCAAACCGACCTGATTGCCATGAAGGTTCTGTCTTTTTTAAATGCTAAACAAGCCGACAGCGCTTATGTACTTGCCGGAGAAGCTTTCAAAAGCAAGATAGACCTGCCTACCTGGCACGATATTACCGAAAAGCAACTTTATCCTTTATTACCTTTACAGAAGCCTGTATTTGTAGGTAGCCTAAATGGCGTTAATAAATACAAGCTCGACCAACTACAGCTTATTATTGGTTTGGATGAAACCGGAAAATTTGCAACCCTGGCTATACAGGCCTATCACGAGGATGCAAAAAAAAGCATTAAAGCCGCTACCGACAATCACTTACATTCCAAATTAGACAGCCTGGTTAACCACTGGCTATCACATTACATTCAAACCAAGGGTAATGTAGGCTTAAGCGCAGCTGTATATTACAAGGGCCTGGATCATTATTACAATTACGGCGAAACCGCCAGCGGCAATCATCAACTCCCCGACCGGCATACTTTATACGAGATTGGCTCTATCACCAAAACGTTTACCGCTACATTGCTGGCAAAAGCCGTAACACAAGGCCTGGTTACTTTAGATACGCGCATCACCAAATTTTTACCCGATTCTGTAGCAGCTAACCCATATATCAAACTGATCACGCTCAAGCAGTTGGCTAACCATACTTCGGGCCTGCCCAGGATGCCCGATAATATTGATGCCACCATAACCAACCTGAGGCAACCGTACGAAAACTACGATGTGCCGCACCTGCTTGCTTACCTTAAAAGCTATAAAGCCACCCGCGGCGTAGGCGTTAAGTACGAATATAGCAACTTGGGCGCAGGCTTGCTCGGGGTTATACTGGAGAAAATTTACCATAAACCATACGCAGAGCTTGTAAAATTATATATTACGCAACCTTTGTTACTACGTGAAACTAAAATAGATTTAACTGCAACCGATACAAAACGCCTGGCACAAGGGTACGATATGGCCAACAACCCGGCGGCTTTATGGATACAAAACGCCACCCAAGCGGCGGGTGCCATTAAATCTACTGCTTTCGATTTATTGCAATATGGCAAAAAGCAATTTCAACTACTTAACAACCCGCTGTTGCCCATCCTAAAACTAACGCACCAGCCTACTTTTGATGATGGTATTAACAGAGTAGGCTTGGGCTGGCATTATTTAAAGGATGATAAGGACCCGGTGATACAGCATACAGGCGGCACAGGCGGATATCGCACCGCCATATGCGTTAACTTAAAAAGAAACATGGTAGTGGTACTGTTAACCAATAATGCTACCACTGGCGACTCGTTAGGATTGGAATTAATGGCCGCCTTGGAAAAAGCTTTACCCAAATGAGCAGCAACACCATTTACATTTTTATACTTTTTTGCTTAAGTTGCACAACCGTTGCCGCACAAAACAACGAGCTTAAAGCTGATTGTATCAGGTTTAACCAACTCAATACCGCCATCCGCGATGGTAAAATCAAGAAGCCGGAAGCCAAAACACAATTTCAAAACCTGATGATAGCGCTGAAAGCCCATAGCAACCAAATAAATGATACCAACGAATGGGTTTTCCCGGTGCAGGGATATAATTACAGGGCAGCCGGCGGAATTGCCGGAAATGGATATGCTGACAGAAGCTATACTTATTTTGATGGCAATAAACACCTGGCTCACCCTGCGCATGATCTGTTTATTACCGACCGCAACCAGGATTGTATAGATGATAAAACCCATCAGCCGGTTAATATTTTGGCCGTTGCCGATGGCGTGGTCATAGCCTGTAGTAACGAATGGGAAATCAACAGTACCCTGCGCGGCGGAAGATACATCTGGATCTATCACCCAAGGCAAAATATATTAACCTATTACGCGCATAACCGTGAGCTTTTTGTTACACCGGGTGATGTGGTTAAAAAAGGCGATAAAATAGCTGAGATGGGGCGTACAGGATATAACGCCTATAAAAAAAGGTCGCCAACTCATCTGCATTTTTCGGCTTATCATTTAATAGATAATTTGCCGGTTGCCTATAATTGTTATGCCGATTTAGTTAAAACTTATAAAAGGTAAACGTTGTTTTTGTGGGCCTACAATTTTTATTTTGTCAATAATTGATTGTCAATACGTGTATTATTGCGTTAATCATCAGTATTCTTAATTTAGAACATCGGCACGCTCAGTCGCCGCGTGAAGGGCTGTTACGTTATTCACCTGTTGTTTGTTTTTGGTGTGAATGATTGCTAACGCAATTTGTCTTGACACAAAAGTAACCAATACCGACCGAAGGGAGCTCATGAACACCGAAAAAAACAAACAACAGGTGAATAACGTCAAGACTGCCCGATCCTTCCGCCCACAGGCCAGCTCCCGGCCCGGCGTGCAGTCTGGCCTCTGCGCACTTTGCCGGTGCTCCAGGGAGATCACGGAGGTTCAAAACGTCATCGCTATTTTTTTCGACTGGACGGATCTATTACTATGAAAATATAGAACATCGATAATCATAGGCCCTAATACCGTTCTTTCTTTTGTTTTAATAAAACTATCTTTAACTATATGAAAGCCCTGCTATTAACATTATTGCTCCTGCTCAACCCGGCACCCGATAACATTATCAGCCGGTTTACAACGCCGGCCGGTTATCAAAGTGTAGCCGCTCAACCAGGTAGCTTTGCCGCTTATCTGCAAGGGCTTCCGCTTAAACCTGCCGGTACACCCACCAAAACCTACCGGGGAACAATAGCCGCTACCAATGCCTATACCGCGGCTGTAATTGATTTGAGTTTAGGGAAGCAGGATTTACAGCAATGCGCCGATGCGGTAATGCGCCTTAGAGGCGAATACTTGTACCATCAAAACAACTATAGCGCTATCTCGTTTAAATTTACCAGCGGTTTTAAATGCGATTTTGTTCATTATGCCAATGGGTACAGGTATAAAAACGACAGGTGGGTTTTATCAGGAAAAAAGGACTATAGCTATCCTAATTTTTTACGGTACATGAACCTGGTTTTTTCTTACGGCGGAACGCTCTCTTTAGAAAAAGAACTTCAGAAAGTAAATACCGAAAAGGATTTAAAGGCCGGCGATGTATTTATCCATGGCGGATCGCCGGGGCACTGTTTTATTGTGATGAACGTTGCCGAAAACAGCGCACATCATAAGATATTTATGCTGGCGCAAAGCTATATGCCCGCGCAGGATATCCAGATTCTAAAATACGAAACAGCATGGTTTAGTTTGGATAAACCTGTTAGTATACCTTACGGCGAATTAATTGATATACGTTATTTAAGAAAATTTGACTAAAGCTAAACCGTACTATACTGCTATCCAGCTAAATTTATAATCCAATCCCGGATTTTTCATTCTTTCGGCAACACGTAGCAAACGTTCGGGTAATTTAACAATATAATCACGTGCCTTTTCTCCAGATTCGGTTAAGTCGGTGGCGCTTTCAATATGCCAGTCTTCAATCAGTTCCTTCAAAATATCAACGTAATCAACAGCGGTATATACCCCAAGGCGTTGTGCGGCATCAGTAAAATGGCCAAATGTTTGGCCTATTTTGGTACCCAGCTCACGTAAAAAGTGTGCGGGCATTACAATTTTTTTACGCATCATATCCTCAAAAGCCAGCATAGCTTCGTTGGCGTCAACTTCAAATATCTTACTAATAAAATGTTTGTACGCTTTGGCATGGCGCGCCTCGTCGGCAGCTATTACTCCACACATTCTTGACAGTAAGGTGTCGCCATCCTTTTTTGCAAGGCTCGCTACCCGGCGGTGGCTCACATTGGTAGCCAGTTCCTGGAATGAGGTGTAAATAAAGTTACGGTAGGGATCAGCTCCTGTACCGATATCAAAACCATCGGCTATTAAGTACTGGGTTGATATTTCCATTTTGCGCATATCAACACGGCCGGTTAAATAAAGATATTTATTAAGCAGATCGCCATGACGGTTTTCTTCGGCAGTCCAATGGCGCGTCCACTTCATCCATCCGCCTTCTTCGTCTTTTGATACAGCGTCAACCATCATTAACCATGATTCATAAGTAGGCAAAGCCTCTTCTGTAATGGTATCGCCAATTAAAACTGCAAGCAAATCATAAGACAGGCCACTGGCGTTTTCGCGCAGATCCCTAACGTCCGAAAAAAAAGTATCTTTTGTGGAATCAGGCAAAAAATCAGATGGTTGCCATATATCGTCAATGGGCTTTAAAAAGTCGAACATCTTCTCAAGCATATACTTCTCGATGTGTCGCATTACTTCTCTACGCTGCTCTACCAAAAAATTCATCATGTTATATTAATGAACAAAGTTAATCATTAAACCCAATTTCATACTATTTATAATGGTTTTAATTAGTATAGCCTATAGCATCGCGCATACAATCTGGCAAGTTATCTAATGACGGCTTTCCGTCAAAAATAGAAAAATTGCTATTGTACTCCCAAAGCATGCCTGGTATGTTTAAAGCTTTAAGCGTAGTGCGCATTGCTTTTATATACCTGCAGCGGCTATATTGATCGGCATATTTATTATAAACACCATATTCGGTACAAACCACCGGCACTTTATATCGATCAGCCCAGGGCTTTACATAGCCTTTTAGTTTATCCATAAGTGATGCTTCGTTACCATCATTACGATATTTATAATAATTTGTTTCGCCCCAGGTATTTTTAGCGCGGGGGTTTAGTGCAGGAAACTTTTCCTCATTATATGGAAAACTCACCCCAGTTGTAGCTACCTGGTCTCCCACCCACAATGCACCCTGATGAGTAAAAAAGAAGGGTTCGTAAAAATGGAAACAATATATAATGTTCTCATCAGCCAGGCGTACAAAGCGGCTCAACTCGTAAATGCTGTTATAGTTTGAAGCACCTACCAACAAAGTTCTCTTTTTATCAATTTTGCGTATACCGGTTACAATATTGTAAGCAGCATCTTTCCAAATCGCATCGTCCACGGTTGGTTCATTATAAATCTCAAAAAACAAGCGGTCTGCACGTTCTTTGATATATATTTTAGCCATTTTTTGCCAAAAATCCGTTATTTTAAGGGTTTCAGCTTGGTAATTCTCATTTGTTAAATTACCGTAATGGTAGTCTATAACCAGGTTAAAACCATACTTCTTACATAAAGCCAGCACCTTGTTTATACGCAGCAACACACTATCAAGCGGCACATTGTTACGCTCAAAATGGGTAAATGCCACCGGCAACCTGATTGATTTAAAACCCAGGGTTTTTAACAGTTTAAAATCGTGCTCGGTTATGCTCGTATCTTGCAAAATATGGCTATCCCAGGTTTGCTCCAACCACGACAGGTTAATGCCCGGGCCTAAACTCTGAGCTTTTTTGAACAATAAAACATCTGCCGGCACTGTTGTTGGTTTAGTTTTTGCCATTATATGCATGGGGATGCATGATAACTGAAATAAGCAGGAGATAATTACTACCCAATTATACCGATAAGTTCCTACAGCTATCATCGTTATTTTTGTATTTTTAAAACAGTTTAATTTTTTAACTCAATTAACTAATATATTTAATGTTTGTCCAGATAGATAAAGACGAGTTATCCAAAGAAACATCCAAAAAGGCGTGGTACCTTACCAATAACATCATTTGGACAATTATATTTATTTTCCCGCTCTTTAGTGTTCTTGATTTTATTTATCTGAATAATGTTTGGATACAATTTCTGATTGCGCGGATCATTGTGATCATGTCTTTATACATGTTATACAACTTGTTTCAGCGCAACAATTACAATTACCGCATATTACTTCATATCGCCTTTTTCTCCATATCTATCATTTGTTCCATATCGTGCACCCTGGTAACGATGGACCAATTGAACATTTACTTTTTAACTTACGCTGCAATTGTTTTATTTTTTAACGTGCAGGTATTTTGGGAGCCATTAAACTCGGTGATACAGGCTTTGCTTTCCTTGATTTTGCTTGGTATTTTTTTTAAGGCGCTCAATGAATACAGGGTAGACATATTTGTAACAAACGGTGGCCAATTTTTTATTATCATATCCATCATATCCTGTCTTATACCTAATGCCAGATATAAGGTACTTGAACGTGAAGCACGATCACACATCCTGATCGAAAAATCTAACGAGCAACTCAAGCAGCAATATCGCGATATTACTCAAAAAAACAACATAATTGACGAGCAATACGATCGACTAAGAAAAATGGACGAACAAAAAAACAGCTTTATCAATATTGTTGGCCATGATTTAAAAAATTTAATCGGCTCGATCATCGTAAGCAACAACATGATCAAGGAAGAAGATTTCCGTTTGAGTTCGGATCAGCGCGAATTTGCCGATTTTATTGGCCAGTCTGCCGAGAAGATGCAATATATGCTGAGCAAGCTGATGGACGTCAAAGAAATTGAGT
This sequence comes from Mucilaginibacter paludis DSM 18603, assembly GCF_000166195.2. Classification (NCBI taxonomy): domain Bacteria; kingdom Pseudomonadati; phylum Bacteroidota; class Sphingobacteriia; order Sphingobacteriales; family Sphingobacteriaceae; genus Mucilaginibacter; species Mucilaginibacter paludis. The sequence continues at coordinate 2,305,022 of NZ_CM001403.1, forward strand.
CGCCCGAGATCAAGTATAACCTGGAAATATTTGACATTAACGCAGAGGTTAATCATGTGGTAAAAGGTTTAATTGAAACTGCCCAGATGAAAAATATACAGCTGATTGATAATATTTTAAGGCTACCTTTAAATGTACGGCTTGATAAAGTTTTTACAGGTCAGGTATTTCAGAACTTACTGTCAAACGCCATCAAGTTTTCGCAAACCAATAATAAAATTAAGATTGTAACCACCTTGCAACATCAAAAATTTGTTTTTGAAATTATAGATAGGGGGATAGCCATTGGCCAGGAAGAACTGGATGCCATGTTTAATAAATTAAGAACGCTGAACGATACATCCAAAACATTTGAAAGCAGACTGGGCCTTGGCTTATCAATAGCTAAATTAATGACGATAGACATGGGGGGCGACCTGCAATACCGCAGTGATGAAAACGGTAACTACTTCCGGGTAGAATTTAATGTAATAAGCTAATGACTATTAAAATCAACATGAATAAATTTTTAACCTTCGTTTTATTGCTCATCTTTTTTGCCAAGGGTGTTAACGGGCAATCCGTAGTTTCGTTTAAATCTTTAGGATTCGATGACGATGTAATCGCCGGCGTAAGTGGCTCGTCTGCTTATTTCATTAAAATAGATCCTACGGTACAAATTGAAGGCAGCAAGCTGGTATTATTGATCGAGCCGTCTCAGGTTTTGGTAAAGTCGCAGTCGTATTTAAACATTTTAATAGGCGATAAACCAGTTTATAGTACCCACTTATCTGGCGATTCGATTATGCGGTATACCATCAACCTGACTAAGAATAGCTTAACCGAAGATCATAAATTTTTAAAGGTACAAATCCGTACCCTGCTCAACATATCCGATGATAAGTGTAAAGATATAGATAACCCAGCGATGTGGGTGAAGGTAAAAGGGACATCATATTTATCGCTGATTAAAACAACCAGTAACTTTTTTAATAACGTTAACATTTCAAACTGCTTTGATACTAAAAGAGCCATAGTATACCCTGCTAACCCAACCTTGATGGACCTGAAAGCAGTAGGCTGGGTTTACGCCAGGTTAAAAAAGACTCAGATCAAACAAATCCAGGTATATCCATCAGACCATGTTCCGGATAGTTTAAGAAATTATGTAATTGTTGGTAACTGGGCAAGCATCCCCGAAGCCAAAAAACAACTATTGAAATTTAGCCCCGAAGAAGGGCAAGGCCTGCTCTATTTGCGCAAAACGGTAGAACAGTTACCGGATACGGCCGTAAGAGAGGTATCAAACCGAAACAGCAACCCCATATTTGTTAAAACAGTATCGATAAAGCCTGTACCATCCGAAATTTTATTTGTAACAGGCAATGGCGATGCAGGTTATAATAATACCATTACCACCCTGGCCAACAGCAATGTTTTAAACTCCAGTTATGGCGATTACCTGATCATCAACAAGGCCGAAAACGTTGGTGTAAAAACCATCGACGAAAGCAGATCGAGGCTTACTTTAAAAGATATGGGCGGCCTTACCTCCTTTCTTACCGGTGTAGGATCTTTAAAAAACAGCTACAGTTTTAAAAACAGCGATTTTGCATTTACGCCTAAGGAGATAGAAATTAAAATTGTTGGTAACTACGCCAACCTGAATTTAAATGATCGCGGTTTTTTTAATATTTACCTTAACGGGATATTAATTAGCAGCGAAAAGTTAGACCAATCCGGAAAGTTAAATACCTCCGCACTGATTAACCGCTACGAGCTGCAGAAATTCAATACTCTTGAAACCGAATTCAGGTTTTACCCCGGTAACGGTAATTGTCAAAACAGCTTTACCAATTACTTTGCCGAGATTAACATCAGTAAATCATACCTGCAAACTAAAATACCTTTTATTGCTAATAATTTAAGTTTTTACCAATATCCGGAAGCATTTAACACTGGCAAAACAACAATTATATTAAGCAGAAGGACAGCACCGAATACTGCGGCCACCATAGGCGAAATTATTTATGAACTGAATAATAATTTGCATGCTGATAACTTCCCCGACTTTTTCTATTCAGACCAATACGACAAATCAGTATTGAAGAAAAACAACATTATTGCCCTCCTTGAAAAAAACGACCCTATTATGGACGAGTTTCCGGACGCGCCCATCAAGTTTAACCAAAGATTCAGGCTGTATAACACCGAAAACAACAGGATCGTATACGAATTGAATGATACCGTATCAAACGGCCTTGCGCAGATATTTTACGGCAGGGGTAATAACGGAACTTTAATTATTACTGGCACAGGCCGCAACATGGATAAAGCCTTTTTATCGGCAGCAAGATCCATTACCGACCAACTGTCAACCTTGTCGAGTAATATTTGTATTTCCGACGAGTTTAATAAATACCTTTTCAACATCAGTAAAGATAGTGACAACCTTGAATATACAGATGCCAAAGGATCATTTGCCCTGTTTTGGGAATCCTATAACTTATATATCCTATTAGTGATACTGGTATTGATCCTGATATCATTCCTGTATGTACGTTCGAGGGTACAAAAGTCGCAGGAATCATTTAACGACTAACATACGCTAAACACGGCCAACGTTTGCAATAAAGCCGGGAAGGCGGGTTTCAGTTCCGCAAGGACATCACCTTCCCGGTACATATAAAGTAAGATGATTATAATCTATCTGATTTAAAGAATGTCAGAATCCAATTTAATAAATGATACTGTCCCGGTTTACGAGATCCTGATTAACGACCAGTTTATAACGGCCGCTGATATGGAAAAGGTACATCTATTTTCCAAAAAATCTGGAATATCATTGATTAAGATATTACTGACTTTCGGTTACATTTCGCGAAAAAACTACGAACGCTCATTAACCAATTTCGGCTATGTTTTCCACGAAGATGTACGGCAAGAGCCTATTGATACCGATATCATTGCATTACTTGATTTAAAGCACATCAGTAATGTGCTGGCTTTGCCGCTGCGAATTGAAAACGACAAGGTTGTAACGCTGATGGCCGATCCAACCGATCATGAATTTATCAACTTTGTTTACGAAACTTATGGCTTAGAGCCCGAAATCGTTTTGGCTTCTGATCTGGATATTACCTGGATGAGCCATAAACTGCTGGGCGAAGCCTACCTCAAAGCCTCGGTTTTTGAGTTAATGAAAAGCGACCCGGCAAATTCGGCGGTAATTACCTTTTCGCCCAAACAGCTGTATGCTTTGTTTGGCGCTATCGCAATAGTTGTAAGTTTCCTTTTTTTAAGGTTTGTTACTACTGCTATTGTTTTAAATATCCTGGTGAGTACCATTTTTTTAGTAAGCATTGTATTTAAACTGTTTTTAGCATTAACCGGCTCCCGCTTTGAATTGCATCAAGCCGTTACTAAAGAAGAAGTGAGAAATGTGGTAGACGACGAATTACCGGTATATACCATTCTGCTCCCGGTTTATAAAGAAGATAAACTTATAAAAAAATTAATCTGGAACTTACAGAGCTTAGATTATCCGCGCGAGAAGCTGGATATCAAACTATTGATAGAAGAGGATGATGCAAAAACGTTAAATGCTGTAAAGGATCTTAATTTCCCGGCAATATTTGATGTAACTGTAGTTCCGTTCCATATGCCTAAAACCAAGCCCAAAGCTTGTAATTATGGCTTACACTTTGCAAGGGGTAAATACCTCACCATTTACGATGCCGAGGATATCCCGGATATCGACCAGTTAAAAAAAGTAATTATCCTGTTTGATAAACTCCCGGAAGAGTACATCTGCATCCAAAGTGCCCTCAATTACTTTAATCGAAACGAAAACTTTTTGACCCGTATGTTTACCTTAGAGTACTCTTACTGGTTTGATTATATGTTGCCCGGTTTAGATACATTGAACATACCCATACCGCTTGGTGGCACCAGTAACCATTTTAAATTAAACAAGCTGGTAGAGTTAGGTGGCTGGGACCCCTTTAACGTAACCGAAGACGCGGATTTAGGCGTTAGGGCTTATGCCAAAGGGTATAAAGTATCTATAGTAAACTCCACTACTTATGAGGAAGCCAATAACGAACCCTTTAACTGGGTAAGACAGAGGTCGCGCTGGATAAAGGGTTATATGCAATCGTACCTGGTACATATGCGCAACCCCATCAAGCTTTATAAAAAAATAGGATTGAGAGGTTTTTTAGGCTTTAACTTTTTTATAGGTGCCACCCCTGCTACGTTTTTAATATACCCCGTGCTCCTGTCTATATTTGCGTGCTACGTTATATTCGACTTTAAGTTCATCAGGGTATTGTTTCCAAACTGGGTATTGTTTATCGCCATTTTTAATTTACTGGTGGGCAACATCTTAATGGTTTATATCAATATGATGGCCGTATTTAAGCGCCGCTATTACGAACTTATCCTGTTTGCTTTAGCCAATCCCGTTTACTGGATTTTACATTCAATATCAGCTTATAAGGGACTATATCAATTAATTGTTAAGCCTTTTTATTGGGAAAAAACCAACCACGGTTTAACCAAGGTGAATAATGGCACTAAGTAAAGGGGCAACCATTTAAAACAATTTGTTCTGATGAAAAAACGCAGGTTACTCTATTTAATTTCGATTGCACTACTGCTTGCCGTGTACTACCTGATACTGGGCATCAATATGTATCGCGCCGGTTATCATAACCACGAATCGTTATTTTATATTGAAAAGGCGCGTATCATTTTTGAAGGCTCTGGCGACCGTTTAAAAATTATCGGCCTTACATCACCCATATTGCCTTTTTACGGGGTATTACCGTTTATAGGTATAAGCTACACCTTTGCTCCAATTATAGCGTCAGCAATTGGCACGGCGATACTTTTTTTAATAATGGGTGTATCTATCATCAAGAGCAGTGATGATAACTATTTAACTATGCTCCTCCTGGTATTATTTCTGTTTCATCCCGGCATTATTTACACCGCTTGCTCCGGAAAGGGCATTTACTTTTCGCTGATCTTCTTTTTCTTGTTTTTTTACAATATGTTCCGGTTTTATTATTCAAATACTACCTTTCATATTTCTGTGGCCAGTATGTTGCTGGTGGTTTTGGTTTTTTGCGATTACCGGTTTATCTGGCTCACCCTGTTTTTTATCCCTCTCATCATATCCATTGCCCTGCAAAGCCTTAACCTAAGCGAGCAGCAATCAATTTTCAGGTTATCGATGAGCTTTAATAACCCATCATTAAGGCGCAAACTGGCTAATAAAACATTTGCCATGTATGTTATCATATTCATACTACCTATCATCTGTATTTTTTGCTATAAGGTATTGAATCAATCGCACGCCAACGATTTCAATTACTTTGCCGACAGCCCCTATGCAACCTGGCGCGTTTTGGTGGATAAACTGGAAAGCTCTATAACCCCGGTGATGGATAATTATAAGGTGCCCGAGATTAGCTTTTTAACTTCTGTGCGTGTGCTGATGTACTGCCCCCTTATACTGCTTGGTATTTATCTCTTCAGAAGCAATACACAACACTTGCTAACCATCATGATACCCTTTGGCTTGCTGGAGTTTTTCAAAATCAAGTATGATAATTCTTTTCTGCAGATGCAGTACTACTTGATATTTCTGATCCTGGCATTTTTAACGATTATGCTAAAGGGACACATCATTTCGCGTAAAATCATCTACAAAGTTTTAATATTTGCGCTGGTTATTGTACAGATTTATACCGGGTATTACTTTTTAAAAAACTCGTTTGTTGCAAGCGAAAAAAACTTCATCCTAACGCTGGAAAGAAATAACCCGAGTGAAGAAGGCTACGAAGAATCAAAGGACGTGGCCGGCTTTATCAACAACCTGCCGAGAAACTCCCAGGTTTTAATGGATGATGCTAACGCTTACCCCATTGTATCCTATATCTCTGATATGCATTCGGTTACACTGCCTTACCAGCCCTCGTTTTTAAGCGCCATCGAAAATCCGGATAAATATGTCGACTATGTTTTAGTTGCCACTGTGCAAAATCCCATTGGTGGGTATACGCAGCTAAATCATAAATATAAACTATTGATGGCTCGTAAAAACGATTTTTCTATGCGGATTGTTTATGAATCGGATAACTGGATTCTGTATCAACTGGGTGCCGGCCGTTTTGCGCCCAAGCCCTTGTAAGCCGGTTTTCATCTCCCATAGCAAAGATAGCCATACACAATGGGCTGCTCAGCCCCATAAATTTTGCTGATATTTGCCCTTATTTATGAGTGATTTAAAACAGCTGTTATTTCAGCAATGTCTCAATTTCGTACAAAACCGGATCAACAATGCCGGGCAGGCCATCCAATCAGCCCAACAGGCATCTAATGATGATACCAAGAGCAGCGCGGGTGATAAGTATGAAACATCGCGCGAGATGATGCAACAGGAAACTAACCGCAATATGGCCCAGCTAACAGAGGCTAACAAATTGCTGGTGGCTTTAAACCGGATCAGCATTAACGGCCTTACTACCCATGCCGAAGCAGGAAGCGTAGTAATTACCAACGACGGACGCTTTTTTTTAGCCATAAGCGCCGGAAGTATTGTAGTAAACGATGAAACTTATTTCGCCGTTTCGCCAGCTTCGCCAATCGGGCTCAAACTAAAAGGGCAGAAAGCCGGTAATGAGTTTACCCTCAACGGGAAAAAATATACTGTTAAGGAAGTTATTTAACAGGCTGCTACGGGTTATATCAAAGCTGAATGATGGCATTATCAGTTTCAAGTCAATTATCAGCTCTGCTATAAAACATTTGGTTTGCCGGGCGTTATTATTAAAAAGCTTATTTCATGCACATTCGTAAACGTTACATTTTAATACTGGCAATTATTGCGGCTGTAGTGGCCTGGTTTTTACATTTAAAAGCTATTGAAACAGCCGAAGAGCGCCAATATAATTTTAGCCTGCAACAACTAAGAGGCGTAACCAAACTGGTGATATGGGAACAGGATTTTTTAATGAGTAACCTGGAAAGCCAGGAACGTACCTATTTCCAAATGTTTACCACCAAAGAATCAGTATCAACAACTGTTTTTGGCAAAATCGGCTTTCACATTAACCTGGCCGACTCGGTAAATACCATTATTGAGCGTAATAAAGATACCATTATTGTAAAGGCACCGCTACAGATAACGTACGTGAGCCTCGATCTGGGCACACTGCAACAAGTAAAAGAAGCATCAATTGATCCTTTTGTTAAGGTTGATAAAAATGAAGTAATTAAGCACCTCAACCATAAGGCGCTCGAAAAATATTTGCCAGGCGCCATTTCCGTTCTAAAAAACCGGTCGTTAGCTGATCAGCAAAAACAATTAACTCGCCTGGTTGGCAAACCTGTAAAAATTATTTTAACACGTATGCCCAAAGCGAGCGACTGGAAGTAGGGATAACACCCGGTAGTAGTGTTTATTAGATGATTAATTAAAGCTTTCAAGAGCTCCCTCAAAATATACATGGCGTAGCACTTTGAGTTTGTGGTTGGATAAAAAAAGATTGACGACGATTAATCTCCTTTTTGTCGGCATTAGCACAAAAAACCGCCATGAATATTTAACTATCCATAGCGGCCAATCAAACTATTTTTTTCTTTATTAAAGGTTATATGGCCCGTCAACACCGTTAGATCCCGGTTCGTGGTCTATCATCCGGCCAGTTGTTCTGCCATGCGACTGGTCTGTAAATGTTGAATCGAGATTACCTAAGGTAGCGGCTTTAGTGTCCGGAGCTTCGGTTTCACTGGGTTGCTCTACCTCGTTGTTTTCTTCATATTCAACTTCATCATCATTCGCCTGCTCCATGCCACCGTCATCAGGATAATCCAATTCACCATTACCCGATTCGCCTTCTTCAGGTATTTCGTTTGGATCTGGGCCATTTTGCACACTGGAAGCGAGACTGCCAAACTGATCATTCTTAACCTGATGTAAGTCGGCTGCAGCCTGGTCATTATCGGCTAAATCATCTTCCTCCAAATCGGGATCGTTCGCATCCCCCTCATCCCACTCGTCAGAGTTATCGGTATCCAGATCACGACCATTTACATCATCGTCGCTCAGATTTTGATCATCCTCATCGGTATCCGTATTATATACACCCTCAGAAATTCCTTCCGGGCGGTCGCTTTCAACACGGTTGCTGTGAATTAGGGTTTCATCATTTTCACGGTTACTTAATTCACCATCTTTTTCATTCCAGGATTCTTGATTGATCGTTATCATGACTATTTCTCTTAAGTTTATAAATTAATTGTTATACTATACACAAGTAATTTATTTCTTAATTGTTTTAAATATTTCCACAAACGAAATATCTAACTAAAAGTCGTGAAAATTTCGTCGGATGGCCTGGCCGCGTAGTCTTAAGTTATACTTACTTGCACAATGATTATATTAAAGCGATTAAGCGCATAGAAGAAACAATTTTCCTCAACAGGAACAAACACCAAATCCTGCCCCCTACCCTCAAAGACTCCCGGCTCAGAACTCAAGACTCAGAACTCAATCTACCGGCTTCTTACCGTTCTATGTTCAATTCGTTTTTCATAATTTACACCTCTGAAAATCCTGTGGACATAGATGCCTGGCGTATGAATTTGATCGGGATCAAGCTGACCTGCGGGCACCAGTTCTTCAACTTCGGCAATGGTAATTTTGCCTGCCATAGCCATAACAGGATTAAAATTGCGAGCGGTTGATTTATAAACGAGGTTACCCAAGGTATCTCCCTTCCACGCTTTTACAATGGCAAAATCTGCATCAAAGGCAAGTTCCATCAGGTAATCCTTGCCATTAAAATTACGCACTTCTTTGCCAATAGCAACTTCGGTACCTATACCGGCCGGGGTAAAAATAGCTGGCATGCCATAACCGGCGGCCATGCAACGCGTAGCCAGCGTGCCTTGCGGTATAAGTTCTACATCAAGTTCACCACTCAATAGTTGCCGTTCAAATTCAGCATTTTCGCCAACATATGATGAGATCATCTTTTTAACCTGTCGTTGTTTCAACATCAGGCCTATGCCAAAATCATCAACCCCGGCATTATTTGAGATACAGGTAAGCTCCTTCACTCCTTTTTTTACCAGGGCGGCTATACAATTTTCGGGCAAACCGCACAAACCGAAGCCTCCTAACATTAAGGTCATGCCGTCCTCAATATCGCGTATAGCTTCGTCGGCCGAAGAAACAATTTTGTTCATGGTTTTATACTATTGGTCGGTACGAAAATAAGGAATAGGATGTAGATATAAGTAATTCAGATTTTGTTTAGCGCTAACAAAGGCAAACTGTTAGTGCTACGTCCACGAACTTTGATTAATGGACTGCCTGTTTAATTTTTCACATCCATCTCAAAGCATCTCAAAAATGCCCACCACTTAAAAAATTTGATATCCTTTTTCCATTTTTATCTTAATTCGTTCATTTTAAAAACAATTAATAAAATTAACTATTACTATAATAAATAACATACACCTATGAATTTACAAGACGAAGAGTTATTGAATGCTCAGGATGAGCAGCAAGAACAAAACACCCATACCACACCAACCGCAGAGCGCATTGATGATGATAATGCCGATGAAGCAAGTTTGAAACGTAATTACATTATTGGCGGCGAAATGAAAGACGCCAATGCTCCGGGTATGGAGGGTGAAGGTATGGGTGGCGAGCAATTTGGCGGAAGCAGCCAGCCTCCTACAGGTGATGATCCGGCTAACCCTTCTCGTAACGCAGGATACAGCAACGGATACTTTAGCCGTACAGAGCCACTGGAGGAGGATACTGAAAACAATAATTTTAAGGACCAAAGCCAGCAAGGTGAACCGAATTATCAGCAGGCGCAACCTGGCGAGGATGCCGATGAAGAACAAAGCGCCGGTGAGCAGGGCAATACCAGTGAACCGGGCAAAGCCGATTATAAAGAAGAAGAACAAAGCGGCCCCGATTATGGAAGTAATAGCCCCGAAGTTGCAGGCCCAAATGAGGTTCCCGACCAACAAAAAGTTGGTGGAGCGTAATGGCGACAAGCCTTTCGGATCAATGTCTGTATCCTGTCATAAAGCCAAGGCTGTCAGGGTGATGGATTTCTGTGCTATGCTGTAAAGCAAGGTATATTTTGTTTTTAATTTTTATTTTTATTAAACGGCGGTCTCAAATTATTAGTTCTTTTTTTTCGCTGCTTAACGCTATATTTGAGTAGGCAACAGAAATTTAGTACATCCTACAACACTTTTGAATGCTAAGCGTTTTTGTTTGTATCAGTATAATAAAACCCTTAGGAGACTGATTTTGGTATGATCATAAATGATTTAAAAACAAATATATACAGATATGAAATATTCCATTTTAGCGCCAATTGCGCTTGTTGTAGTCGTATTAACCCAAAGTTGTGTCAGTAATAAAAAATACACCCAATTACAAAGCAGTTACAACCAATTACAGGATAAGAACCGCGATTTAGAACAGAAATATCAAAGCGGCCAGCAGGATCTTACAGGATCGTCCACCCGTGTAAAAAGTCTTGAAGAGCAGATCGCGTCAGAAAAATTGAATAACTCTAATTTACAGGAAGCTTTAAATAAGTGCTTGTCATCAACCAGCCAGGGCAATGTGAATATTTCTAAACTGGTAGACGAGATTAACTCGTCAAACAAATATATCCAGCACCTGGTGAACGTAAAAAACACAAGTGACTCGTTGAATATGGTGTTAACGAACAACCTGACGCGTTCCTTAAGTGCCGATGAAAGCAAAGATGTGAATGTAAAAGTACTTAAAGGCGTAGTATATATATCTCTATCAGACAATATGCTTTACAAATCTGGCAGTTACGAGATTTCCGAAAAAGCTGGAGCCACTTTAGCCAAAATAGCTAAAATAATTACCGACTATAAAGGATACGATGTATTGATAGAAGGTAATACCGACAATTTGCCTATATCAAAACCCAATATCCGCAACAATTGGGACCTAAGTGCTTTAAGGGCATCATCGGTAGTACAATCGCTCCAAAACAATTACGGTGTTGAACCTAAACGTTTAACAGCTGGTGGCCGCGGAGAATATAACCCGGTGGCAGATAATTCAACAGAATCCGGAAAGGCACAAAACCGCCGCACACAGATTATCATTACGCCTAAACTGGATCAGTTTATGGATTTAATTGGCAAAGCACCTGAAAAGGCTCAATAATACGGCTATTCAATTCTTCATTTATGCCCCTCATAATTTTTTATTGAGGGGCATTTTTGTTTACCATTTCCGGGCTCTCAATAGTGCTACTGATTTGAGGCATCAAAAACAATATCTTTAATTACCTTATCTAACTTATAGGCGCTTTCCTTAAGCAGCTTCAGCATGGCTTTATGATGATAATCAAGGTCGGATTCCTCATCCAGCAGATTGATCAATCCCATTACGTTGGCCAAGGGAGCACGTATCAGATGTGATTGATTAAATGCTACTTCTTCCAGCGCATTGGTTTTCTTTTCAACTTCTTGCTCTACAAGATTTTTTTGCCTTAATAATTCAGCTTCAAATTTTTTCCTGTCAGAAATTTTAAAGATCACAGCATTGATTACTTTACCCACACTCTTATTCGCATCGAAATACACAGCACTAAACAGAACAGGAAGAGTGCTCGTTTTAGTTTGAATATCAAAGCTAATCTCCTGCACTTCGGTTTGTAATTGCAGTAAGGGTAGTATAAAAAGGTTGTAATACATTTTACCTCCTCTGAACAAAAGATCTGAGAAAAGGGTATCGATTATTTCATCTTGGGTATAGCCCAACCACTTTAAAAGAGTATTGTTAGCATGGACGATTGTTCCGTTTAATTTGAAAGTAATTAAGCCGCAAGCGGCATTATTGTACAGATTTTCCAAATCAATTTCTTCCATCACGATAGTTTAAGCGGCGTCTAAAAACGACCGGATGACGCTTATCGTTTCTTCAGGAGCACTCAAGTGCGGGCAATGGCCCGTGGCGTTTAAAATAGCGAGGCTGTTATCCAAAACGTTTTGTTGAATATAATAACCTACAGTTACAGGGGCCAGGATATCATCCGAGCACTGAAGCGTAAAACTTGGAATGGTTAATTTTTGCAAATCTTCCCTACTGTCTGATAGAAAAGTTACTCTTGCAAATTCTTTTGCGATACCTGGGTCGGTAGCGCAAAAATTATCATTGAGCTCTTCCGCAAGCTCGGGCCGTTCGGCATTTGCCATCACCATGGGGGCTATCATCCCAGACCAGCCGAGATAATTATTATCCATTACGGCCAATAAATCTAACAGGTCTGTTTCTTCCAGCCCGCCAATATACTCCCCATCATTAATATAACAGGGCGAAGGTGTTACAAAAACAAGTTTGCTAAAGTAAGACGGATTGAGAATAGCGGCCCTAACACCAACCATACAACTAACCGAGTGACCTACAAAAACAACATCTTTAAGATCCAATACCTCACAGATGTCTATAACATCCTGCGCGTAACCATCCAACGAAGCATATTTTTTCGAGTCATAGGCAGACAGGTCAGATTTCCCCGCCCCTACATAATCAAACAAAATGATTTTATATTGAGATTGAAATGAGTTGACAAGGTGCCTCCACACATTTTGGTCGCAACCGAAACCATGGGCAAAAATTAATGGCTGGCTCCCCTCGCCAAATATCCGGATATTATTTCTTTTGATAACATCGATCATGAATTAGAAAAATTATTTAAACAATGATCCAAACAAAGCAGTATTTATGCCAGTTTTAAATAATTTTATAGTTGCAAATTTAATTTACTTTAAACTGATAATATATTTAAGAGTAATATATAACCAAAGGCCGCGAATTTTGCGACTCTACCCAGTTTCGGTACATTCATTGTATATCCTGCTTAATTTCAAAGCAATCCAAACATAAAGTTATATATAGCCAGCAGTAAATAGCTTCTCCTTAATGTAATCTTTTCTTTTTAAGTAATCCGCCTGTAGTATCATCAATACTTTGCTGTACAATAAACGCCCGCGGATCAATACGCAAAATTTCATTTTTGAGCGATGGGATCTCCAACCGGGTAGCTACGGTAAATATAATATCGCGCGGATCGTTAATCTGCCCGTCTTTTCCATATCCGCTTTTGCCTTCATAAATGGTTACGCCACGGCCCAGGTTTTCGGTTATAGCCATACGGATCTCCTCGCTTTTGGTTGATACCACGGTAACACCGGTGTATTGCTCAATACCATTCAAAATAAAGTCGATCATTTTTGATGCGGCAAGGTAGGTCAGGATGGAGTAGAGCGCCGATTCAATGCCCAGTAAAAAGCCCGCAGCCGAAAATATCACCACATTCAGGATCAGTATAATATCGCTCACTTTAGCTACTTGTGTTTTTTTGCTCACCAGCAGGGCGGCAATCTCGGTACCATCTAACACGGCGCCGCCGCGCATGGCCAGGCCTATGCCCACACCAATAAAAAAGCCCCCGAAAACGGCCGTCAGCAATTTATCATGGGTAACATCCGGAAAATGGATAAAAGCCAGGCAAAGGGATAGCCCTGCAATGGCTAAGGTGCTTTTGATAGCGAAGCTGATTCCGAGTTTACTATAGCCCAACCACAAAAAAGGTACGTTGATCACAAAGATCAATATAGAGATGGGGAGTTTGGTTACGTCAGACAAAAGCATCGAAATCCCGGTAACGCCGCCATCGATAAAATGGCTGGATAATAAAAATCCTTTAAGGCCCATCCCGGCAGATAGTATGCCGAGGATGATTAATATGGTATCTCGGATATTGTCTTTAGCTTTCATAGTTTGGCAAGATAGATTTTTTTAAAGAAATGTTATTTGGGTTGGCAAATCTTATTTTGTAAATTTAGGGTATAAAACCTATTGTTATGGTTATTGCGGAAATAAAGTTGGCCGATCAGGACGCGGAGATGATTCTGAAAGTGGTTAAAAAGCTTGGTGGCAAAGTAAAATTGATAGAATCGAAAGAGCCTAAATTGTCTCCTTTTGCTAAAAAATTAAAAAAAGACCTGGAGAAGGGTTTTAAAGAAATTAAACTGCACCAGGAGGGAAAGATTCAATTAAAAACCTTGTCGGAGGTTTTGGATGAGCTTTAAAATTGTTCCCCTACCATCTTTTTTAAAGGAACTCAAACGGCTTTCTAAAAAATACCACTCCCTAAAAGATGATTTGGCAAAGCTCGGGGTTGATCTGAATATAAATCCAAGGTCAGGTACGCCGCTTGGAAAAAATTGCTATAAAATACGGTTACAGATTAGCAGTAAGGGCAAAGGCAAAAGCGGCGGCGCCAGGGTGATAACCCACTTATTGGTGACGGTTAAAGATGAAACTTTATACCTCCTCAAAATTTATGATAAAAACGAACAGGAAAGCATAAGCGAGGCCGAGTTAAGCGGTTTATTAAAGTCGATTCCTCTTGATGATGATCTATCTTAAATAGCATAACTCGTGAACTTGAGCTTTGTCAACTTTTAAAAAGTTGACAAAGCTTTAATACACACTTTTTTTATCCTACCTAATTATTTCACCACCATTTGTACCGTATTCCGGCTGATCTGTTCCAGCAGTACAATTTTACCTGTAGTTAATTCTTTCAATAACCCTTGTTTATAATGCCTTACGGTGATGAGCGATAATTCGGTGTTGTATTTTACGCGGAAGGCAGGTTGTAGGCCAAGCATCAATTTTTCGAATTTTTCGGGTGCGTCATCAAAACAAACGGTAAAGCTTACCGCCGAGTTTTGCATAATGTTCACCTTGGTATGCGTACTGGCAAACAGGCCGAAAATTTCACTGAGGTGGTCTTCCGAGATAAAGGAATAGTCTTTGGTAGAAATGGATAATAAAACCTGGTTCTGTTTTACAATAATTACCGGGGTATTAAATACAATGTGCTGAGTTTCGCTGATGATAGTACCCGGCTCTTCGGGATGTAAAAAGGGTTTTACCAGCAAGGGTATCTTAGCATTTTGCAGCGGCTTGATGGTTTTGGGATGGATAACGCTGGCTCCGTAATAAGTCATCTCTATCGCCTCGGCATAAGATAGCTCATCGTATTTTACGGTAGCCTCAAATAATTTCGGATCGGCATTTAATACGCCGGGCACGTCTTTCCAGATAGTTACCGAGTCGGCGTTAAGGCAGGCCGCAAATATGGAAGCTGTATAATCAGATCCCTCCCGCCCCAGCGTGGTTGTAAAGTTTTCGGACGTACCACCTAAGAAGCCCGGAGTAACAACAACACCTTTTTGCAATAAGGCAGGCACATCCTGCTGGATGCTTTGTTTAGTTTTGGCCCAGTCTACCTTTCCCTCGCGGTAAGTATTATCCGTATGGATATAGCCGCGTACATCAAGCCATTGGCTGGCTATGCCCGCTTTGTTTAGGTAAGCATTTACGATACGGGTGGATACCAGTTCGCCGATAGAAACAATCTGATCATAAATAAAATCGAAATCGTCATGCGGCTCATCTTCTATGGTCCACTCTATCTCTACAAAAGTATTTTCAACCTCATCAAAAACGGCATGGTTTGGGGCAAAAAGCTGGTGCAGTATCTCATAATGGTATTGCTTAATTTCCTCGAAAATAAATTGCATATCATCTGCCTGGTCAACATAAGCACGCGTGAGTTTTTCGAGCGCATTGGTGGTTTTACCCATGGCCGATACCACGATTAGCAAAGGCGTTTCGCGGTTTTTACGAACTATTTCGGATAAATTAATGATGCCTGAAGCATCTTTTACCGATGCTCCTCCAAATTTATATACCTGCATTATTTTATATATTGTGATACTACCGTATTAGGTTTGAGTAAATTGCTGATGGATGAGTATGGGATAAAAAGATCGGTAGTTCCGGCGGCGTAAGGTTTAATTTCATACTGATTAAAAAGGAACCTGATGCCAACCGGGGTAATCAAAAAGTTATCATTCAGCGCGAATTGGTTGTTTTTAAAAAAGTAATCCCGGGCGAGCGATGAAGTGTCCTTCAGGTTTTCATTCTTACGGAAGATTTTTTCGGCAGTTGCCGTCAATGGCTGTTTATATCCCGTCCGAAAAATATCGCCTAACGTTATAATTTTTTGAGCCTTGGTATTCCAATTGATAAAAAAGGCTAAGGTGCCTCCATGAGCGCCACCGGCAAAGCTATAACCACCGGTTTGCAGGGTAACCAGACTGGAGTCCTGCCTTAAAACTTTGGTATATGTAGCCGAGTAAAAAGGTATGCGAGGCAGTTTTTTATTCCGTTTATCTAAAAAAAACTTATCATAATCGGCCACAAAGTTTTTGGCTTGCGTTAGCAGGTCATTCGCAGGGCGGTTGCCGGGCAAAAACAAGTTAAGCAGCCTGGCTTCTATCGTATCATTAAGCGCGTTCTGCGAAACAAAAACAGGGTATGTCATTTTAGCTATGGTGCAACCCGTGTCGGGCTTATTACCGCAATCGGCCGCGCGTTCCTTAATATTCTGGTAAGCATAAGATAGCGTATCCCGTGTAATATCGGGCTTGTTGATCTTCGATTTATTGTTGAAGCAGGCCCCGAGCAGCAGTGCTAAGCCTGCGATGATAAATAACCTGGTTTTAAGCATGATTGATAAGCATTAACTGATCTTTTGATAATGAGGCATTAAGCCAGCCGGCTTCCATCCCGGCTTCGTATTTTTTATAAAAATTGATGGCCGGTTGGTTCCAGTCGAGCACCTGCCAAACCATACCGCTAAAGTTCAGATTTTTGGTTTCTTGCAGCACGCTCTCAAACAATAATTTGCCAATCCCCTGACCTCGCATGCTTTCTGTAACAATCAGGTCCTCCAAATAAATGCGGCGGCCTTTCCAGGTAGAGTAGCGGATATAGTATAAGGCAAAGCCAACAATATTTTGATCCACTTCGGCAACGAAAGCTTTCCAAACCGGCTCGGCGCCAAAACCGGCGTCTTCAAATTCGGCAAGGCTTACGTCAACTTCCTGGGGTGCTTTTTCATACAGGGCCAGTTCGTTAACCAGTTCGAGCAGGCGCGGACAATCTTCTATTTGGGCAAGCCTTAAATTTACGTTCATTCGGCTCAGTTATTTTTAAAGTGTTTAATCACCCTTTGCCCAAAGATGGTACTACCCACGCGGATCATGGTGCTGCCCTGCTCCAAGGCTATCTTATAATCGGACGACATGCCCATCGAGAGCTCTTTAAAAAACTCATCCTTCCGGAAGAAGCTCACTTTAATACCATCAAACAAAACTCTTAATTCATGAAACTCATCATTAATCTGCTTCTCGTTATCGGTATTGGTGGCTATCCCCATTAAACCTACAACGCGTATGTTCTTTAAGGCGGTGTATTCGTCCGAGCGTAGCAGCTCAATCAGTTCGTCGTAGCTCAGGCCAAATTTAGTTTCCTCATCGGCAATATAAACCTGTAGCAGGCAATCAATTACACGCTTATTTTTTTCGGCCTGTTTATTTATTTCCTGTAAAAGCTTCAGGCTATCAACCGATTCAATGAGGCTGATAAACGGCGCTATATATTTTACCTTGTTGGTTTGCAGGTGGCCTATCAGGTGCCATTGAATATCCTTGGGCAGCTTTTCGTATTTTTCAACCAACTCCTGCACCATGTTTTCGCCAAAAATGCGCTGGCCGGCATCATAAGCTTCCTGCAAATCTTCGGCAGGCTTGGTTTTTGATACCGCTACCAGTTTGGCTTTTGATAGCTTAATTTCCTTATTTAAATTTTTAATATTATCTGCAATACTCATTAATCCGTAATTTTACCCAATAATGTTGCTAAATTACAGAATGCGTTTTTATTTGATCTTGTTTTTTTGCTTTAGTATTTTTTTTATCGGCTGTACCGAAGATAAAAGAAAGATTCCGGCAGGTATTATACCGGAGCATGACATGGCCGAACTGATCACCGACATCCACATCGTTGACGGTAGCTTGTACAATATCCCCCAAATACCCGATAGCTTGGCTAAACACGGACTTGGCCTTTACCTCGCAGTTTTTAAGGTGCATAATACCGATACCGCAGAGTTTAAAAAGAGCTTAAAGTTTTATTCAACGCGGCCGGATATATTGAGTGAAATTTATGCAGGTGTAAATAAACGGTTGGATAAAAAGCTGGACTCGCTCAAAAAGATCAAACCGAAAATTAACAAGGATTCGGTAAAGAAGGCGATACTCAAGCACAAAGCTGATTCGCTACAAAAAGTAAAACCCAATATCGACTCCCTTCAAAAAGTTAAGGCAAAGGCTAAAATTGATTCGTTAAAAAAGGCCTCCTTAAAAAAGAAACCCCATTCATCTAAAAAAAGCAAGCATAAAAACAAAAATGCTTTATCCAAATAACAGTGTTGATAAACTCGGTTTTACCGAGGTGAAAGAATTGATTAAGGCACACTGCCTGAGTGAGATGGGCCAGCAAATGGTTGATAAGATACAGGTGATGAATAATTACGACCTGATCCGCAAGTTTTTGAGCCAGGCCAACGAATTTAAAAATATACTGGTGAATGATGCTCCGCTGCCTATTCATCATTTTTTTGATATTAAATCCTTAGCTACCAAAGCCCGCATCGAGGGCGTATTTTTAAGTGAAGATGAATTTTTCCAGGTACAGGCATCGCTGAATACGGTGTTCGCGGTTATCAGTTATTTTAACGAACGCGAAGGCCAGTACCCGGATCTGGAGGCTCTGTTTGAGCATTTACCCATCGAAAAGGTCATACTGAAACATATCGACCGGGTAATTGACAACAAAGGGAAAATAAGGCCAAACGCATCGCGCGAGTTGATGGACATTACCGCCGGTATTGCCAAAGCGGAACAAGAGGCCCGCAGAAAAATCGACCATATATTTAAAAGCGCCGGGAGCAGCGGCTGGACAGCCGACGGGAGCTTAACCGTTCGCGATGGCAGGCTTTGTATCCCCTTGCTGGCCGAAAATAAACGTAAGCTCAAAGGTTTTATCCACGATGAATCAGCCTCCGGCCAAACGGTTTATATGGAACCGGAAGAGGTTTTTGTACTCAATAACCGCATCCGCGACCTTGAATTTGAACGCCGCCGCGAGGTGGTTAAAATACTAACTGCTTTAACCGACGAGTTACGGCCCTATGTGCCCCTATTGTTATCATACCATAGCCTGCTTACCAAGCTGGACTTTGTGCGTGCCAAGGCGCTATTTGCTATTGATGTAGACGGCGAGATGCCAGTATTGGATAACGATGCCAAGATAAAGCTGGTCAATGCCCGCCACCCTTTGTTGTTACTAAGCTTTAAAAAGGAACATAAAACAGTTGTGCCGCTCAATGTACAAATTGACGAGGCTAACCGCGTTATTGTAGTTTCGGGCCCCAACGCCGGTGGTAAATCGGTTTGTATGAAAACCGTAGGCTTGTTGCAGATGATGACGCAGGCCGGTTTGCTCATTCCTGCCGCCGAAGCGAGCGAAGTAGGCGTGTTTAAGCAGATTTTTGTGGACATTGGCGATGACCAATCAATTGAAAGCGACCTGAGTACCTACAGCGCGCATTTATCCAAAATGAAAAACTTTGTGGAGAATGCCAATGGCAAAACGCTGATTCTGATAGACGAGTTTGGTACCGGTACCGATCCGCAATTTGGCGGTCCGATAGCCGAAGCTGTGCTGGAATCATTGAACCATAAAAAGGTAAAAGGGATTGTAACCACGCACTACTCCAACCTCAAAATTTTTGCCAGCAATACCGAAGGATTGGAAAATGCTTCCATGCTTTTTGATAATGTGCAGATGAAGCCGCTGTATATGCTGGAGGTGGGCAAGCCCGGTAGCTCCTACGCTTTTGAGATTGCGCAAAAAATCGGTTTGCCGCAAAACGTGCTTAACCTGGCCCGTAATAAGATAGGCTTTAGTCAGAAAAAAGTAGATACCCTGCTGGTTGACCTGGAACGCGAAAAGAAGGAGCTATACGATACCAAAGTGGCCATGGAAAAACAGCAGCGCAAAGTAAATGCCCTGCTGGAAGAGAACGAAAAACTAAAAACCTATTACGAGGAAAATAAGCGCACCTTGATCAGCGAGGCTAAGCAG
This sequence comes from Mucilaginibacter paludis DSM 18603, assembly GCF_000166195.2. NCBI lineage: Bacteria > Pseudomonadati > Bacteroidota > Sphingobacteriia > Sphingobacteriales > Sphingobacteriaceae > Mucilaginibacter > Mucilaginibacter paludis. The sequence goes on from NZ_CM001403.1 coordinate 2,325,165, forward strand.
GAGGCCAAAAATATTATCCTCAATGCCAACAAGCTGGTTGAAAATACCATCTCAGAAATTAAAAGCAGTAACGCCGATAAGGATAAAACCCGCGACCTGCGCGAAAAGCTGAATGTCGAGCTTGCTAAAAATACGGTTAAGCAGCCAACTCCAAAACCCGCTGTTGATAATGAGATAAAAATCGGCGACTGGGTAAAACTTAACGACTCGGAAACTACCGGCCAGGTAATGGAAATTGCCCGCGACAACCTGATCATCGCCATTGGCGATCTGCGTACCGTAGCCAAACGGAACCGCGTACAAAAGGTATCGAAAAAGGAAGTTCCGAAGGAGATCAGGAGAGGCTATACCAATACCGATTCGATGGCGAATTTTAGCCCGGAGATTGACGTGCGCGGCAAACGCGGCGAAGAAGCCATATACGAAATAGAAAAATACTTAGACAAAGCGATTATGATGGGCTTTGGCAACCTTAAAATTATCCACGGCAAAGGCGACGGCATTTTACGAAAGCTAATCCGTGAATACATGAGGAAGTATAAGGAGGTTGACCGCATGGAGGATGAGCATGCCGATAGAGGTGGCGACGGAATTACTTATGTGTATTTGAAGTGAGGTTGATATAGATATTCTTAACGCTGGTGTACGCGTGTCAGCCAGTTGAACAAGATTGTTTTATTACCTAAAAAACTGATTTCCAACCAAAAACACCTATCACCACCCTGTCATCCCGAGGTACGAGGGAACTTCTGCGAGCGATAAGCATGCCACATAAACAAGCTTGTGTAGAAGTCCTGAAGCACATGGACGCGCAGAAGATCCTTCCCTCCGGTCGGGATGACATAGTTTTAGAAAGAGTGAAAAGGATTATTTTATTGCCTAAATAACTGATTGGCGGTGGCGCACGCATGTCGCATGTGCCATCGCACACTCAAAACACAATTGCAATTGTTAATTGTAAGGGATATATTCGGGAGATAATTTATGAATGATATGACACGTCCGCTTTACATCATTATCTTATGGCTTGTTACCTTATCAGGATGCGTACAGGTTGATGCTCAAAAAATTGTTAGCTTTAAGGATGACAACATCCGGTACATGGGCCGGATAGCTTATCAAAACGATGCCGCGCAACTTTTTTGGTCGGGCACGTCGATGCAAATCAATTTTAAAGGGACAGAAGCCAAAGTATCTTTAAAAGATGAGCGTGGCGATAATTTTTTCAATGTGATTATTGATGGTAAAATTGTTGTGCTACATCCCGATGCCGAAAAGAGGACCTATACATTGGCTACCGGCCTAAGCAACGGGCCGCATAGCTTAAGCATATTTAAACGTACAGAATGGGCCGATGGAACTACTTTGTTTTTTGGCTTTGAGTTTAACACCGGTGCCGAAATACTGGCCCCACCTGCGGTTAAAAAACGTAAAATAGAATTTTATGGGGATTCCATTACCTCCGGTTATGGTATTGAGGATTTTGATGGAGGCAATAATTCATACCTGCCACCTTATAAAAACAATTACCTGACCTATGCTGCGCTTACAGCCCGGCATTTTGACGCCCAATTTTCATGTATCAGCAAAAGCGGAATAGGTATTACAGTGGGTTATACCCCCGTAACTATGCCGGAGTTATATAATCGCTTAAACCCTAACGACCCGAATAGCTTGTGGGATTTTTCGAAGTTTAAACCGGATGTAGTTGTAATTAACCTTTTTCAGAACGATGCCAGTTTAATGCGGCAAAGTGAAAGGCCAGAATTTAAAGCCCGCTTTGGTGATACACCTCCTAACGATGAGTTTATTATCCAGGCTTATCACAAATTTTTACTAACACTCAGAAGCAAATATCCCGGCACGCGCATTATCTGTGTATTAGGTAGTATGGATGCTGTTAAAGATGCCCTGCCCTGGAAAGGCTACGTTGAAAAAGCAGTAGCCCGTACCAACGATAAATTGATTACCACCCATTTTTTTGCCTACAAAAATACGCAGGGACACCCCAGTGTAGAAGAAAATAAAGTAATGGCTGACGACTTGATTGCTTACATTGACAGCCATATCAAATGGTAGTTAGTGATGCTTTGTTTATTTAAGTCACCCCTCACTTATTGTGCCACCAAATGCGAAATTGAACAATAGACGACTGTTTCAGCTTTAACCCTGCTAAACTTTGATACCTATTTAACCCAGGTCCGACAAGGCATCCAGAAAAGCATCCTGCCGGTCTACATATAGGTAATGAGCTGCATTATCCAGGTAAAGTAAATGGCCTTTCCCTGTCATCAAATTGATAAGCAGATATTAACAGTTTGGTTTTACTACCGTCGGCATAGCCGAACGATCTTTCGTAAATAATTTTACCTTTTTGCGATAGCATAACGTTGCCGTTAAAAACACCACGGGCATGAGCCAGTTGCATAATAGAATCGAGGCGCTTTTGAACCAACCCTTGCCCAAAGGCGGCTTGGGCAAGCATCAGGATCAGCACAGTTAGCAGTGTCTTATTTTTCATGTTTATCATCTGTTGGTAAAGACGCCGAAGAGTTTAAGGCGTTACAGGATTTAGCATTTTTTAATTCCTTCCCTCTCCGCATGCATTAATCATTTCTTATTCACAGAACCTTTGTTCACCTGTTGTTTATGTTGGAAGGTTGGAATGATATATTGCGCGAGCAGATCAAATGCCCTTTTGGCTTTCCAGCTTCCAAAGTTTCCTTGGGTAAAAACAACTACCAGGTCGAGCTTTTTAATGATGATGATGTATTGCCCCCCATTGCCCGAAGCAAAAACAACCGGGACTGCATCATCCTTAATCTTAATCAATTCGTTATACCAGTAATAGCCGTAGTGGGTTTGTTGGGGCTTAGCAACCGGGGTACGGCTCAGTTTGACAAAAGAAAAATCAGGTATAGGGATCGTGCCGGTAGTTGATTCCTTTAACCATTTTGCAGCAATAATTTGTTTACCGTGGTATTGTCCGTCATGGAGTACCATTTCGCCAAGCTTAACCATGTCCGAAGGCAGGATATAGAAAGAGCCGCCCGTCATGCCCTGCCCTGCGGGGTCAACAGTCCACCGGTATTTACTGATCCCCATCGGCTGGAACAAATACTTTTTAGCAAAATCCATCACCGGCATACCCGAAACTTTGCTGATGATACCGCCCACAATCATCGGGCAGCAGGAAGTGTAGGCCCACACCTTTCCCGGCGCATGTTTCATGGGAAGATTAAGCGCGAACTTTAGCCAATCATCTGTTGCGGCCATGGCTGTTTCGCAATCCTTTTCATCGTTCCATTCATCGCAGTCTAAGCCCGACCGCATTTCGAGCAGGTCTTTGATGGTCATTGTACTTTTCAGCGGGTCAGCAGCAAAGGCTTTGTCATCCGGAAAAAAGGTATATACTTTCTCGTTAACGCTTTTGATTAAGCCCTTATCGATAGCGATACCTAACAATAAGCTGGTAGCCGACTTGAAAGACGACCGGCTATCATGAAGCGAGTCGGCCAAATATCCGTTAAAATAGCGTTGGTAAACCAATTTTCCACCTTTGGCAATAAGTAAGCTATGGATACCGGCATAGTCATTCTGAACGATTTTTCTCGTCATCCGGCTCATCAAATCTGTTGTATCGGTTAACTGTTGCCTGGCAGTAGCCGTACCCGACATCGCAAAGGAATAGATCATCAAAAACAGGAAAGATCGTTTCATAATTACAAGACAACATTTTGCCGGATAGGTTACAGTAATAACCATTTTAAGTTTCTATTTAGTCAACACCAGTTGAACAGAAAATGGATTAGCTTAAAAAAACAGGTGTAACTTAAACAGCAACCTGGTGCCCGTGCGATCGGCCGACCGGAGGTCGGCTTCAAGGTAAGGATATAAGCCAAGAAACGGGTATTGCTGAGCCAACAGCCAAAATTACTCCGTATGTTGTAAGCGTATCTTTACTAATGCTGAGGGCATTGATACGAAATTCAAAACCGGTTACCGCAATATCGCGGAAGACCGCGTTGAGCTGCCCAAACTGAACATCCAAACTTGATACCAGGCAACCCGTTTGCCAAATATTGGTGACGGCTTGTTTCAAAAAGGTAAGCATCTTTTTGAGAGCAAATTACCATCCGGCAAAACGCTTGTTGCCTTTTTATACCAAAGGCCTTGTTTTTTATACCAAATAAGGTTTTCCGGGCATTTTACCGGCTCCATATCAATTGATATAGCGGTTTACATCTCTTTCCCATTTACTCCAAAAGATACTGCTTACCGCAAGCATACATCAGTCAAAATTATTTAAAAGCTTAATCTCGTTCCGGTACAAAACAATCTTGCCATCATTTTCCAGCTGCTTGAGCAAGCGTGAAACTACTACCCTGGAGGTCATAGCCGTCAACTTTAGAAAAAAAAGGGATAAAATTTTTTTAGAGCAAGAATCGGAACTGCAAAATTGCAGTCATTATTCGAGCGAATGAGTTCGGAACTATTTGAACCAACGGTGTTAGATGGCCTGGCCCGTAAAACAGAGGCTATACAACGCAAACGAAAAGTGGGAGGCAAGGAACTATTGGATATGGCGTTATTTGATGGAGATCAATCGTTTAACGGCATGAGTATGCAGTTAATGCGGAGGGATGGGCTTGATATTTCGAAGCAGGCATTGCATCAAAGACATCACAGCAATATGACAAAGTTTGTACAAGCCGTTTTTGAGCAATTAATAGCAGTTGAGTTACCGCAAGAGCAAACACAGGGCTTGGAGATCCGTATCAAAGATTCTACCCGTTTCGCGTTGCCGGAAGTTATTGCAGAGACATTCCCCGGAACAAAAGGAAGTGGGATGAAAGCGGGAGCATCTGTACAATTTGAATTTGAAATCAAAAGTGGTAAAAGCGATATCAAAGTAACTCCGGCCAACGCAAATGACCAGGGTGAGAGTCATCTGGACAAGGCATCAATTCAGCCGGGGGTATTATATATGAGAGATCTGGGTTACACTCACTTGAGTTATATGAACAATATTAACAAAGTCAAAGCTTTCTTTATTAATAAATTATGTCCGAAAACAACGATTTATCTATTAAAGGACGACCAATACCAAAAGTTAGAGTTGTCGAAACTACAAGGCATAACCGGCGTATTTGATCAACAGGTATATATCGGAGCTGATAAGATGCCGGTAAGGATAATAATAGAACCGGTAAGTGAAGAGCTCAAGGCAAGGCGGATAGCCAATACTGAAAAGTACAATAAAAAGAAAGGCAGTACCACCAGTAAGGGATTCAAAGAGCGGGCAGGGTTTAACTTTATTGTTACCAACCTGGTGAGCGAAAAATATAGCGCTGAATTGATCCAAAAGTTATATCACCTGCGATGGCAGATAGAATTGGTTTTTAAAGCATGGAAGTCGTTTTTAAAGATACACACGTTCCCCAAAGGAAGTTCGGATCGTATAACCAGTATATTATACAGTAAGTTGATCTGGGCAGTTTTGAGTTGGAAAATATGCATGGCTATCGGTAAGATAGGTCAAATTAGTGTTTTAAAGGTGCATCGACTAATCGCTTCTACGAAAGAAGAATTGCGAGCGCAGCTTTTAGGGATATGCTCAAAGTGGTTAGCTCTGTTGGAGAAATTAAACTTAAAGCACCTTTCAAAAGAGCACAGAAAACATAGGTTAAAAATAGAAGAAATTGTAATAAGTATTTGATTATTAGATATTTAAATACTATATTTAGATAGTTAAACAAAAATAAGAAAGGCGGGGTCATCTAAACCTCCCCGCCTTAAAAAACGAAAAATATGAGAGTAAAAATACATAGGTTTGCCCATGCGGGCAAACCGCGCCTAAAAATTAAATAACTGAAAATCAACAATATATGAGTACAGCTACTTAAATTGACGGCTATGCCCTGGAGGTGGCAAGCTCATCGGCTATTAAGTAGTGCGACGCCCTGATTACGCTTGAGCCGGAGAGGCGTTGTTTCTCTTTAAGGTAAGCTATTAAACGGCTATCAAGCTTATGGAAAGCTATACTTTCAATTGATTTTAACAGTTCCAGAAACCGTAAGTTAAAGCTACGCATAATGTAGTTTTTCCAACTTGGATATTTGCAAAGCCATTCATCCAGTTTAGCATGCGGAATAGCGATCAATTCGACATCTTCTTCCGCTATCGCTTTTACTTCACTTTTCTTTGCCTCGAGGCGGCAACTGTAGGCCATGGAACAACTTTCATTACTTGAAAGATAGTATAAAAGAATCTCCTTACCTGTTTCTTCTTTTCTTAACACTTTCAATGTCCCCTTAATCACCATCGGCATCATACGGATATATTTGCCATAGTCCATAATGACGTCGCCTTCCTTAAACGACAGGAGTTCGCCAAATTGGTGAATCTCTTTAACTAAAGCCGGCTCGAAAACAGAACCAAAAATGTCAATATTTTCCATCAAGCTAAGTTAGCAGTAAATGCAGCTTTTACCACCAATACTTAAAGAAAGCCAGTTTGGTTTATTTAACAAATTGCTTAACGGTAGTCCAACTCCCGCCATTAGTCACATTGGGAATGTTGTTTTTTTCTAAAATGGTTTTTGCCTGTTGGCTTCTGTTACCGCTCTGGCAAAAAACAACAATACTTTTCTTGTTTTTAAATTCAGAAAGCCGTTTTTGCAACTGGTCTAAGGGGATATTAACAGAACCTTTAACATGTCCGCCAGCAAATTCTGCCGGTGTGCGTACATCTACCAGATGTGTATCTTTCGTAATTATTGCGGCCAGGTCAATCTGATTGCCTAAGCCAAATATTCGTTTGAGAATTTCCATTTTCGTTATTTCTATTATATTATTTATTGAGCAGAGCTATTTGAGGTATTTGCAACGCCAAAAAAATCAAGAATCAGTTCCAGGGGGCAAAACCTGGTAAACGACGATTGCAATAAATTTACGCCTACAAATACACCCAGCCAAAGCCAGTTGATATTTACAGCATAAGCCAGTGTTATACTGGTTAAAACCAGGGTGCCGGCAACGGCACGCACAACTCTTTCTTTCATGTTTTTAATTGTTATTCGGTTTTGCGCATCATCTTAAAATACAATAAAGGCACTACAATAAGTGTAAGAAAGGTTGAAGTAATGGTTCCCCCCATCAGCGAGATGGCAAGGCCCTGAAAAATAGGATCAAATAAAATAATTACCGCACCCAAAGCAACCGCGCCCGCTGTTAACAAAATAGGGGTGGTACGTACCGCACCGGCTTCAATAATTGCCTGCTTTAGCGGAATACCTTCTGTGAGCCTGATATTGATAAAGTCGATCAGTAGGATAGAGTTACGCACCATCACACCTGCCAAGGCAATAAAACCGATCATGGAAGTGGCTGTAAAATAAGCATGTAATACCCAGTGACCTAACACAATCCCAATTAAGGATAATGGTATAGCGGCAAGCATCACCAGCGGCACGGTAAAATTTTGAAACCAACCTACAATCAAGATATAGATCATGATGATGACGACAGCGAAGGCGATGCCAAGATCGCGAAAAACCTCAAAAGTGATTTGCCATTCGCCATCCCATTTCAGGCTATAATTATCCTCCAGCTCAGGCTGATGGGTATATTCTTCCTTTAATGAAAAGCCTTTCGGAACGGTAACGGCTTTTAAATGGTCTGATACATCTGAAATGGCATACGAAGGGCTTTCCAGCTCACCTGCCATATCGCCCAGCACATAAACCACTTCCTTTTGGTTTTTGCGGTAAATGCTTTTGGGTTTGATTTGCCGCCTTATGGTAACCAAATCCTTTACCGGCACAGCATTACCCTGCATACCCATCACTTTCAGGCTCAGCACATCATCTATGCTACTTTTATCCGCATCGCTCAATTGCAGCTTAATGGCCGTTTGACTATAGGCGGCGGGTTGGGCAATATTGCCTGCAGGCATGCCCGACAGGGCGGCGTTAACAGTTGCCGCTATCTGCGCGGTAGCTATACCATAACGCATTGCTTTCTCTTTATCTACTTCGATGTGATATTCCGGCTGGTCATCTTCTACCGTCCAGTCCACATCTACCACATCTGCTGTTTTATTTATCAAGCTTTTCACTTGCCTTGCCACATTGATCTTTTGCTTATAGTCCGGTCCGTAAACCTCAGCCACCAGGGTTGACAATACCGGAGGCCCAGGCGGAACTTCCACTATCTTTACATTGGCATTATATTTTTTGGCGATGGCTTGTATAGGGGCCCGCATTTGCTTTGCTATACCATGACTTTGGATGCTGCGGTCTTTTTTATCAACAAGGTTCACCTGTATATCGGCAACATTGTCGCCCCGCCTTAAATCGTAATGCCGAACCAGCCCGTTGAAGCTAATAGGTGCCGAAGTACCAATATAGGTTTCGTAATTTCTTACCAATGCCTGCCCGGAAATATAAGAGCCGATGTCTTTCGCTACGGCCTGCGTTTTTTCCAGCGTGGTTCCCTCCGGCATATCAATCACCACCTGAAATTCATTTTTGTTATCAAAGGGCAGCATTTTAACCGCAACCGCTTTGGTATAGAACATAGATAGTGAACCGAAGAGGATTACCACGGTGCCCAGGATAAATGCCCAGCGTTTCCATCTGCTTTCGAGTAAGGGCTGAATAGATGAGCGGTATAACTTGTAAATACGTGTTTCTTCCAGCAGCTTCGGTTTACTTTTCTGGTGAGCTATACCGCGGTTTTCTTTCTCGCGCAAAAATATATAACCCAGATAGGGGGTTAAGGTAAGCGCAACAACCAGTGATAAAATCATGGCAATGGATGCGCCTATTGGCATCGGGCTCATATAAGGCCCCATCATCCCCGATACAAAGGCCATTGGCAAAACTGCCGCTATAACGGTAAAAGTAGCCAGGATGGTTGGGTTACCAACTTCGTTAATAGCATAAATTGCGGCCTGTAGCGGGGGCAATTTTTTCATTTTAAAGTGCCGGTGCATATTTTCGGCAATAATGATCGAATCATCAACCACAATACCTGTGATAAATACTAAGGCAAAAAGCGTGATGCGGTTAAGCGTGTAATGCATAAAGTAATATGCAAACAGCGTAAGCGCAAAGGTTACCGGCACAGATAAAAATACCACCAGGCCCCCGCGCCAGCCCATAGCCAGCATTACAAATACGGTTACAACCAAAATGGCGATAAACAGGTGGAGCAGCAATTCGCCTACCTTGTCCGAAGCGCTTTCGCCGTAATTACGGGTAACCGTTAAATGCACACCATCGGGCAGCAGGGCCTTCTTCAAATGCTCAACTTTACCCAGAATTTGTTCGGACAGTTTCATCGCGTCCGCGCCTTTCTTTTTGGCAATGGAAAGTGTAATAGCCGGGTAATTGGATTTGAAAACTGGTGCATTAGCAGCATCGGCCTTTCCATAACCGAATAGTACATATTGATTAGGGGTTTCGGCCCCTTCCTCAACCTTCGCAATTTGTTTCAGGTAAACCGGCTGTTGCTGGTTAACGCCTACAACCAGGTTGCCTACATCGTCAGAAGAGGTAAGAAAGTTGCCTGTCTCTACAGAAAATGCAGTATCTTGCTTTAGTAGCGTACCGCCGGGCAATTGCATATTGCTGCCTTGTATTTGTTTATTCAGCGATAAAAAGTCCACATGGTTATCTGCCATTTTACTTTTATCCAATATTACTTTTACCTCGCGGTTGCGGCCGCCTATCAAATTGACATCCGATACATCGTTGATCTTTTTAACTTCGTTGGCTAATTCCTGGCCTATCTGTTTCAGCTGGTAATCGTCGTACTTATCACTCCAAAGGGTTAATCCCAACACCGGTACATCATCAATGGCCCTGGTTTTGATCATGGGCAGGGTAACGCCTTGCGGCATTTTATCCATATTCTTCATTAGTTCGCTGTACAGTTTCACCAACGAGCGCTCCACGTCTTCGCCAACGTTAAACTGAACAATTACCATGGCCTGCCCCTGCATGGAGGTAGAATAAACATATTCCACACCCTTAATATTGGAGATCATTTTTTCGAGAGGCGCAGCTACCTTAGTCTCCACATCTTTTGGCGATGCGCCCGGATAGCCGATAAAAATATCGGCCATGGGTACCTGTATCTGCGGTTCCTCCTCGCGCGGAATCAAAAACGTACTGTACCCGCCGATGAGCAAAAAAGCAATCATCAACAGTATCGTTAATTTAGACTGTATAAATGCTTTAGCTATATTTCCTGCAAATCCTTCTTTCATTTCCTTATTTTATTTTTACCGCTACACCATCATATAACTTTCCTTCGGCGCTCACAATAAATGGCTCGTTTGCTGCCAGCCCACTTAATACTTCTACTTCGTTTGCGCTGGTTTTACCCAACCGTACCCAACGCAGCAAAGCGGTATGGTTACTGCTTATGGTATACAAGCCCGTTAACTGATTTTTATATTCAATAGCCGACACCGGTACCATAACCAGCCCATCTGTATCAGCAGCCTTTACGGCCTGCTTTAACGGTATAGCCACATTGGCGTACATCCCGGCAAACAAACCTTGTTTTTGGTAATCGGGAATATGTATTTTGATGATGTACTGCCCGCCGCTGTTTTGAGACGATTTACCGATCTGTGTTATTTTTCCGTTAATAACCTGATGAGCCGCGCTGATGGTGACGGTTGCCGGTGTACCTTCAGTAATCAAACCGATCTCGCTTTCGGGCACGGATACGCTTACCTGGTAACTGCCGCTTTGTTCAATAGTCAATAGCGGCATTCCGGGATTAGCCATGCTGCCCGCGTCAATCATTTTTTGGGTAACCAATCCGGCAAAGGGTGCAGTTAAATTGGTATAACTTAGCGTAGCATTCACCTCGTTGCGGGCCTGTTTGGCAGCATCCAGTCTCGCTTTGGCCGACTTATATTGTAGCGTAACATTATCCAGTTCCTTTGCCGATGCGCTTTGCTGTTTGTACAAAGCGTTAAAGCGGTCAAAATCTTTCTGGGCGTTAATAAATCCGGCATTGGCTTCCGCTATCATCGCATCTGCCTGGGCCCCTTTAGCCAAAATATCATCATTACTAATTGTCAGCAGTAATTGTCCTTTACTCACCCTGTCACCCACGTTAACTTTGATGCTGGTAATGTAGCCCATTACCCGAGTACTGATATTGGCCGATTGCACCGCTTCGATAACCCCGCTTACACTCAGCCCTTTTTTTAAATCGGTAGCGGGCTGGCTCACGGTAACTACTACTGCGGTATCGGCAACAGCTTGCTTATCTTTATGATGATTGGAAGAACAGGAACCCATGATCATTAAACATATACCGGTGAATAATGGCATGGCACTGTTGGGATGGATAGTTAATCTCATGTTCGGCTTTATTTAGTAGTAGTTGATGTTAATAGTTGAATATAAGCCCTGGTTACATTAGCGGTAAACTGCGCCTGGGCGAGTAAAAATTTGATTTGGGATAACTGCGCACCGGCTGTTAATATATCGGTAGTGTTAACCAGGCCTTGCAGGTAACGGTTTTGCAGTATCCTTAAGGCTTCTGATGATTGTTGTACGGATGCCTGGGCCTGGGCAATTTCAAAACGAGCGTCTGCAAGGTCGCGATAGGCCTTGTTCAACTCCACCTCCCCCTCTTCTTTTTGCTGCACCAACTGGGCGGCCAGTTTGTCTCGTTCCAGTTTTTGTTCCTCTACCACATGCCTGGTTTTGTTGCCGTTAAAAACCTTCCATGACAATTGTACACCAAACAGGTAAGCGCCAGCACCCAAACCAGTTAAATTACTATTGTTATACTGGTAATTGCCAAAGGCGTTCAGTTTGGGCAGGTAAGTCATCTGGCTCGACTTGATCATTAATCCCGATGCCTCAATGGCCTTTTCCATCGCCATAAAATCAGACCGGGTAGCAAATGTTTGCCGGGCAGAATCTACTGTTAACGGCGTTGTACCTGGATCATCAACAACCTGGTAAATAATGCCTGCGGGCACCCCCATCAAAAAGCCCAGGTAATCTGACGCATTACCGATACTGCTTTTTGCCTTTGCCAGGTTGCTCTCTACCGTAGTAACGTTTACCTGGGCATTTAACAGGTCCGACTTTTGTATCAACCCCTGCTTAAAATGATTATCCGCAAATACGTAAACTGCATTGGCGGTTTGCCTTGCTTCTGTTAACACCTTTACCGCCTGGTAGGCCAGTTGTAATTGCAGGTAGGCTTTTTGCACCTCGAAAGTTATGTACTCCTCGGTACGTTGTACTTTATACTGGTAAACTTCTGTTTGTTTTTGGGCGCCCTTACGCATATACAGCATATCGATATTGAGCAATGGCTGCTGTACTTCCAGTTTAGCCATTAAATCGGGCGTTGTTGACGGGTGATTTAAAAGGTCGGGATTAAAGTCGCTTTGCAATATCCTCCGTTGCTCCAGCTTAAACCCGAAGGCACTGAGCGGGTTATTGGTACCCATGGCGGTATAAGAGAGGTCGGCCTGCGGCAAAAATACGGCATCTGTTTGCCGATATTTAGCCGTGGCTATGTTTACGTCCAGTTTGGAAAGCTGAACGCTTTTGTTGTTTTTTAACATGCTTTGTATGGCATCATTTAGCGTCAGGGTTCTGGTGCTGTCCTGGGCCAAAACCGGCGTAGTCAATACATGCGTACCCGCCAGTAACGCGGTAACAACCTTTATCCAATATTTAGAACTGATCATTAAATTTAATTTGAAACAAAGGTAGTTTCGGCAAAAAAGCTAAACGGTAACATTTGTTACGTACAGGTTACACGCGGTATTAATCAGCGTTTTTTTAGGGGGGATAAACTAATTGGGAGTTCATACAGAGCGAGGTGGATAAATTGCCTTTCTGATCGCATCAGCAAATGATCAGGAACAGTATCCTTCGACTACCCCTATTTAACTGCTTTTGTATGCAGCATTGCCGGTTGGTAAAAATGTGATTAAAAACATATTTAGCAAGCCAAGCAATTTATACATAACTTTGCACCAGTGAAATATCTTGCCATCATCATCAGTTTGTATATGACCTTGCTGTCCTTGCTCCCCTGCCAGGACAGTGAAGATATGATGGCCGGTGTTACGCAAGTAACCGTTAGGCAAGTAACCGTTAGGCAAAACCGGGAATGCAATCAACATGAAAGCCGGGAAAGCTGCCCGCCCTTTTGTACCTGCGCCTGCTGCTCAACGGTAAGGCACGTCAGTTCGCCTTGCGTTATTTCGCTCCCCATCATCACGTTAATAAGCGTTTATCCTGCTTACCGCATTCCTGCCGTACTGAAACAGCCTATCGCTATCTGGCAACCTCCTCAAATAGCATAATACGATCTTTCTTTTAGTTTCCGCCTGCAATAAATTCTGCATGGCTTTTGTGTATCGTATTCATTTTTACAATTTATGTTTGATCAAATTATCGCGTTCTCCATCAGGAACAAGGTAACTATCGGGATCATAACGCTGGTTTTAGTACTGGCGGGCATTTACTCGGCATACAACCTTCCGGTTGACGCGCAACCCGATATTACCAATAACCAGGTACAAATTATTACACAAGCCCCAAGCCTTGGGGCACAAGAGGTTGAGCAGTTTATTACCGCTCCCATAGAGCTATCCATGGCTAATATTGCCGGGATTATCGAAAAACGCTCTATATCCCGTTCGGGCATATCCGTTATTACCCTTGTTTTTAAAGATAATGTTGATATTTATTGGGCAAGGCAACAGGTTAATGCCCAATTGAAGGAAGCCGAAAACAGCATCCCCACCGGTTTAGGCCAACCCACACTCGCCCCAATAACTACCGGGCTTGGCGAAATATACCAGTATGTTATACACGCCAAAAAAGGCTATGAAAATAAATATACGGCAACCGATCTACGCACCATCCAGGACTGGATAGTGCGGACACAGTTAGCCGGCACAGTTGGCTTAGCTGAGGTAAGCGGCTGGGGCGGCTACGTTAAGCAGTACGAAGTAGCTTTGGATAATGATAAGCTTAACTCATTAGGCATTACCATACCCCAGGTGTATGAAGCGCTCCAAAAGAATAACGAAAACACCGGCGGATCTTATATTGAGCAGCAACGCAACGCCTACTTTATCAGGGGACTGGGCCAGGTGCAGAACCTCGACGATATCCGCCGTATTGTTGTTAGCAATACCAAAGGATCGCCTATTTTGGTACGTGATGTTGCCACCGTTCAGTTCGGCAGCGCCACCCGCTACGGCGCCGTTACCCGCAATGGCCAAGGTGAAGTGGTTGCCGGTGTAGCGTTGATGCTGAAAGGCGAGAACTTTAGCGAGGTGATTAAAAATGTTAAAGACCGGATGGTGCAGATACAAAAATCACTGCCCGAAGGGGTGATGATTGAACCCTTTATAGACCGGACAGAATTGGTTGACCGCGCTATCGGGACGGTAAAACGCAACCTTTTGGAAGGGGCCCTGATTGTTATTTTTGTGCTGGTACTGCTATTAGGCAATTTAAGGGCGGGCTTAGTTGTAGCCTCGGTAATACCCTTAGCCATGCTATTCGCTTTCTCCATGATGCACCTGTTCGGTGTGTCGGGCAATTTGATGAGCTTAGGTGCCATTGATTTTGGGTTGATTGTTGATGGGGCGGTAATTATCGTGGAGAGCGTTGTGCATCACATCACCACCGGGAAATATCAAAAAGAAGGTGTCCCTGAGCTGACTGCCGAACAAATGGATGTTGAGGTGCGCGACAGCGCCAGCAAGCTGATGAAGTCTGCCGCGTTCGGTCAAATCATTATTTTGATTGTTTACCTGCCCTTATTATCGCTGGTTGGTATTGAAGGTAAAATGTTCAGGCCCATGGCCGAAACCGTGGCCTTTGCCATTTTGGGTGCATTCATCCTTTCGTTAACCTATGTACCGATGGCGAGTGCTTTATTTTTAAGCAAAAAAACATCCCATAAGCGGAATATCTCCGACCGTGTTATCGAATTCTTACAACGTATTTATCAACGTGCATTAATCGCCATATTAAAATTTAAGGTGATTACAGTAAGTATCGTGTTTATTCTATTTGCGGTTGCGATATGGGCATTTAGCCGTATGGGGGGCGAGTTTATCCCAACTTTAGAGGAAGGCGACCTGACCGTGGAAATATCCATGATGCAGGGAACATCGCTTACCGAGGTAGTTAGAACATTTGGTAAAGCCGAAAAACTTTTAAAAGATAAATTCCCCGAGATTAAGCAGGCCGTTACCCGTATAGGCAGCTCCGAAATACCAACCGACCCCATGCCCATGGAGAAAGGCGATATGATGCTGGCCATGAAACCTAAAGGCGAATGGAAGTCGGCATCCGGTAAAGAGGAAATGATCGAAAAAATGGAGGAAGTGCTTTCTGCCATTCCAGGCATCAACGTGGAAATATCACAACCCATGCAAATGAGATTTAACGAACTGATGACCGGTATCCGCCAGGATGTTGCCATTAAAATTTATGGCGATGACCTGGATATTCTGGCTGTTCAGGCTGAAAAACTGGCCAAACTGATTGCGCCCGTTAAGGGCGTAAGCGAACCTTATGTTGAAAAAGTGAGTGGCCTGCCTCAAATACAAGTTGTTTATAACCGCGATAAGATGGCACAATACGGCTTGAACATCAGCGATGTGAATATGATTCTGAAAACAGCTTTTGCCGGAAGTGTAACCGGTGTGGTATTTGAGGGCGAAAAGCGTTTCGATATGGTAGTCAGGCTGAATCGTGACCTGCGGGAAAACATATCAGGCGTTGAAAACCTGCTGGTGCCCCTGCCCTCCGGCAATAAGGTGCCCTTGAGCCAGGTGGCAGATATCAATTTTAAAGACGCGCCTGCGCAGATCTCCCGCGAGGATGGCAAAAGACGCATTTATGTAGGCTTTAACGTACAGGACCGGGACGTGGAAACCACCATCAAGGAGATACAGGCTAAACTAAGCAATACCTTTAAACTGCCTGCTGGCTACTACCTGAGCTATGGCGGCCAATTCCAAAACCTCCAGGCCGCCAAGTCGCGGTTACTAATTGCTGTTCCTGCGGCGCTCCTGTTTATCCTGCTGCTGCTTTATATTACTTTCCGCTCCGTAAAAGATAGCTTGCTGATTTTTACCGCGGTTCCGCTGGCCTCTATGGGTGGTGTTGCCGCCTTGTTGCTTCGCGGTATGCCATTCAGCATTTCGGCAGGTGTAGGCTTTATCGCTTTGTTTGGCGTGGCGGTTTTAAATGGCATTGTATTGATTGGATACTTTAACCAGTTAAAAGAAGAAGGGATGAACGATATTTACCACCGTGTGCTGGAAGGAACGAAAACCAGGCTTCGCCCGGTTTTAATGACAGCCTCGGTTGCCTCTTTAGGTTTCCTGCCCATGGCCTTATCTTCCAGCGCTGGTGCCGAGGTTCAGCGGCCACTGGCAACCGTGGTTATAGGCGGCTTAATTACCGCAACTTTTTTAACACTTTTTGTTCTGCCCTGCCTTTACATGCTCTTTAACCGCAAGGAGGCTAAAAAAGCCAAAGTGCCTAAAAGCCTGGTTATGGCAGGCATCATCCTGGGCTTTAGCGTCTGCCATCAAAGCATCGCACAAGCACAAGTTAAAACACCACTCACGCTCGACAGCGCCATCAACATCGCTAT
Source organism: Mucilaginibacter paludis DSM 18603 (assembly GCF_000166195.2). Classification (NCBI taxonomy): domain Bacteria; kingdom Pseudomonadati; phylum Bacteroidota; class Sphingobacteriia; order Sphingobacteriales; family Sphingobacteriaceae; genus Mucilaginibacter; species Mucilaginibacter paludis. Next base: position 2,341,853 of record NZ_CM001403.1, read on the forward strand.
TCAAAACAACCTGCAAGTGCGTTCGGCAGCACTCACGGTAGAACAGGCCAGGGCGCTGCAAAAATCGGGTACTGATATTTCAAAAACGGAGCTGATGATAACGCAGGACCCTACCAGCGGCGGAAACATGGATAACGCGATAGGCATTACCCAGACTATTGCCTGGCCCGGTTTATACAAAAACCAGCGTAAGCTGCTTAACCAGCAAACTTTGCTGGCCGAACGGTCGGCCCATTTAACCCGTGCCGATATCACGCGGCAGGTACGCAGTGCCTACTATGCTTATTTATTGAACAGAGAAACGCTGCGCATCCTGAATTACCAGGACAGCGTTTATAAAGGTTTTGTTAAAAAGGCGGAAATCAGGTTTAAAACAGGTGAAACTTCCAATTTAGAACTGATTAGCGCCCGGAATAAATACCAGGAGATTGCCACCCTTAAGATGGGTGCTCAGGCCGATCTGCGGAGTAACGAATTGAGTTTACAACAATTGCTCAATACTACCGAGCCGCTTATACTCGCCGAAAGCAAATTACTGCTCCTGCTCACGCTCGCCACGGATACCATCAATGTAGCTAACAACCCACGGGTGAATATTGGCCTGCAAACTATTGAAGTAGCTAATGCAAGGATAGCCGTAGAAAAATCCAAAGGTTTACCCGACCTTACTTTAGGCTATAACCAGCAGTTGCTCATCTCCGGCTTTAATCCTTCGGGCATTGATCGCGGCTACTCGCCAGGCACCCGTATAGCGGGGATCCAGGTGGGTGTGGCCTTGCCGATATTCAATGGGGCAAACCGTGCAAGGGTAAAATCTGAACGGTTATCGGCACAGGTGGCCCAGGCCAATTACCAGTTCTCGCGGTCAGAGGTACAAATGCAATACAAACAGGAATTGCAGCAGTACTTCAAATTTAAGCAATCGGCAGATTATTATTTAGCTGAGGGGTTAAAACAAGCAGACGAACAATTACGTATCGCCCAGGTATCATTCAATCTGGGCGAGATCGGTTATATCGAATATATCCAAAATATGTCGGCAGCAGTGCAAGTCAAATTAGCCTACATCGAAACCTTAAGCCGCTTAAACCAAGCGGCCATTCAAATACTATTTATTAAAGGAGAGTAACAGATGAAAATTGATCAATATAAACTTATAACAGCTGCCTTTTTATTAGGAATAGGGCTCGCATCCTGTTCGGGTGGTGGCGGCAAAAAAGAAACGGATACAAAAGCAGATACAGAAGAACCGCGAAAGGTAAAACCTGATGGTTTGGAACTAACAGCAGAGCAAATGCAATCCGTTGGTATTGTAACCGGCCCTATCGCACAAAAAAATCTGGATTCGGTAATCAAAGCGAACGGACAGTTAGCCGTCCCCCCTCAAAATAAAGCCGATGTAAGTATCCTTTCCGGTGGCATCATTAACCACATCAGCGTTATTGAAGGCCAGCAGGTAAAGCGCGGGCAACTACTGGCAATGATTAAAAACCAGGACCTGATCAAGATACAGCAGGACTATTTAGCCGCCAAAAACAACTTTACCTATGTACAGGCCGAATACAACAGGCAGCAACAGTTACGGGAAGCCGGGGCTGGCACAGGCAAATCGTTTCAATCGGCAGAAGCCACTTACCATGCCGAACTTTCGCGCATTACGGCTTATGAAAGTCAGTTAACACAACTCGGCATTGCGCCACATAAAATTGTTAACGGAAACATCGTTTCACAATTTCCGGTACTGTCGCCAATTGGAGGAACCATCGGCCACATCACTGCCAATACCGGCGCTTTTGTACAACCCGGAACTTCCATTATGGAAGTGGTAGATAACTCTAAAATTCACTGCGACCTTACCGTATTTGAAAAAGACCTGATGCACGTTAAAGTTGGGCAGAAGGTGAGTTTCCAATTAACAAACCAGGAAAACCAATTAATTACCGGAACCATCAACGGGATAAATAAATCTTTTGAAAACGAAAGCAAGGGAGTTACAGTTCATGCGGTAATCAAAAACAAAGAACAAAAAAACCTGATACCTGGTATGTATGTTACAGCATTGATCAGCACCGGTAGCCGCCTTACAGCAGCTGTACCTGTTGACGCCGTTGTACGCTCAGAAGGTAAGCAGTTTATTTTTGTGGTAACACAAAAAAACGCCAAAAAGGGTACGGTTAAATTTAAAAAAGCTGAAGTAGGCACCGGTGTAACAGAACTGGGTTTTATACAGATTAAACCGCTTGAAGAGCTGCCCGCATTGGCAAATATTGCTTTAAAGGGCGCATTTTATTTACAATCAAAAGCGGACGGTGGCGCCGAAGAAGAATAGCGACAACAATATGAAACAAGAACATCAGGCACGCGATAAAAAACAACCCGGGATTGATATCTCTTCTGCAAAGCACAAAGAAGAAAAACACAACCACGATGAAAATGCGGCCGGCCACAACCATGAGCATGGCGGTATCTTCGGCCAAAATACCGAACTGATCTTCGCCGCCCTGTCGGGGGTATTCCTGGCAGTGGGCTTCGGTTTATCTTTTGTACATGCGCTACCAGTGCTTACCAGCACTATTCTTTATGGCATAGGTTATTTTTTTGGCGGCTTTTATACCACTAAAGAAGCGTACCAGGCCATCAGTAAAGGCCATTTCGAGATTGATTTCCTGATGCTGGTAGCAGCCGTCGGCGCGGGGTTTCTGGGCCAATGGGCAGAGGGGGCATTACTGTTATTCCTGTTCAGTTTCGGCCATTCGCTTGAACATTACGCTATGGGCAAAGCAACCAAATCAATCGCGGCTTTGGCCGATCTGGCACCCAAAACCGCCATTTTGCGACGCGATGGTAAGGAAACTGAACTATCGATTGAAGAGCTGGTATTGGGTGATGTCATCATTGTAAAACCGAACAGCAAGATTTCGGCAGACGGCGCGGTGATTAAAGGCGAAAGCAGTGTTAACCAGGCCCCCATCACGGGTGAAAGCATACCGGTGGACAAATCGCCGGTAGCCGACCCCGACAATTATACCGATGACAAAATCCTGAAACCAGAAAACAAGGTATTTGCCGGAACCATCAACGGCAGCCAGGTACTGGAAGTAAAGGTGACCAAACTGGCGGCTGATTCAACACTTTCGCGCCTGGTTAAGCTGGTTAATGATACCGAGGCGCAAAAATCGCCAACCCAATTATTTACAGATAAACTCCAAAAGTTTTATGTGCCAGCTGTATTGTTATTGGTAGTTACCTTACTGTTTGCTTACCTGGTTATTGATGAGCCGTTTAGTAAAAGCTTTTACAGGGCAATGGCGGTATTGGTAGCCGCAAGCCCTTGTGCTTTGGCTATTTCAACACCAAGCGCAGTGTTAAGTGCCATAGCCCGTGCGGCCAGAGGAGGTGTGCTAATTAAAGGCGGCGGCCCACTGGAAGAATTGGGTGCGTTAACTGCTATAGCTTTTGATAAAACAGGCACCCTTACCGAGGGCAAGCCGAAGTTAACCGGCGTAGTAGCCCTGGCCCAACTTTCGGAAAATGAAGTATTGGAAATGGCCATCGCTGTAGAGAAATTGAGCGATCATCCCTTAGCCGCGGCCATTGTAAAGGGCGGCCTGGAACGGCTGCAACAAAAAAACATACCATCCGCCCAGAACCTGGAGGCCGTAACCGGGCATGGCGTAAAGGCCACGGTTGGCGGTAAAAAAGTAGTGATTGGCAACCGGAGCTTATTTAAAGAACTGGCAACCGAAGTAAATGAGCAAGTGGAGAAGCTGGAAAAAGAAGGTAATACCACCATGCTTGTTGAACTTGACGGAGCAATTGTTGGTTTGGTATCCTTGATGGATGTACCGCGCAAGGAAGCTAAAAACACCTTAGCGGAACTCAAGGAACTCGGCATTAAAAAAATGATTATGCTGACAGGTGATAACCAACAAGTGGCCGACGCTATAGCCAAAGAAATAGGTATAACCAACGCCATGGGTGGCTTACTGCCCGAGCAAAAGGTGCAGGCTATCCAAAATCTCATCAAAACAGAGAAAAAAGTGGCCATGATAGGCGATGGTGTGAACGATGCGCCCGCCATGGCCAAAAGCACGGTGGGTATAGCCATGGGTGCAGCCGGATCAGACGTAGCTTTGGAGACGGCAGATATTGCTTTAATGGCCGATAGGTTGGATAATCTACCTTTCGCCATTGGCTTAAGCCGGCAATCACGCCGTATCATTAAGCAAAACCTGTTCATCAGCTTGGGCATGGTGGCCATACTGATCCCCCTAACCATTTTAGGCATATCCGGTATTGGCCCCGCCGTTGTAGGCCACGAAGGCTCAACCCTGGTGGTTGTTTTTAACGGATTGCGTTTATTGGTTTATCAGAATAACCGCAAATAAGATTTCCGATAGGGTTAAACGAAATATCTTTTCGGGATACAGGTTACCATTGCCTCATCAATATGATTAATTGGTGAAGCAATGGCAATTGTTTGCTCTGGTTATGAGTTAAAGATTTAAATATCCCGCGCCTAATTTCCTCCTCCGGCGCGGTTCTTTTCGTCGTCGGCACCGGTTTGGTGCTGGCGGGCTTTAATTTTGGTGTTACCAAAGTTATAAGTGATGTTCAACCTGGTTATGCGGCTTTCGGGCTTCTGGACAATTTGAAGGTTAACCGATTGGTACATACTGTTTACGTTGTTGGTACGCTGATTAAATATATCGTTCACAGATAATTTAACATTCAGCTTTTTATTGGCAAAGGAGCGGCTGATACCCGCATCGGTACTGTACTGCGGCCGTACATCATAAATACCTGTAGAGATAGCCGATTTATAGGCACTGAATATTTCAATGCGATAGCCTTTAATCATGGTAAATGTTTGGGTGGCCTTTAGGTTATACGATAATTTGCCGCTGTTAAGGTTGGCGCCCAATAAGCCTGCCGATTTATTATCGAGATAGAAGGAGCCGAAGTTCAGGTTTCCGGTCCACCATTTGGTGATCGTATAGGGCGAGTTCACATTCAATCCATAAGCGTCCTGTTGATCCAGGTTAAGATCAGTTTGGAAAGTTGCCTTTTTAACAGCGTCCGTCAGGATGATCTGTGTGATCACGTCGCTGGTATGGCTGTAATTCAGGTTGACATTAATCGTGCTGTTCCAGGTATAATGTAACTCGAACGAATGAGTATACTGCGGATTTAAGAACGGGTTACCCTGCTTATAAGTATACTGATCAAGATAGTAAACAAAAGGGTTCAGGTCATCATAGCTTGGCCTGTCTATACGGCGGCTGTACGAAAAACCTATTTCGTTTTTCTTGTTCAGCGTATGGTTAATAAATAAACTGGGAAAAAAGTCGATGTAATGGCGGGCCACTACCTGGCTGTTGGTAACCAGGTTACCAACCGACGATGTGTACTCGCTGCGCAGGCCGGCCTGTATTGATGTTTTTTTATACGACTTGCTGAGGCTTAAGTACCCGGCATCAATTTTTTCCTGGTAAATAAAGTAATTGGTACGGGTAGCATCGTTAACATAATTGCCCAATGCATCTTTAATCTGGGCGTTCAGGTTGTTGTCCGTTTTAACATCGCTAAATTTTAGGCCGGCTTCCAGCTTCAAGGTTTTAGTAAACGGATAAGCATAATCGGCCTTAGCGGTACGGATATCAATAGTAGATGGTGTTTGATTGCGCAGGTACGATGCCGGTTTTTTCAACGTTCCGTCTGGCAAATAAATAGCGTTCACGTAGTCGGCGTCCGAGTTATTAGTGAATTTAGAGTAATCCAGGTCGATACCGAGCGATTGCCCCAGTGAGTCTATCTGCCAGCGGTCGTTAATATTGGCCGCAAAATTTTGACTGTTTTGATTGGTGATCGAACTGGCGATAAGTGTAGAATCGCGAGAATTTTCGCTTTTGCTGATGTAAGTGGTTGTTGGTGTGTTTTGATCGTTGGATGAATTGTATCCGCTGATGATGAAACCAATGCTGTTCTTTTTCGAAATATCATAATCGGCGCCAAAACGGTAGTTGTTGTTATGGTTCGATTTGTCCATCAGCGTCATCTGGTTAAAATACGTCTTCTTGCCAACGCTGTCTACCACACGGCTAATACTCAATGTGCGGTAGTTTTTATTATCGTTGTGGCTAAAAGTGCCAAAAGCGTTTAACCTACCTTGTTTATGGTTTAACGATATGCTTTCATTATCCTTCCAGTACCTGCCGTAGGCCGTACCTACAGTTATGCTGCCGCTGCTGCCAATGTCCCGGTTTTTTTTCAGTTTAATGTTGATGATGCCCGAATTGCCCGATGCATCGTATTTGGCCGACGGATTGGTGATCACTTCTATAGATGCAATGTTGCTGCCATCGGTAACGCGCAGCATGGTAGCCAGCTGGGTTGCCGAAAGGTAGGTGAGTTTATCATTAATCATTACAGTTACGCCGTTTTTCCCTTGCAGGCTAATGTTATCGTCTTTATCAATGCTTACTCCGGGAGCGCGTTCCAGAATATCCATAGCTGTGTTACCGGTAGCCAGCACGCTGTTTTCTACATTCATCACCAGGCGGTCGAACTTACGTTCTATCAGCGGGCGGGTTGAACTGATGGTAACGGTGTTTAAAGCTTTGGCCGAAGATGGCATGGTAATAGCCGGAACGCGTACATCTGCACCCGTTACGGTAAATGCTTTACTAAAGCCTTTATTATAGCCAACTGCGGTTACTTTAATCAGATAAGTACCGTTTGGGATACGTTCTAAAACATACGCGCCCTGCCCGTTGCCCAGTACACCTTTTACAATCGAAGAGTCTTTTGCATGTATGAGGGCAATGGTAGCATACTCTACCGGTTTATTTTGGGCATCTACAATTGATCCGCTGATTTTTGCACCCGGTTTGGCTGTTTGCGCATATCCTGCCGTTGCTATTGCCAGCAGCAATATATGTAGCACGTATAATTTATTAAAAAGATGTTTCATTTTGAGCGATGTTTATAGGTTGACGTGGTAAAATTTTGGCAATAGTTATCCTGTTAAAGTTTTTTATGCTTTTTAAAAAGTATGATTTAAATTTTGATGACCGGCTGTTGATTTAAGCCGTAACCGGACTGTTTATATTAAGATGCAGAAGGCGCCCCCTTGGTTACACTATTAATAAAAAAAATTAACGGGGATTAATTGGCTGAACATAATGCGGCAATTAATCTTTTTTAACAGATCATATATTAGAGGGTGTATTTGTTGGCATTCAGCTTTCTGTAATACATCCTCTATGCACAATTTCGCCGTACTTTCCCAATTACGAACGCAGCGCATTTGACATTGGGCTGGACAAGTTATAATATTTTGTTACGTATTAACAATCAAGATAAAATGAACTTTTATCTTCGGAGGGTATAAAAGCAATTGGACTAAATGTGTGATTTTGAAACTGCAAATTCAGCAGTAATGACCAAGGACTTTTTGGTTACGCAATCGATAAATAATGAACGGATACGCGGCTTTGGATTACGGGCGAAATGAGCCTATGTTTCTTCAGGGAGACATGACGGTAACCGGCATTGAGATGTCCAAGCCGTCATTACCCGGGCGCGGAATCACTACGGCGATGATGACAATTTATCGCGGCTCGTTAACGGATATGCCCTTGGATAACTATCAATATTAAAAGAAAGCGGCTGGATGATTGGTGTGACCCCAAAAAGTTGGACAGTTTACAAAATTAAGTTTTTTGTACGAGAGCTCGGTATTCCACCGGGCTCTTTCCATTTAACCTGTTTTTTATTCTTTCATTGTTATAGTAATGAATGTATTCTTTTAACGAAGTTATAAATTCTTCCGCAGTTTCAAAGCTCTGTTTGTACAGTAATTCTGTCTTTAAGATCCCAAAGAAGCTTTCGGCCAAGGCATTATCCAAGCAGTTTCCCTTTCTGGACATGCTTTGAATAATTCCATGTTTTTCCAAAGCCTTTCTATATCCATAATGTTGATATTGCCACCCTTGGTCAGAGTGAAAAATAAGTCCCCTTATATCTTTCACTTTATCAAAAGCCTCATATAACATTTCATCTATCATCTGCATATTTGGAGATTTTGAAATACTATAAGAAATGACTTCCCCGTTGAACATGTCAATTATAGGAGATAAATAGATCTTCTCCCCTTTAATGTTCATCTGAGTGACATCCGTAGCCCATTTCTGATTAGGCAGATTTGCCTCAAAATCCCTTTCAAGTACATTAGGGGCAATTTTACCAACCTCACCTTTGTATGAGCGATAACTTACTTTCCTGATATTGCATTTTAGGCCTAATGTTCCCATCAATTTTTGGACAGTCTTGTGATTTATGCTATAACCCCGGTTCTTCATTTCGGCGGTGACCCGCCGATAACCATATCTGCCTTTATGCAAGTGGTATATACTTGCGATCTCTTCTTTTTCATGCTTGTATTTATCATCATTTAGGCGCTTGCGATGATAATAAAATACAGAACGAGCCATCTGTTTGCAATCCAATAGAATTGAAACATCATGTTCGGGCCTTAGTTCTTCGATGGCTTTTGCCCACTCATGCGTTCGCGGGCTTCTTTTTCCTTGACTAAGGCCGTGACTTTTTTTAATAGTGCGTTCTCCGCCCGCAAACGGCTATTTTCCGCCTGGAGCTTCTCTACTTCTGTTTCAGGTTCAAGCTTCTTTGATCTTCCCATGCATTTAGGTGGTCGTCCAGGATTCTTTTGCTGGTATAGTACTGCATATCCCTCAACCCGTACTGATCTTACCCAGCGCTCTAAAGCAGTCTTGCTTAATCTATATTCCAGAACAACCTGATTTAAAGGTACTTTTTTTCCTATGACAAGCCTTACAACTTCTTCTTTGAAATCAGGCGTGGGCTTGACGTTAGGTTGTTTGAGCAGCCCACTTTCGCCATAAAGATCATATTTCCGAACCCATTCCAATATCATGCCTTCACGGATATGGCGTTCGCGGGATATCCGTAGAATCGGCTTTCCCTTTCTTACTTGAGAAACTACATCAAGTTTCTCTTCAAATGTGTGCTTTGACATAAATAATAAACCCCAAAAGTTTTTGTCTAACTTTTGGGGTTCACTTCAGATAGACACGGCCATTTCACAAACGGCGCCTGTTCATAGTCGAGTACAAATGATCGGCCCCGGTCGATTTGTTATGCTGGGAGCATGCAAATGTTCTTTTATAACCGAGAGTCGATCCAAGCCGAGTTTTGAGCTGCGGGTTTGGTCATAATTGAGGAAGCTGAAGAGAATTAGCTTTTTTCTGATCAACTGCCAGAAGCCTTAAACCACTTCTTATTTAAAAATATTAAGATCATGCTAACAAACAGCACTCGAAACCATTATTTGCTAAGATCTTAATAACATTCTCTACGCAAAAGCCTTCTCCTTTAATCCTCAATATTCGGTCACAGTCTTCCAGATCAAAATTAATTTCCGCGTGCTGATAGTACATTCGGAGGAGATCAATAACAACGGCAACTTCCTGTTTATTTTCAACGTTCGTTTTAAATATTTCGATCATTCTAATATAAAATAAAATCCCGGCTTTGTATACCGGGATCATAGTTGTTAACTTTAAAGTAGCTGTTAAAAAACGTAAAATATACTGGCTTGGATGCTATTATTTTTAAAATCTCCTAAGATCACCGACGGATTTTCCTGAACCTTCTGCAAACCGTAAACATAGCGGGCGTCGATCCCTAAACCAATGCTGGATTTATAACCGATGCCACCGACCACGCCAAAGTCAATCTTTTTGAAAAATTGCGCGTCCGTATAACCAACCATATCCTCTTTAATTTTAAATCCGGCCTGCGGACCGCCTTCTACGAATAAACCCGAATTCGTGCGGTATTTAAAAAGGATCGGAACAGCAGCATAAGACAGTTTAATATCCTGTGTGCCTAAGATACCTCCCTTAACTTTGGCTCCCTGCATGGCGTAAAGAAACTCTTCCTGAACCATGAAATTGTCGGTGAACTTATAGGCTACGGTAAGTCCGGCCTGGAAACCCGGCAAGGGATCTGTCGGGAAATTGGCATTGGTAAAATTACTGGCATTACCGCCTGCCGTCAGTCCGAATTCCATTTTACCTAACAACTTCTTGCCGAAGCTTTGGTTTTCCGACGCTGTCTGGCTAAATCCTTTGATTACTATAGCGGTAAATACCACTAACATCAATACTAATTTTTTCATAAATCTTTTTTCTTTGTGAATTTTTAAATGCTGCCTGCAAATGGCCTGCTGATTATTTAATTCAAAAGTGCACGGGGGACGGCGCGATTTATCATGAAATGTGAATGAAGCGGGCAAAGTAACCCTGGAAACGACTGAGCCGGGCCTGAGCAATACGGCTCTAAAAAGATGGTCTGCCTCAAGTTTATCCGTTAGCGAGCCAGCTTAAGAACTGGGCCGCTTTTCCTTTACTGACGATAACCTTTTCAGGATGTGCTACCTTAAGATTTAAGGATAGTTTCCTGGAAAAAAAATTGGAAACATCAACGATCGCTTTTCGGCAAACAAGGTATTGACGGTTAGCACGGAAAAAAGAATTACCAGACAAGCGTTCAAGTTCATCGAGATTCTTGTTGGGAAAGTATGTCTTGCCGGAGTAAGTAAGTAAATTGGTAACATTGTTTTCCAGGTAGAACATGGCGATGTCTTCCAGGTTGATCGGAATGATCTTGTCGAGGTGGTAAACTAATACCGAAGCCGCTTTCTGCCCTTCTTTTCCGGACAACAATTTTAGAAGCGCATCATATTGCGGCGTTTGATCAACTGAAAATATTTTCTTTAGCTGCATGTATTTTTCTAATGCGGCGTTCAGTGTCTGGCGGGTAAATGGCTTTAGAATGTAATCGATGCCATTAGCTTTAAAAGCATCTAAAGCATACTCATCGTATGCGGTACAAAAAATGACCGGAACGGCAACCTGCTCACTTACAAAGATCTCGAAACTTAAACCATCGCCTAACTGGATATCGCTGAAGATCAGGTCTGGTGCATCATTACTTTTAAAATAGGCAACTCCCTCCTTAACAGACCGAAGTTTGATGATATCAACCGGTTGGTGGATCAGTTTACGGAGATTGATTTCCAGTTCATCTGCAACTATTTCCTCATCCTCAATGATTACGATATTCATGAGCTAACAATTTAATACTTACTGTAAATGTATTTTCTTTTTCGACGATAATGATTTCATCTCCCGACCAGAGTTTATACCGCTCTGCAAGATTAGCTAATCCATAATTGGCCGAGGCAACCTTTATATTTTTCTTTTGAATATTATTGCTGATCACCAGCCAGCCGCCGCTTTGATTGATGACCACCTGCAGGGGAGCTTCTATTGTAAAGTTGTTGTGTTTAATGGCATTCTCCAATAGCGGCTGGAGTGAAAAGGAAGGCAGGAAATACCCTTCCAAAATTTCAGCAGGCAGATCGATCGTGCAATCCAGCGCCGCACCAAACCTGATGCGCTGCATTTCCAGGTAATCTAAAAGCAAACTCACCTCCTCTTTTAAACGGGAAACATGGTCGCTGTGATGATAAATAGAGGCCCTTAAAAAGTTAGCCATATGGACAATATATTCATCGGCAATTTGCGTGTCTTTATGGTAAAGCGCTTTTAAGGTATTTAGCGCGTTGAATAAAAAATGTGGATGGATTTGCTGCTTTAAAGCGAGGTTCATCGCTTCTGTGTGGGCCGTTTTTAACCTGGATAATTCGAGCTCACTATGCATTTTATGCTCGTATAATAAAACTGAATTGTGAAGCAGGGTAATTAAAGTATTGATTACAATACCCGACCCGACAAAAGCCAGAAATGAACCAAAGTCCCAAAATGACCACTGTTTGTCTTGGAAAAAACCGAATGCAGGCCTCAACAACAAGTAGATCAGCACACTGATCGGGTAACTTAACAAAGAGCGCGACAGCGAGAATTTTTTTGACCTGATCGAATTTTTTTTAGCTAAAACGATCATTAAAGAAATGTCGGAATAGCCGACCAACAAAACTCCGGACATGGTGAGCAGCGTAAAAGCAATGATATGCTGAAGTGGCCGGTCCGTGTTAGATGCTACCAGATAAAAGATAAAACCAATAATGATCGTCTGTAACCAGGTCAGGCGCACCAGTCGCTTTAAAGGTAACTTTTCCTGCATAGGTCCTAAATTAATCATTTCCTGAAGCTAACAAACCTTTTACCCACCTAAACAGGCAAAATCAGCCTTGAGCGGCCTAAGCCAGGCATAAGCCGCAAGGTGGTTAACTGATATTCAGCTCGCTCGTTTAAACCTTCGCTGCTTACTTTGCCCGTTTCAATGTGTTTTCATGAGCAGCTTGTTTCGCGGGCTAATACTTTCGCCTCAATTAAAATTTAAGACTATGAAAAAAATTACGGTATCCAGCATTAACCCATTCATCGGTTTGCTGTTGATTTTCTTTGGCTCCTCTATACAGGCTCAGGAGTTGCCGGTCAAAGTGATCGGCATCAGGTCCCTTAAGGGTAATATCATCATTAACGTCTTCAAAGACCAGACGAGTTATGATGATGAAAAACCTTTTAAGCAATTCAAATTTGACAAAAAGCCCATGGATAAAGGCACCATGACCCTAAAGTTAGCGCTGGAACCCGGCACTTATGGTATCACCCTGCTGGATGATGAGAACAGCAACGGAAAGATTGATAAAAACCTGATCAGGATACCTAAAGAGGGTTTCGGTTTCTCCAATTTCTTTATGACGAAAATGAAAAAGCCGGCTTTTGAGGATTTTAAGATCGATTTGAAAGCCCACCCGGTGGTGGAGATCAAAGTAAAATATATGTAACGGCAACATCCGCAAAACTATCAATAGTTAAAAAACGAAAAGTATGAAAACAGCAATTTATAAAAAGCTATTTACAGGTATAGCCATGGTCATAGCAGTAGCCTTAATTTCTTCCTGCAAGAAAAACACCATCGACCCATCCGGGCAGTTCAACATTAAAGTCGTTAATGCTTCGGCAACGGCAGGAGCGCAGAGTTTTACATTGGCCGGAAATGTGCTGGTCAATGGCGGGTTGAATTATACCGACGCCTCTGCTTACATCAATACCGCTTCAGGGAAAAATATGGTCACGGAGTTTAAAAATGCCGGAACAAACACAGTGTATGCTTCCGGGTCACTTTATACAACTAACGGCGTGAGCTTTACCGTTTACCTGGCCGGTTCCGGTTCAAATGCCAGGGTTAAAAACTTTGAAGATGATCTGGGCGCACCCAATAATGGGCAGGTAAAGATTAAATTTATTCATCTTAGTGATAAGGCCCCTAATATCGTCACCATTAAAAATTCAAACGGAGATGAGTATTCCGGTTCACTTGTCAGGGATCTGGCTACCGGTTATAAATATGTAACGCCGGGTTCGCTTACTGTACAGGTCGCAGGTCTTACATCTAAAAACATCGTCGGCAACTACACTTTTTCCGATCTGCAAGCAGGTAAAATTTATTCGTTGTATTTAACCGATGATGCGAATGGAAACGTGGTGATGAATAAGATAGCCCACAATTAACTTAATATTTAGTTAAACAAATGTGAGCAAACAAACAGCTCACATTTGTTACGCTGCTTCGAAGATGCCTTTGCGATATTAAGTCTGAATTTTATAACCCATTCCTAACGTTGATTTTCAATCCTGATCGGCAATTCCTGATTGGCTGCCTAAACTCATCCTGCTCCCTTGTTATTTTTCCCGCCTTTTAACGATGAGTGGACTGTGCATCCCGGCATAATCCTTTGGATCTCTCGTAGCGGTCATAGCATCATACTTACCCTGGGCGCTCGAGTTTAAGCCACAGCCGAAAAGGCTAAGATCAGTAGCAAAAGATATTTCATAAATCATGCCTAAAGCTTTTCAGCTTTCAGGCCTTTAAATTTCGACCCATGGTAGGTCCAGCTTACCTGCCAGCCATCGCCTTGCGGGATAAATTCAAATCCGTCTGCCGATTTCGGGTCGTCAAAAAACACCCTTTCATTTTCAGCGAACAGGGAAGTTTCTTTTTTATCGTCCTGGTAAAGTGCTAATTGTCCCGCTTCTACCCTGAATTCCAAACGGGTATGGTTTGCTTCTGCAAAATCATACGAGCCGGTATACCGCTGCAGGATTGCTGGAGCCAGTGGTGCGCCTTTACGGTTGATCTCCGCCGGAACCTGATAAGGCTTTCCCTCCAGCATATTCACCAGATCCGTGATGATTTGTTGAAAGGGGATGTCGTCATCATTGGCTAATAACACAAAGCTGTAATTCCGTACTGTATGGGTGTATATTTGTGCCCTGATCCCATCCGAGCCGCCATTCTTTTGAATCACACCCTGCGCGTCGCGCATGGCAGACAGGTAAGGTTCCTTATTAAGTAACTTCAGATAGCGCATCAGGTCGCTCGTGGCAGAATAAATACGGGCCGTAGAAAACTCATCCTGCGTAATATTAGGCACCCGCGTGAGCACACCGTCCCGTACCTGATGGTTTAGGGCGGGGCGCTTCAAATTGGCATGGCTGATGAAAAAGTGGGCACCCGAAGCTTTCATTTGCAGAGGATCAAAAATATAGGTTTTCACGCATTGCACGAAAGGTTTACCGGTGATCTTCCGGATCAGGTAGTAGATGACCTCGTAACCCAGATTGGAGTAGCGCGTATCGGTGCCGGGGGCAAACTCCAGTTTTTCTTTGCTAATGGCGGCCATGATCTGCTCCGGATTCAGCGATAGCACGCTATTCGGCTTGTTCGTCAGTTCACGAGGCAGGCCTGAACGGTGGTGCAGCAACTGGTCGACCGTGATCTGGCTGCTGTTGGGGAACTGCGGCAGGTATTTACTTAAGGTATCCGTTAGTTTTACCTGGTGCTCCTGCTGCAGCTTAACTAATATACTGTAAGCCATTAGCTTACTGATGGAATGAATATCAAACTGGCTGCTATTGGCCACCCGGAGGCTGCTTTTTGGGTCTCCGGAAATATTATAAACTTTCTTCAAAACGTCGTGGCCATTAGCGCTGACATAGATGCCGCCGTTAAATTTCTTCAGCCGTGTTAATGCGGTAAAATATTCATCAATGCGCGCGTTCAACGTTTGCGCAGCGGGTTTTCCCGGCAACAGCGTACAAAAAAACAATAGCGTCAAAAGGCTTCTAAGTATCTTCATGGGCTTACTTCATCATATATTTAGATATTTTTATGTTATTGTCCGTTGATCACTAAGGCTTCGATCTTTTTGTTTAATTCATGCCCATGATTGCTCAGTACCGCAGAGAGGAAGGGTGCGTAATCGTTACTGGTAGCGAGTAAACTGGAAGCGGCGTTCTTTTGATAACGCGGGTCATAATCCAGGTCTGGAAGTGGCAAGTACTGATATAGTGGCTTATCCAAACTGATCTCCCCTGTTTGAGCGAGCAAGTTCACATAGTAAGCGAACAAAGGTTTGGTCATGGATGCTGCCTCGAACAAAGTATGGGCGTCCACAGGCCGCTTTTGTTCCAGGTTGGCATAACCGAAAACATGCTGGTAAACCACCTGTTTGTGGTTGATGATGCAAACAGCAGCGCCCGGTATCTTCAGCGAATCCATCTGCTTTTTGATATAGGTACTCAGGGCCGCGTTATCCAGCGAATGGCCGGACAGGCTCCTGACCTGGGCCGGCAATTTTACGCAAAATAGCATTAGGGCCGTTAACAGTAAGATGCTTGTTTTTTTGAGCGGATGATGCATTGCGGTTAAATTTAAAAGAAGACGTTTTTTTTACGTAAATTGTTACAGGGATGGATCATCAATCAGGGCACTAAGATCGTCTTCCGTTGAATGGTATGCGCGCTGAAGTACCCCAGCGCCCCGCCGGAAAGGTTGGTGTCGGGGTTGGACGGGGCAGCATTGTTGCCATCACCGCCCGCGCTGTTCTCCAGGCTGTACCAGTACTGATAAATTACCGGGTCCAGGCAAAGCATTTCGACAGTCACCTGGCTGCCGCTTTTGACGTTCCGGGCCGGGTCATCATTGTCATTGCTAAAGCTCAGGCGGTTATTCACGGTGTTACCATTAGTGAATTCATCATCAGCAATAAAAATGGTCTTTTCCTTTTTGTTATTGACGTACTGCACGAAACGATAAAAGTTTTTTGCCGCAGCGGGATCATGGTATTTGGCGAACGCGTATTTGAGCGGGCTGCCGTCTTTATTGCTACCCTCCTGTTGTTGCACATACAAACTGTCGAGCGGTACCGGCTGCGGCATGGTGCTGCTGGCTGTAAACACCTTGCCGTTTACCTGCACAGTTAACTGGTACGTATTTCCCGGAGCGCCGGTAAACGTGCTGTGCTGGTAAACACCGGCGCTGGTTGGCAGGAGCGTTTGGGTTGTTCCGTTGCCGCTGATGGTGACGGTAGCTCCGCTGATGCCGGTAAAGGTATTGTCGCCGGTAAACTCTTTGGTTTGCGAGATGGCCAAGCGGCAGCCGCCGGCTTCGTTGGTCAGTACCGCTTCGATCACGTATTTGGGGGTATTATCGGGCAACTTCAGGTCGATGGCCTTTTCGCAGGAGCTCAATAACAGCAGCAGTAAGGCGAGATAGGTAATGTTTTTCATGGCTTAAAATTTAAAGTTGTAAGAAATGGCCGGAACAAAGGTGAACAAGGTGGTACGCACTGCTTCGGTGCGGTTCGGATCGGTTTTGTTATCGCGGAAATAGATGCGGTAAGCGTTCGGGTTGCCGTAGGCGTTATACAGGCTGAAGCTCAGTTCGGAAGAGAACTTTTTGGTTTTCTTCAACTGTTTGGTAGCGCCAAGGTCCAGCCGGTGATAGGCGGGCATGCGCGAGGCATTGCGGCTGGTGTAGTTGTAATACGTGCTGCCATCCACCTGGTATTTGCCTGCGGGGAAGGTTACTGCATCGCCGGTATAATAAACAAAGTTGGCCGACAGCACCCAGCGCTCGCTCAGCTTATAGATGCCCACCAGCGAAATATTATGCGTGCGGTCTTGCCGGGCATTATACCAGTCATCCTGGTTGATGCCGTCAATCTGGCGCTGTGTTTTCGACAGTGTATAACTCAGCCAGCCGGTTAGCCGCCCTGTCTTCTTTTTGAGCAGCATCTCCAGCCCGTACGCACGTCCCAGGCCGTACAATAACTGGGTTTCGATGGGCTGGTTGGTAAAGATATTGGCACCGTTGCGGTAGTCGATCTGGTTCTGCAATTTTTTGTAATAGGTTTCTACCGTTAGCTCGTATCGATGTTCGCTCAGGTCCCGGTAATAACCGAGCGAAAGCTGGTCGGCCAGTTCGGGCCGGATGATCTGGGTACTGGCCACCCACTTATCCACCGGCGAGCCGGAACTTGAATTGGAGATGAGGTGCAGGTTCTGCGCATTGCGCGAATAGGCCGCCTTGAGCGCGCTTTGCTCATCCAGCTGGTAGGCAGCACCGATGCGCGGTTCGGCGTTCAAATAGGTTTTTGCGCTTTGTTCCTTCAAGATAGAAAAGGCCGAGAGCCGCAGTCCGTAGCTCAGGCTCAAACGGTCGGTCAGCTTCCAGTTATCGGCTGCGTATATCGCCTGGTCCAGGCTGAAGCGGTTCTGCAGCTCCTGCGAACTGATCCCTGCATTGCCGCTGGCGGTAATTTGTCCCGGTTTGATGCTGTGGTAAACGCTGTTGAAGCCGAAGTTGACGGTATGCCGGTCGCCGGGGAACCATTGCAGGTCTTCTTTCAGGTTCCAGTCGCGGATACGCGAATAGATGTTATAGTCGTTCACATCCTGGCGTAGGCTGATGGTATAATCATAATTACTGTAGATGAGCGAGGTATTGGAAAAAAGCTGGTTATTAAAAATATGATTCCAGCGCAGGGTGCCGGTGGTATTGCCCCAATTGATGCCGTTCACTTTATCCGCGGACAGCACATCCTTACCAAAGTAACCCGACAAATAGATCCGGTCTTTGCTACCCAATACATAATTAACCTTGGCGTTCAGATCGTAAAAGTACAATTGGCTGCGGTTCACATCGGTATCTTTGGATAGCTTCAGGAACACATCGGCATAAGTTCTGCGGGCAGAGATCAGGAAAGAGGACTTGTCTTTTTGTATCGGCCCTTCCACATTGAGCCGGGCAGCAATCAGGCCGATGCCGCCGCTCACGTGGGTTTGCTGGTTATTGCCATCGTTCATTTGCACATCCATCACCGAGGATAAGCGCCCGCCGTAGCGCGCAGGCATATCACCTTTGTAGATGTTCACATTTTTGATCGCGTCGGAGTTAAAGGTGGAAAAGAAGCCAAGCAGGTGCGAAGCGTTGTATACCGTGGCTTCATCCAGCAGCAGCAGGTTCTGGTCAACCGCACCGCCGCGTACATAAAAGCCGCCGCTGCCTTCGCCTGCAGACTGGATACCGGGCAACAGTTGCAGGGTTTTAACTACATCACGCTCGCCCAGCAGTACCGGGATGTCCTTAATCTCTTTGATGCTGAGTTTTTCTAAGCCCATCTGGGCGCCGCGCAGGTCACGGGCATTGCGCGAAGGGGCTGTAATGGTTACCGTCTGTAGTTCCTGGGTGTTATCTTCCAGGGCGATATCCAGCTTTTGATCGGAGGCCAGGTTCAGAGTGATCGTTTTGGCTTTTTGCCCTACAGCGCTGATGCTGAGTTGCTGCATACCTTTTGGTAGTGTTAGTGAATAAAAGCCATAAGCATTGGTGGAAGTACCGGCAGCACCGCTACGAATGGTGGCGCCGATGAGGGTTTCGCCATTAGCTTTATTGGTGATGGTACCGCTGAGCGTGTATTTACTTTGTGCCAGAACGCCCAGCGGTCCAAACAGCAGTGCCAGCAGCCCTAAAATTTTGTAGTTTTTCATATATGGCTGCAAAATAAAGGCGGTTGAAACGGTGGGGCTGAAATTTAGACGAAAGTCGCCGATTCTTAGACCAACGTGATCAATTCAAGCAGGGGATCTGATTAATGGGCTATTTTTTGCCATTGACAACATCCAAAGCACGTTGCAATGCTTTGTCGGGCGATGAATAGATATCAGGAATTACCCCCCTCCAGTCATTTTCATTTGCGCCTACATTGTAATAAAGCTTGCTCGAAATCGTTAACTCGAGCCCGGTGTTTGGCAAGTGAGTAGTCACAATATCGCCATAGCTTTTGATTAATCCGCCGGTTTCCTCACCGATAATAATACCCCTGTTATAGTATTTAAAACATTGCGCAAAATCTGATGCCGAAGAATAGGTTTCGATATTTACCAATAAAATCACCCGCCCGTTAAACCGCAGGGGGGTGTTTCCAATACTTATCTGGTCAACATATTGGGTATCCAATGAGCCGTTGGGCCGGGCCAGTAATACTTTATCGGCGCTATCCAGCGGTTTGTTTAAACGGTGTTCACGTAAGCGTTGCTTTAACAACGCACTGTTTTTTCCGATCACTTTGGCGTACTGGGTAAAGGGTTTATTTAACAGGTATTGAAAAAGTGCGTCGCCAACATCCGAATCGCCCCCGCCGTTATCGATTAAATTGATGATAAGATTCTGCACATGCTTTTCTTTGATCACCCTAAATGCCGAATCGGCAAAGTTTTTAAATCCATTCCAATCGAAACTTTTGAAATCAATAACCGCCGTTTGATCGTCGTTCAAGAGCCGGAGTGCATAAACCCGATCAGCATGATTCTTGCCATCAGCTTGCCTTTTAGCCAGGTCATCGAGTACGGTTTTACGAATGCCCTTTATCGTGATAGCTTTGACAATGCCCTTGCTTTTGTATTTCAGCTGGTAAATACCATTCGCCCTATAAAGCGCTTCGAGATAAAAATAAAAGCGTGTTGCACCAAACTCGGCCCTGAATAAACGGCTTTCGCCTGTGTTTAAGTCGATAATATCGTTTACTATTTTCAGCGCGGGGATATTATTGATACTGAGGATCTCAGCGCCTAAAGGCAATTCCGCCTTTAAGCCTTGATAAGCTCCTGAGCAGGTGATAAAAGGTTTTTTTGTTGATAATTTAACATGATAAGGCAATACAAAGGGATTTAGGCTGTTATAAAACTGGCCGATATGCAGATCGGTATGACCGTCATCCAGAGTTCCCAGCAAAGGTGCTATCCGCAGATAAAAATCCACTTTATTCAAATTTCTGTCCAACTGGCTTTTGATCCGGGAAACATTTTTAAAAAAAGAAGCTTCCGGATACCTGTAAAAGGGATTAGGGTGCGTTTCCAATAAGTATTTAACCAGGCTATCCACATCTTGTCTCATTTTATATGGCGTATACTTCTCTGGGGATTGCCCCCAAACCATTTGGACGGCAAACAAATTAAGCGTAAGTATGATGATCAGGGCTTTCATGCGGTATCAAGTCGTAAGTTTAGTAATCAGATACATTTTTTGATTGATTATATAGGATTTGCTGACGCGCAGGAAACGTTGCTGCGGCAGGTTCTGGTGAATCTGTTAGACTAACGCAGCCGGGAAAGCAGTTTCCTGGCCACCGCTTCCACCGAAATATGCGCATTGATGGCTACCGCGATAAAGGTTTTGGATGCCGTATCATAAACCAGTAGCGCGCGGTAAGTCTGGGTGCCACCGCTATGGCCGATCCAGAGATCATCCGTATTGGTAATTTCGTTAAAATCGTATAGCATCATGCCACGGCCATACCATGTGCCTGTATCTGGCATGGCATATAGGTCTTTCAGGCGGTCATGCACCTGTGCTACCGGGCCTAATTTGCCGGTCATCAGGCTGTAGAGCAATATCACCATATCGCTGGCGTTGCTCACGATATTCCCTGCGCCTAAAGGTACCGAATAATCTTCTTTGACGATTTGTCCGTTCTCGTGCGCCACGGCGAGGTTGGCTGGTTGTTCATGCGGCTTCAGGGCGCGTAAGGATGTCAGGTGCAGGGGTACTGCGATCCTGTCCCTGATGAGTTCATCAAATGGTTTTCCTTCGGTCTTTTCCGCGATCAGCGCCAGCAGTAAATAATTGGTGTTGCTGTAAGACCAATTTGTGCCCGGGGGAAAAAGATTTTTTTGCGCGTGGGCCAGGCCAAGCAATTCATCCGGCGAATAATACCTGTCAATGGCAAAAACTTTAGGGTCGTTATTAAAGCTGTAAATGCCGCTGGTATGCATCAGCAGTTCATCGATGGTGATCTTACGGGCGTCCTGCAAAGCCGGGAACCAGCGCGATAGTTTGTCTTCGCGGTCCAGTTTTTTCTCCTGTATCAGTTGTTCAATAACCGTTGCGGTGAGTAGTTTACCCACGCTGGCCCAATAAAATACCGAGTTGGGATTTACTTTTCTTTGGTCGGGCTTAGAGAGGTAACCGGTATCAGTTTGCCATAAACCCTTACCCGGAGCCAGCATAGCCGCGGTCAGTCCAGGCATGCCCGTCATACGGAACAGGTTATTAACGGTATGGTCTAAGCTGTCTTTTAAACGTCCGCTGAGGGTGGTAGCGGCATCATAAGCGCCAGGCGATGGAAAAACGAACAACGCCGGCTGCGGGTGTTTTTGGGGCGCTTTGCCCTTATCCTGCGCATCGGTTTTCCGGCATGCGCTAAAAAGCAAAACTATCAATACTATACAGGCAAATCGTATACTTTTCATGGTTTTCGTTGTACAAATGTTTCAAAAAAGGCATCGCGGAAACTGTTGCCGATCGGTACTTCGTTGGACCCGATATAAATGGCGTTATTGTCGAAGGTTTTAATAAAGGAAGTATTGACGATATAGGATTTGCTGACGCGAAGGAAGCGCTCCTGCGGCAGTTTCTGATGGATCTGTTTGAGGTTCATCGCAGTGATGATCTTTTGGTCTTTCAGATGCAGGATCACATAATCTTTCAGCCCCTCGATGTATTGCAGTTCATCCAGCGCCACCCGGATAAATTGCCGGTCGGACCGCACCAGCAGATGATCCGGCACAAATTCAACTGAAGTATCGCGGGATTCACTAAATAACCTTTCATAGGCCAGCGCCTTCAGCACCGCCTTGTCGAAACGTTCGGCATGTATCGGTTTAACCAGATAACCAATGGCATCAACCTCGTAACTATCCAGGGCGTATTCCGCGAAAGCGGTAATAAAGATCACCATTGTTTGCCTGCCTAACGACCGGGCAAAATACAGCCCATTGCCCCCTGGCATGCGGATGTCGAGAAAAATCAGGCCCACCGGGTTAAGCAACAGGTAAGCAGCCGCTGCCGCAGCGTTATTGAAACAGCCCGCCAGTTCCAACTCAGGGTATTTTTTGAGGTGCAACTGCACGCCTTTGCGCGCCAGCGGTTCGTCATCCACAATCAAACATTTCATAGCTTTAAGGTGAGGTTAACAGTATAACTATCCGGGCTATTGTGGATGATGAGGCTGTGCATGGCCGGAAACAGCAGTTCAAGCCGTCGCCGCACGTTGGGCAGACCAAGGCCGCCCGGTTCATGAGTTGGTAACGGCCCTTTAGGATTGATACAGGTAAATACCAGTTCGGTACCTGTTAATACAAAGCCGAGCCGGACATAAGCCCCGGCCTCCGACTGGATATTGTGTTTCACTGCATTTTCTACAAAGGGAATGAACAGCAGCGGCGGCACCATTTGCGGCATGTGTGTACCTGTCTCCTCGATACTAAACTCAAAAAAATCCCGCCTGATCTTTTCCAGCGACAGGAAATCATGCAGGAAGCGAATATCGGCGCTCAATAAAACCTGTTCGCGCGCGCTGTCATAGAGCTGGTAGCGCAGCAGATCCGATAATTTGATCAGCATCTGGCTGGCCTTATCGGGTTCGGTATGGATGAGCACTTCGCTGCCGTTAAGCATATTGAACAAAAAATGCGGGCTTACATTGCTTTTCAGCAGGTCCAGTTCGGTATGGATGCGGATATTCTCCAGTTGGGTGAGCCGGTAGCTGTCTGTCACCCAGCGCTGAAAGAGTTTCATCCCGGCGGTAGCGGCGCAGAGCACACAAAGCAGCACCACATAAGCCAGGAAGTCGGCAGTATTATCCATCGGTTTGCCCGGGTTGCCCGGCAGGCGCAGGGAGGGCAGCCAGGCGCGTACCTGAACAAAAACCAGGAAGGACAGCACGATTCCGCCCCCCACCCAAAGAAAGTACCGCCCGTACTTTCCCTTAAATAAAAAGCGGGGGATCAGTATATACAGGTTGAGCGCTGTGAGGCCCACCATCACCAGCAGTCCGCCCAGCTTCAGGTATACAAACGTATCGTCCGCGTAGCGGTGCTCTTCGTTCCCGCCTTTCAGCAGGACGAGCAGGATCAGTACGAAGGCAACCCGGCGGTAAATACGGTAAGGGCGGTCTACCAGGAAGCGCAGGATGGGTTCCTTGTTCATCATACTAAGGTACGTATTCCTAAAAAGCGCCGCTGGTTTTTAGACGAAACGCGCAGATATATAGATCAACCGCCGCTCCTTCCTTTTTCATCCGCGGCGCCGACGCTCTTCGGTCTGGCGTAACTTGTTATGACCGAAGCGCCAGCTAAAATACTGGCATTGGCAATGCTTGCTTTGCTGGTGATAGATCAGGTTTTGCAAAGCGGAAATGTAGCGGCCCGCTTAAGGCCACATCATGTACGAGAAGAAAATAGCTAAAGACCTCACCTGTGGGTTGAACATTGCCATTGAAGTAATCGGCGGCAAATGGAAGGCGAATCTTTTAGCTAATATCAGTAAAGGCCTCAAAAGACCATCTGAACTGCATCGGTCTATCCCTCGAGCTTCCGCAAGGATGCTGAACCAGCAGCTATCCGAACTGGAATTTCATAGTATTGTTGAAAAGACGATCTTTAATATTTTGCCGACTAAAGTAGAATATGCCTTAACGCCCGGTGGTGAAAGCATAATGGAGGTTTTAAGGGCGATGAAAAGCTGGGGCGAAAGGTTATAAAGAAACCTTCCACCAGCTGATCAAAAAAGGCGAAGCTTAAAATATTTGGATATGTGATTGAATGTAATCCCTGATCGTCAGCGGTTTTTGCCCGGTGATCTTTTCGACGTTATCGTTCATGCCTCCAGAAATGCCGCTTCTGAAATCCTGCGCCACACCATCAATATGCTGTACAAAGTAAGGCGTGAAATATTGCTTCAACATTTCGCCGAACGGTTCGATCTCCATAGGGATATAGTCGATCTTTCTGCCAAGTTCTTCTGAGAGTATTTGTGCAACCTGGAATTGCGTCATTTCTTCTGCACCATACAATTCCAGTGTTTGCCCTGCAAACTGATCCGGGTTAGCCAGCACAGCCGCAATCACTCTCCCGGTGTCTTCTCCGGCTACGGGGGCATAACTCGCGTTTCCAAAAGGAGATAACAGCCGATTGTTTCCTTTGATCTCAGCCGAAAAATAAGAAAGCCATTCGGCAAAAAGTGTGGGGCGCAAATGCGTAACCGGTATGCCTGAAAGATCCAACAGCCGTTCTGCTATCCAGTGATTTTGTGCTCCATGGCTGGGCGATTCCCTCCTGGCGGTGCGTTGCGACATATTGACGATGTGACCGACGTTTTGTTCCAATGCCGCCTGGATAAAATAAGCTGTGGCTTCGATCAGGCCGGGAACCTGGATGGGATAAACAAAATATGCGGCACTGATTCCTTTTAAAGCTGCGCTGACCGAATTGAAATCAGACAAGTCACCCACTACTACTTCCACGCCCTGGGCGGCCAATGCATTTGAACGTTCATCGATCTGATGAACCATTGCCCTTACGGGTATATTCAATGCTATTAGTTTAGCGATAGAATTTTTTCCGGTAGCACCTGTAGCGCCTGTTATTAAAACTTGATTTTTCATGATGATTTAATTTTGATGGTTTAATTTTTTAGTTTGGCCCATTCGTCGGCCAGGGTGATGATATTTTTTAATTTGGTGTCTAATCCGAAACCGGATTTGGTGATCAGCTCATCACCAAACATTGAGAATTGGGAGGATGGCAAATCGTATTCAGCGTAAGCGGTTTGATCTTCAGCTTCGTAAACCAGCACGCGTAATGGCGCATATAAACCAAGGCGGATATCGGTGCTTATGATCTGCGATGCGCGCAGGTAATTGCCGACAAAATATCTTTTAGCTGTCCGGGATGGCCCGTTTAAACTCAATAAATGCCCCAGGTCTTCTATGTTAAACAAAGTCATTCCATCTTCGCCCTGCATAGCCTTAATGGCTAAAGTGGTGGCTTCAGCATCGTGTCCGGCCTTGGTTAGTGCTGGTACATCAAGCCGCCCAAGCGCCGCTTCCAGTTCTCTTGTGAATTCGGCAAAGCCTGATTCAAGTTTGACCGAAATATGGGTTACTGTATATTGAGTTTCCATTATTTTGAATTTTTGAGGATGATGTTTTTATTATAGATCAATTGCCTGATAGCTGCAGCATTGGCGAATAACACCAGAGGCACTAATATGGCAGGCAGCAATAAGAATGGGAAATAACCAACCGCAACGTTAGGCTGTTCAAAGCCGAAATTTTGAAACCTGACCGGTAAAGACAGCACAGCACTGGCTACCACGTTGATCAGTAAAAGCATACAGGCTGCATTCCAGATGATCAATACTGTTTTGCTGAGCTGCTGTTTAACAAAAGCAAAGTAATACACCAGGGGTGCGGTCAGACCGGACAGGATATCGAAGTTCCTGCCTTCAAAGGTCATGGCCTGTGGGATGGCCTGATGTACAAATAACCAGAACAAGGTAACTTCTACCGGAATACGGATGATATGCAAAATGGTCAGCGTTTTGATATCCAGGCTGTCGATAAACATCCGCCCCTTAGCGGTCAGAAAAAGTGCTATACAAAATACGGTTAATGGAATAACCAGCATAGGGAAACGGGCGGTCATGGTATGAACATCGCTGTAAAAGCCCGACAGGCCCAAGGCGGACTGTACTATCGTCAAAACCGATAAAAAAACAAGAAAGGGTTTGGCGTAGTGGGTAGCTTTACTGAATAACCAGATGGTGAGTAAAACGGTGATACCGAAAGTGGCGGCGATATATAAAGGTAAATTTTCCATGATTGCTAAGTTTTTTTAATTATTTAATGATGTCAAAAATCCAGGCTTTTAAAGGAGAGATTAACGGATGATCACCCAATTGAGCGGCCAGTTCCTTTTCCAAACTGTGCTCAATATGCGGCATCAGGCCGGGTGCTTTATGACTGAGCACCGTAAATACCGGCAAGCCATGCAGGAAGCCTTTTGCTGCTGAAGCGGCGCTTGCTATTTGCCCGGACTGTGTAACCAAACTGGATTTGATGGTGCTGAAACCGGCCTGTTGCAACATTTCCTTAGTGTCATTTTCGGTCGAAAGCGAAAACGGACCGGGCAGCTGCAGAATCGGGTTAGCTCCTAAAAAGCTTTCGATCACTTTTCCGCTGATCTCCCAAACCGGGTTATCCTGTATATCCGCCCAAACGCTGATAACCAACCGCCCATCTGTTTTCAGTACGCGTTGCATTTCTTTTAAAGCCTTGAGCTGATCCGGTACCAGCATCAGCCCGAACTGACACACGATCAGATCGTACTGTCCGTCGATATAAGGAATGTTGGTCATATCCACCACATCCCAGGAAATGTTAGTTGCCGTAACCTGCTGTTTAGCGGTTTCGAGCATATCAGCTTGTAAGTCCGTTGCTGTTAAATGCGCCCCGGACGGCAGGTGCCTCAATAGTTGTTTGGTGACGCTGCCGGTGCCGCTGGCCAGTTCCAGCACATTGTAGGCGTTTGAGAAATCAATTCTTTCCATCAGGTCTGCTGAAAATCCATCGAACAAAAATGGGGTTAACAGGTCCTGGTAATGCTGCGGGATTGATCCGCTGAATGGTATGGTCGTTTTCATGACACTTTATTTTAGGTGAACGAATTATTTATTTAGCTTCGTTTTCGATGATAACGCTCAATACGGCTGGCATGGAAACGAAAGGCGTATGGCTGGATGGCAGTCCGTAAAAGCGGGTGATGCCTGCATCTTTTACCATCCTTTGTTGCAGGGAGTAGCTGTTAACCTTATCATTGAAAGTATGCACGAATACTTTGTTAACGCTGCCAAAGTTGGCTGCGGTAAGGGTTACCGGTGCAGCTAAAGGCGCAAGCGGCTCTGCTTTAAAGTGGGCTACCACATAAGCCTGTACCGCTTGTGGCGCATCAGGAACAAAGGTGGACGCAATTCCGTTTGCTGCAATTCCGGCAATCCCTTTCTCTTTTTCAATTTGCAGGTATTTGGGCACATCGCTGTTAGCATCGGTATTGGCCACATCAAGCAGGCTCTGGCCGTTTTTAGGTATATAGGCGGCCACGTAAATGAGTTTTTTGATTTGCGAGGGGATCTGTTCGGCCACTTCGCTAATCACAATGCCGCCAAAACTGTGGCCAACCAGGATTACGTCTTTTTGGGAGCCGATGGCTTTTTTTACCGCGTCAACATAACCCTGGAGATTAATCTGGTTAATGGGTGTTTCGTCAGCGCCGTGTCCGGGCAGGTTCACCACGGTCACATCGTTTCCGTCGGTCTTGAGTTGGGCGGCTACCGTGCCCCAATCCCCGGCAGACGACCAGGAGCCGTGTACGATGACGATGTTTGAGCGATTGCTTTTTTGTTGTGCACTGGCGAATGCTGAAGCTAAAAACAGGATAGCGATGATGGTGGTTAACTTTTTCATGGTGATTTGATTTTTATGATTGTTTTTATTTTGTTGTTTCTGATTTAAGACCGATTTAAAAACGACCGATCGGTCGTTTTTAAATCAAAAAAAAAGGTTATGTCAGTTGCTCTTCAATTTCTTTTTTCAGGATGTTAAGGACAATTTCCATTTGGCTGTTCGTTTCCAATACACGGCCGATCAGTGTACCGCCTTCAATCAGGGTCATGGTTTTGATGGAAAACTCCCTGGCGTCAAAAGTTGGCTTAAACTCTCCGCTGGCGATACCTTTTCCAATAATGGCGGCAATCTTAGTTTGGGCGCTCAAAATAGTGCCTTTTACCTTTTGAGTAATAACCGGGCTGGTGTCATCGGCCTCGGTGCCGAAGTTCAGCATCGGGCAACCGCCCTCTATCGGGAATTGCGCTGGGGTGCTGAACACATCCAGAAATGCAAACAGCTTATCTTTGGCCGTAGCTGCTTTGTTGATGGCATAATCCACTTTATCCACCAGTTTGCCTAAGTTATAATCAACAACGGCATAAGATAATTCATCCTTGCTTTCAAAGTGCCCGTACAAACCGCCTTTAGCCATTTTAGTGGCTGCCATCACATCGCTCATCGCCGTACCCGCCAAACCTCTCTTATTAAATAAAGGTGCGGATTGTTCGATGATGAATTGCCTGGTTCTTTCCGCTTTGCTCATGTCCTTATTGTTTGACAGAACAAATATAGACCGATCGGTCTAAAATAACGAATTTATTTTCCATTTAAAACATAACTATCTAATTGTTAAGTATTTTATTTTTTCAAAAGCATTTAATCTACCATTATATTCACTTGCGACGCTTAGTATATTGATAATAAAAATGCTATTGGATTGGAAAAGACCGATTACGGATTTGTGACTGCCTGAGTTAAAACTGACGGATTTTATTATTGAAAAACTGCCATTAAGGCATAAAAAGTCTCAATGACTGAACATAATTTGAGCCGTTTTTTGTAGATGAATGGCCTGAAATAGGCAGCTTTTCAAAAGTAATGCTTACTCACAGCGGCTAAGCTTGCAATCAAAAATACATATCTTAGATCAGCACTATTACACAGAAGATGAGAGCACAAATATTTTCCTATGAAAAACATATTGGCACAACTGAATTACGTTTGGGGGATGAAAGCATGAGTTGTATATATGGGGATTTTATTCCAAATGAAAATTACTATAAGTCTATTCAAAAAGCTGTTTGGGATTTTGGGTCAAAAAGTAAGCCCGATTATCAAAAATGGACTGCGATGAGATTTAATGCTCAACTTGATAATGGTTATTTTATTTATGCAGCAGGAGGATTTGCAATTGATGATATTCAAGAGCTACAACAAGAACCAAAGCGAATTGATATTGCTGGCGTAGATAGGCATGTAATTGAAGATTTTTTCCTTCAAACAGAACCCCGGCCTTTTACAGAAGACCCTTGGGAAGATATTTCAATTGAACAAAAAATAGAATTTGAAAATGAGCTAAGGAAAGAGATCGGAACTTATATAGATAAATCGTTTGGGGACATAATTACTTCCAATAAAAACCAGCATATATTAGCTGATTTTGAAATTTCGGCCCTATGTCACGATTCAAGGAATGATGATGTTTTATTTGTAACAAGAAAACAAAATTATAATAAACAATTTGCTGTTGTTCATTTAACCTGGAGAGGGGCAAAAGAAATAGCTACCTACCCGCGTGTCGAATTTTACGATAGCTTCGACGATTTTAAATACAATAGAATGTATCCTGATAAAATAGAATGGGAATATTGAGACTGAGCAATATGTTAACAAAAAAACGCCCCGCATTTTTATGTAGGGAGGCCTAACGGTACGAATTACATCGAAGTTTATCGCTGATTTAAAGCGATGGCCGATTTACCGAAAAAAATCAAAGATATGATGACCTGTCAAAAAATCATAATTGGGTTTTAACAGTGATTCGCAAGATCGGTAAATCAGAAAAATTGTTATCCATGGTAGAGAGGTTTACACTACCCCTAATCTAATATGGATGTTTTATTGTGCACTTACTACACATTTAACAATATGGGTCAAAGCTATAGGCGGCCATATAGCTACTTTTACCGCTTTTCTCCACTCTTAACTCAAATACATCCTCTCTGCTTTAAATAGAGATTTGTATGCGTCTAAGCGGTCATCCTTCATTACAGACATGGTATTTTTTAGTTTCGTTGGCCAAATAAAAACTTCAATTTACCAACTATAACTTCTTTATCTCTGCGGCAATAAAATCGTGCAGTTGTTTCTTATCAGGAAGTTGAAGTAAATACCGACTAACAAAAAGTTGATTGTCCATTCCGGCAAGTGCATATTCAACTAAGTGATTATTTTTGTCGGCAACCATGAGTATACCTATAGGTGGATTATCTGTATCTTCTATCACCTCTTTTTTGTAATAATTTAGGTATGTGTTAAGTTGTGAAATATGCGCATGATTAGATTTATCGGATTTTAACTCAATTAGCACTTGGCATTTTAATATCCGATGGTATAAAACCATATCGATAAAAAAATATTCATCACCGATCAATATCCGTTTTGTCTTGCCTCCAAGCAAAAGCCTCTTCCCATTTCCATTAAAAAATCTTGTAAGTTACTCCCTTGTGCTAATATTAATTTAAACGGATAAAAATAAATTATTGCTGAACGCTACTCATAAAAAGCGTACTAACATTGACTGAGCTGAGTTTTAGATTCAGCATCAAGGCCAGCGGATTTCAGAATAAAAAAAGCTTTCCTGACAAAAGCTTTTTTTATTCATAGGTAGATGATTCGCGTTATTCAAGTTTGGTGCCAGTTGCATTTAACTGATTCTGGCGCTAACTGATTCAAAGGGGAACAATGCAATATTCTTTGGCTAAACCTTTAGCGATGCCTAACATCCAGGCCAGTAGCGGCAATTCATGCTCATTATAAAGGTCGGCACTGTCCCATATTTTACAGATGGCTTTTTCAAGAATGATGTCGGTATTATCCGTTTCTCCCGCAATTCGAAATATGGCAAAACGCAAAACGACCGCGTATTGATCATATAAAGCCTCAGCCCCAGCTCTGCTTTTAGCCCGGATAAGCTTTAATACTTTTTCATTGGAAAGTAA
Source organism: Mucilaginibacter paludis DSM 18603 (assembly GCF_000166195.2). Lineage (NCBI taxonomy): Bacteria > Pseudomonadati > Bacteroidota > Sphingobacteriia > Sphingobacteriales > Sphingobacteriaceae > Mucilaginibacter > Mucilaginibacter paludis. The sequence goes on from NZ_CM001403.1 coordinate 2,372,717, forward strand.
AGTTTGGATCATCCTACCGGATTAAAATACAATGAGTTAGGTAGATTGCTATAATTATGCCAGTAATCAGATCGCTTGTGCAGGTTTAGCCCTCCTCCGATCAATGGGGAAATCAAAATACCAGTTGGGGCAATTTTTACAATAAGGAGTTTATTTGCCATGACAAGCCAGCAATATTAAACTTTAATGTTCTAAACGTGAGATAAGTGGGCAGGGCACCACATTATCCATAACCATATATTCTGCCGCCAATTCTGCCTGTTTCCTGATTTAAGGTTAAGATCTAAACCACAACCCTTAAACACAGCGTTATGGTAAGATATATTGCTGTTGGCTTCTGACTTTGTGATTTCGTAAAGTTTGCCATTCTTTATTTATTTATTCTTCCATTGAAGAGTGGATAGTTGAATAATGCTTCAGTACTACAGTCCTTACAAAACGAATTTATAGAAGCCAACTAAATGACAGCTAATTTCATCTGATAAATCAGGCATCGGCCCTCGCAAATCCTACCGTATCCCGGTAAATTTGAGGGGATACTTCCGCATTGATTTTAAAAAACCGGCTGAAGTAAAACTCATCGTTAAAACCCAGTTCGTATGCGATCATTTTAACCGGCTTCGCGGTAAGATATAATTCGCGTTTAGCTTCGATAATTATGCGCTCCGAGATCAGGTTACTTAAGGTTTTATTGAAATATGTTTTACTGATCCTGTTCAATGCTTTGGCAGAGATGTTCAGAAGATCTGCATAATCACTGGGACTGTGCTTGCTTTTATAATGCTCTTCGATAGTATCTTTCAGGGTTTTTAATATAAATGGCTCCTTCTCGGTATTGGATATCTTAGGGGATTGCATATTAAGTTTTATCCTCGATGCATTGATCAAAAATATCTTCAGGTATGCAATCATTAATTCATATTGGGCGACTGCTATATTTTGCATTTCAACCTTTAACTGATCAACCAGGCCGGTAAGCAGGCCCATTTCCGATTCTGTTAACTGCACCTGCGGCGATTCGTATATATTATTAAAAAGCACACCATTACAGGCGACTTCATCATGGTGCTTATGAATGCAGAAAAAATCAGGATGGAAATTGATTAAAAGCCCCTTAAACTCACCATCAGCCCTGATCTTATATGGCTGGTAAATAGAAAAGCTTATCAGGCCATTTTCTGTAAATTCATATTCAGAAAAATCCGCCGTTAGTCGGCCTTTTCCTTTAGTCACCAAAAGCATCGAATAGTAGTTGTAGTTTTTCTGTTGGTTAAAATAGGAATCGTCTTCAAAAGCAAAGATCTTAAAGGCTAAAGCTTTCGTTTGCGGATTAATTAATGTAAAGGCGGTTTGAGCTGTCAAAGTTTGTTTATTAATGTTTGATATCAATTAAAACAGCAGTCTATCTTCTACGGAAATTTCAAGATCATTGATGCTGGCATAACGCTTACGCATCAAGCCGTTTTCATCAAATTCCCAAAGTTCGTTGCCATAGCTGCGGTACCATTGTCCGGTTTGATCATGCCACTCATATTCAAAACGAACAGCCATACGATTTTCTCGAAATCCCCATAGTTCTTTTTTCAGCTTGTAATCCAGCTCTTTCTCCCATTTCCTAACTAAAAAAGCTTTCACCTCATCTCTACCATTAATGAAGTCAGTGCGGTTGCGCCATTCTGTATCAATGGTATAAGCCAAGCATACCTTTTCCGGATCTTTCGTGTTCCAGGCATTTTCTGCAAGCTGTACCTTTTCTAATGCAGTCTCCATGGTAAATGGAGGCAAGGGAAGTTTTTGTTCCATAGTAGTTTTAAATTAAGGAATGGATAAATACAAATCTATCCATTCTTTAGGGAGTGAACACGATCAAATAGCGGCTGTTTCAACCAGCTCAACCACAGGGAAATCTACCACTACCTTTGCGGCATTGTTGAAATAGTTGGTGAATATGTTTAAACCAACATGAGCGATAATTTCTGCAATTCCTGCTTCATCGTAACCGGCATTTTTCAAGGCATCTACATCAGCGTCATTAACCAGTCCTCTTTTTTCAATGATCGTTCTTGAAAAATCAAGCGCTGCCTGAATTTTTGCATCAGCAGATCTACCTTCACGGGCGTATGCAATACTGTCGGCATCAATATGGACTAATTTTTCGCCGATAAAGGTATGTGCGGCATTGCAATATTCGCAGCTATTAGCGTTGGCAACGGTAAGCGCAATCAGTTCACCAAGCTTTCCGCCGATAGTTCCTCCTCCTAAAGCACCGCTTAAAGCAAGATAGCCGTTTAAAACCGTCGGCGAATTAGCCATAGTTCTCATCATATTAGGAACCATTCCCAGCTTGCCTTGAATGGCAGTAAAAAGATCTTTAGATTTTCCTGTAGTTGTTTCAGGATCAAGTGCTGTTAAACGTGACATTTTTTTTAATTTTATTTGTCTTCATTGACAATACAAAGGTGCACTGCTTAAATTATCGATAACATGGATAAACGGTGCAGGTGCATGGACAATCAGGACCATGATTACCCGGGGACAACCTCAAATACTTTTATTGTATAAACGGTATGGGCGTTTTTTTTATATAGCTTGATGGTATAAAAGATATTTGCTCCGGCTAAAATCAATACCGACAAGGGAATGATTGGCGGCTTTAAACCGAGCGGCAATACATCAAGCCGGAACGGCTGGCTAAATACGAACATAGATGGCTGTAATCATCGTGAAGACCACAAGACATGAGCCGACAGAGATGGCAGCGATAAATCTCCCGGGGCTCATATTACCTAACGACACAAAAGAACTGGATGAAGTGTGCTTTCCCAAATCGACAATAATATCATGGGCAATATTTAAATGAAAGAATTATATAATAACTAAGTAAATAAATCAAGTACGCAAAAAAATATGTTGTAACAATTATCGAAAATTGTACTCAAATAGAATATGACAAATTATAAATCTGCGATTGTTTTTGCCTATAAAGCCTTGGAAGGAAAATTGGTTTTAGGAAACAAATACCGATGGATATAGCTGGCAACTCTGTAGACAATTAGTATGTTTTCACTAAACCTAAACCCGCAAATTATAGTTAACGTTAGCACTGTTATATCCAGCACGCTATTGTTTTTAGCTTTTTTAACTTTTACAAAAAAAAGCACAGCACTGATAGGCTACCGTTTTTTATCGCTCTTTTTGTTTTTCCTTACACTAAACTTTGCAAATGATGCATTTAGTGCCGGCGGAGGGTACCTAAAGCATCCAGTACTAATGCTGATATTTCAGCCAGGCACCTATGCCATTGCTCCATCTTTTTATTTGGCATCTGTTTATTTAACATCAGTTGATAAAAAGTTGAATGGTAAAGTTATCTTACATTTCCTGCCATATATTTTCCTTCTTGCTGTTTGTATTTTAACTTTTCAAATACCACCGGATGTAATTGCTGCCAATAAAACAAAAGAAAATCATATAGAGAAGATCGCAAGTATTTGTTTATCAACACTGTTGTTTCTACAGATTTTTTGGTATTTGTTTTTGGCATTAAGGCAGTTGAGAAAATACAGGCAATCCATTCCGCTATTTCTATCCAGTTTCACTGGGAATGATTATAAATGGCTCATCCAAATAACTATAGGATTATGCATGCTGTCTGTTATCTGGTTGTTAGAAAGCATTGCAGGCATGCCTTTACTCTCCCTAATTGCTTCAATAATTTATCTGTGCTCATTTTATTATATCGGTGTGCAGATTATGAAGCAAAAAGACACTCCTTTTTTTGTTCCTGAGCAAGATCAGAGCGTGGATGATCTATCTAACAATCAGGAAATTTGTGTATCACACGATATTGCCATATCAGTCAATCCCGGGTCAACACCATTAAAGAAAAAAGTATTGACAGATGAAAAGGTAATCAAGCTTGAATATCAATTATTAGAATTGATGAGAAAAGATAAGCCTTATTTAGATAGTGAGATTACGCTGCCGAAGCTCAGTAAAATGATGCTTTCCAATACCTACCACATGTCGTATTTGCTCAATGAATGTTTGGAAGAAAATTTTTACACGTTTATAAACCGGTACAGAATTGAAGAATGCATGCGCTTGTTTAACGACCCGGCTTATGATCACTTTACAATTTTAGGAATTGCGTTTGAATGTGGCTTCAACTCCAAAACCTCTTTCAATGTTTTCTTTAAAAAAATCACCGGCTTGTCACCCAGAGAATATAGAGAGCAGTGTAATAAAAAAAATGCGTTAGAAGTTAGTTCTTCTCTATCAAATAATTGACTTACAGTATTTTATAAAATAATATATTTATTAAGAAGTACGTTCGATTTTTTTTTACGAGCGAATTTTGCTTCATGAAATATAAACTAAAAACATCATTCTTCTTAATTACGCTTTTTACACTATTAGGTATTTCCTGCAAAAAAAACTCGGTTAATCCCGTTTTGTCCGAAAAACAAGTTGACTTAGGTACTCACAAGCTGATGACTTATTCATCATCATCAGGCTCTAAATATTTAATCGTATTCGAAAGCGGGTTGGGTAATGATGCCTCCGTTTGGACTGAAGAAAAGATTAGAAAACCGCTATCTGGCATTTCCGATATGTTGATGTATGACCGGGCTGGCTACGGAAAATCTCAAAAAGGACCGTCACCCCGAACCATTGACAGATTAAGCGATGAATTGGCTGCCGTCATCGCCGCAGTTGCCGGTGAAAGAAAAGTTATTATCGTTTCCCATTCCTTAGGTGGTTTGATAGCACGAGCTTACGCCTTCAAAAATCCATCAAAGATAGCTGCGCTTTTGTTTCTTGATTCTTCACATGAACTGTATAACCATTGGACGCAAGACGAGGAAGATAAGTTATATGATGAAACAAAAAAAACTTACGGTGCCGGACCTGGGGTGCTACAAGAGGTAAGAGAGCTCCGCGAAGATTTGGAATATATGTCAACCCTACCAAATCTGCCAAATGTTCCAGTAACAGTAATCACAAGTATGCAAACCAGTGCCGGGGTTTCAAGTGCCGACAAACAATTATGGTATAACGCTCATGAAAGCTTGAAAAATGGAGTTACAGTTTTTCAGCATTTATCAACAATAAAGTCAGGACACTTTATTATGCTTGATGAACCTTATTTAGTCATTGAAAACATCAGACAGCTGTTGTCAAAGTTGCCATAGCGTACAGTTGCCGTCAAAAATAAGATGGCTGGGAAATCCCTCATTTCAAATTCCGAACACGCTCGCCTCTTTAACCGAATTCAATACATCACTTAACTATCCTAACAGATTCATCTTTAGGGAACAACCACCTATAAATGCTTAAAAAACAGGTTATCGCATTCTTTTTGCTAATTATCAGCTATGCTATAGCATCCGCTCAGCAGCTCACTATTAATGGTACTATTACAGATGACACCGGTAGACCGATTCCGTTTGCCAGTATATTGATCCATAATACAACCAAGGGTACTTCTGCCAACAGCGATGGGGCTTACAGCATTAACGTAGCAGCCGGCAATTATGAACTTTTATTTAAGGCCATCGGTTTTCAACAGGAAACACGTAAGATAACTGTGGCAAAAAATGTTGTTTTAAATATCGAACTCCATGTAGCTTCGTACCAATTAAATGAAGTGGCCGTGCACGCCACCGGCGAAGACCCCGCCTATGGTATCATCCGCAATGCCATCCGCAAACGTAAAACCTACTTAAAGGAGGTTGATACCTACAGTGCCGATGTATACCTTAAAGGTTTACAAAAACTACTGGCCGCACCCAAAAAGTTTCTGGGCAGGGATATGAACAAGATAGGCCGCGAGATTGGGCTTGACTCCAACCGTCGGGGTGTTATATACTTTTCAGAATCACTATCCAAACTCAGCTTCATAAAACCTGACCTTTTACATGAAGAAATGATCTCATCCAAAGTATCAGGCAGTAACCAGGCGTTCAGCTTTAACAGGGCATCAGATATTAAGGTTAATATGTACGAGAATTTTCAATACTGGGACCAACTGAGCAACCGCCCGCTGATATCGCCCATTGCGGATAATGCACTCAATTTTTACTATTATAAATGGCTGGGCGCTATTGAAGAGAACGGCGAAATTGTAAACAAGATACAACTGACCCCCAAGCATGCTTTCGAACCGGCGTTCACCGGGGTGATCTATATTATGGAGGATAGCTGGCGCATACATAGTTTAGACCTGAAGATAACTGAAAGCGCCAACCTAAACGTGGTTGACACCTTAAAAATAAAGGAACAATATATACCCGTTGGCAACAAAGTATGGATGCCAGCTTCGGTAAAGTATGAGTTTACCGGCGGCCTTTTTGGCTTCAAATTCGGCGGCTACTTTATTGCCGTTTACAGCAATTATGTTCTCAACCCTGCCCTCAATAAAAAAGACTTTGCTGAGGAGGTATTGCGCGTGTCCAAAGGCATCAACAAAAAAGATTCGACCTATTGGCAGCAGGAACGGCCGGTACCGCTAACTTTAGAAGAAACAAATGATTACCGAAAAAAAGCTATTATGGCGGCCAGGCGTGAATCAAAGCCCTACCTCGATTCGCTTGACCGGGTATACAATAAGGTAACTCCCGGCAAGGTATTATTCACAGGTGTGCTGCATCGTAACCGTTATACTAATGAATACCTTAATTTCAACCCGACTATACCCTCGTTCCTTTATAATACAGTAGAAGGCCTTACGGTTAATTATGGTGCAACATTTACTAAACAGATAGATTCTACCGATAGTAAATGCTTGCTTCTGGGCGGAAATGTGCGTTACGGTTTTGGCAATCATTTATTCCATGCCAATGCAATGGCCGACATACCGGCAGGCCGTTTTATCCTGGGCCTTAGCGGCGGTACAGGCATGTATGACTTGAACAACCTCGAGCCAATCGATCCCGCTAATAACACTATTAGTACCTTGTTCGACAGGCAAAATCTTGAGAAGCTTTATGAAAAAAAGTTTGGCCAGGCATCATTATCGGCCAGGATAGCTGGGGGCTGGCTTGGAAGAATTTCAACAACGTATGCCAACCGCAAATGGTATCCTAACAGTTCTTTTTACAGCTTTGGTAACCGGGATAAGGCTTTTACATCCAATAACCCCAATACTCCAGATATTGATCAGTCTTTATTTCCCGAAAATCAATCATTTACCATTAATGCAAGCACCAGTTACAATTTCAGTAATAAATACGAAACTTACCCTACAGGTAAACACTATTTGCCCTCTGCTTACCCTAAGCTGGAGCTGAGCTATACAAAGGGTATTAAAAGCATTTTCGCCTCTGATGTGGATTATGATGTGCTTTCAACAAATTTATCAAAGGAGGGCGTAAACATGGGCATCTATGGCAAGTCTTCTTTTTATATTGGGGCAGGTAAGTTTTTACGTGCTAAGCAATTATACTTTATAGATTATGCCCAGTTTATAGGTAATGACGGTTTCATAAATCTCATATCGTCAAACCGGTTTTTGTTATTGGATTCATACCGGTACAGCACACCAGACAAATATTTTGAAGCCCATATCGAACACAATTTTTCAGGATATATCTTAAATAACGTCCCACTAATCCGTAAGCTAAAACTGCAGGAAATTATAGATTTGAATTATTTAACCACGCCTGTGCTTAAAAGCTATTACGAGGTTGCAGCGGGTGTGCAGTACCTCAATTTCAGGCTCACGTACGTGCAATCGTACAAAGATGGAAAGAAAAGCGAAGAAGGAATTAAAATTGGGATAATATTACCTCAAACTAAAGGTTCACGCTGATATTAGCATTCAATAACGCTATAACGTATTAAAAAAGGCTACAGATGAACGAGGGTTTGGCATGCTGCAAACCAAATTATCTATCTTGGTTTCGGTCAGGGCAGGGTCGCATGTCAGAGCCCCTTCTATTTTGTTACGATATTAATAAGTTCCAAAGTGGAATCGAATGCAACATCATCTTTTGATTTCCTACACTTGTTTCTGGCGAGATTTCCGAAGGTATGTCGTGCCCAATAAAATATAATGCTGATGCCTGTTAAACTTCTTGTATCTGCCATGCCTTTACTAAGAGCCTTATTCAGGTTAGTAATGGTGGCATACCTATCAGAAAGCATGTTCCTTTATTTGAATAAGAATGGGTGAGCTTCATCAGGTTAATTAATACTAATAAAAGCCTTATCCTGTCTTTTACCCTTGGTTTTTGACCTGTTATATTCTATCCTTCCATCTTTGATTTTATAGTTACTTAAGTATAAATCTACAGCGTTAATACCACACAGGTAAAGGAAAGCATAAACATATCCCGAGCAAGTTCAGCTCGGCTATCTTTTCAACTTGGCAATCACGATTTTTTATAACTTACTCTATTATAGAAAAATGCCCAATATGAATTCTAAATAAGTTTATTTAATTAAACATCCGATAATCATTCGGCGTAACGCCTGCTTTTTGTTTGAATAAACGGGTAAAATACTGTGTGTGTGGTGACGAATTAGAATTTTATCGAAAAAAAAGCCCTCAGGGCATAAAAAAAGCCCTTTTACTGCTGTAAAAAGGCTTTTCAGAAAAGGGTGCTTAACCGTACAAATTACATCGCGATTCATCGTTGATTTGAAGTGGCTGGCCGATTTTCCTGAAAGATTAAAGGAATATAATGAGATGGGAAAAGGTAATAATTGATCAATTTAAGACAAAATAAAAGCATGCAGGATTAGCATAACATTTATCAGTAGTAATGAACTGCAAAATTCATTACTACTGATAGTAATAATTAAAAATTGCTTCTACCTAAAAGTTGAGTGCTATAAGATGCGTATTACGTTAAAACACCGCCTTGATGACCTTATCCACCTATTAATAAGGTCGGCCGTTTTCGAATATGGCATTCGAGTTTAGTAAGGACATTAAAAGAATGTTTTTTATTATTCAATCCTCCTGACATAGGGTTGTCACTATGGCTTATTATTCTTGTGCTATCAAAAACAATAAAAAGCTATATCATGAATTTAAAGTCATTAAGAATTATTACCGGGGACATCAAACGTTTGGTGCCATTTTATGAAAGTGTTACTGGTCTGACGGCGCAATGGTTCACAGAAGATTTTGCAGAATTGGCTAACGGCACCGCTACTTTGGCCATCGGCAGTACACGTACCTTGAGTTTATTTGGCGAGGGAATTGCCGAGCCGGCCAGCAATAAAAGTGTGATCATTGAATTCCTGGTGGACAACGTAGACGAAGCTTACGAGCGGATTAAAGCCTTGGTACCTGTAGTTGTTCAAAACCCTACGACCATGCCCTGGGGAAACCGCTCGCTATTATTTCGCGATCCGGATGGTAACCTGATCAACTTTTTCACACCAGTTACGCTTGAAGCAATTCAAAAATTCAGCTGACAAATTTTGCTCGAACATAAAAATAATTGACAAGCCTTTAATTACGATAACAAAAATTAACGTAGTTTAATTTTTACGTCTTTTCAGAAGTATACCTTTTGATAGCAAAAACACGTTTAATCATCTATATGGGACTTATAAAAATTAATGGCATTCAGCTGTATGTCGAAGTCAAAGGAACCGGGTTTCCTATTATTTTAATCCATGGAAACGGCGGAGATCACCAGGCTCATTTTAAAAATATAATTGAACCACTTTCGAAAAACTTCCAAACGGTGGCATTGGATTGCCGTGGCCACGGACAGTCTGATAAGCCGGCAGCATTTACCCTCGAAGATCATGTTCAGGATATTATTGAAATCATGGATCACTTTGGCTTCGAAAAAGCGCATTTACTGGGCGTATCCATGGGCAGCTATATCGCTCAGTTGGTTGCCATCACCGCTCCGGATCGTATTGATAAACTAATACTGACGGTTACCAAATCCAATGGACTTACCTCTTCGATACTGCGTTTATTTAAAGAAAATGAAGAAGAAATTAAGGGTTTGAATATGCATGAAACCATATTGAAACTATTAAAATTTATGGTGTATGACCCCGAACTGATGAAAAACCATTTGGAGGTATTTGAAACCAAGCTAAGTGCCGAACAATTCAATGCTGCCAATAAAGCAATTGGTGCTTTCGATTTCAGGAATCAATTATCCAAGGTTATAGCAAAAACGCTAGTGATCAGCGGAAGATATGATGGCTTGAACCCTCCTGCTGACGGAAAGGAAGTGGCTTCCCTAATAAAAAATGCAACATTTGAAGAAATGCAATACTCCGGACATGCACCTATGTTCGAGGAACCGGATGCCTATATGAATATCGTTGAGGCCTTTTTATTAAAACAATAACAAACAGGCAATATTAATCTCTAAAAGTTCGTCTTCCAGTTCCATCATTAAAAATTATAATTCAAAGAGCTATTACTGATAACGTCGCGCGACAATAGCGAAGGCCAGGGCAGCCTACGTATTCTTACTGCTGCTTTGGATTCAGCCGAAAAGGAAGTTGCATATCTGAACAATAAGCAGCCAGCAGAGCGAACCCATTAATGCGACGAGTGTTCCGGAAATCAGCAAGCGTGAATTATGGTTTTGTTGTCGATGTTCTTTATCGTCAGTTGAAGCCATGAAGCGACTGTAATATGAATATCAGGGTAAATAAAATAGTGCACAACAGCAAACCGCCTTTGCTGAGCAATAAACGGTTAACCTGATCATCGTATGCTGGGTTGCAAAAGAAATGCCGGGTGTGTATTTGTTGAGTTAAAGGTTTTCTGTAGTGCCTGCGGTCAAACCGGTATACGAATAACAGGATAAGCATATCCAATACAGTTAATAGGACGATCGCGGATTGGGTAGTAGTCATGGTTTTGAATACAAAAGGCAGGCTTTTCAGGGCGCTGCCTTTTGATCGTTTTTTACAGGATAGCGATATTCGCAGCGAATTTCTTTTTTCCTCTTTGTATCGTTTGTACCAGGCTGACGATGGCGGTTTTACCTCCGGCAGAACTGTCGAATGAAAAAGCCAGGCTTTCCCCGAAGAAATCATCGGTTAGAAACTGTCCGCTGGCCTTGTCCTTTAGGCGGACAATATAGCCATAGGGTGTCCCCGAGGGGTCGTTCAGTGCCAGGATCATCGCTTTGGAAATCGTTTTCCGGTTAAGGTCGGGCATTACGCCGAGGTCGTCGATGATACCGCTGCCATCGTTATGCGCTCTGGTCAAATAACCATCCACGGTGATACCATCCGGCAGCAGTGTGGTCAGGTTATTGAAAAGCTGCATTTTGACGGAATCCACACCCACACTGGCACCCGCATCCAGGAAGGTTTTTAATCCCAGATCCTCGCTGTAGGCCAGCCTGAAATTCAATAGATTTGCGGCAGGGATCGTGACCAGTGTATCGATCAGCAGGCTGTCCGTGCCATGTTTTTTAAAGGCGAGTTTGGCTTTTACCCCCGCATCGAGTAAAAGCTTCGGGCTTAAACCGTAGGTGCCTCCTGCGATGAGGCTGTCCGGGAGTTTTTTGCCGTTGAAATAAATATCCATGACGGGGGTACCCGGCAGGTCCGCAAGTGCCGCTGTCAGGGAACCGAAGCGGTGTTCAGATTTTAGGGGTTCTCCTTTTTTACAGGAAAATATAGCGGTAGCTAACAGCAGCAGCAGTAAACGATATGGAAATGTTTTCATGTCCTTAGAAATTATAGGTAAGATTTAAACTATAGGTGCGGCCGGAGGCGGACTTGTAATTGATCTGGTCCACACCGGGTTGATAACGTAATTGTTGGCTGGTCGGTTCTTTGGTCGTCAGGCTACCCTGGTCATACACATTCTGGTAAACCACCGAGTAGCTGTTCAGCAGGTTGCTGACCGTGCCCTTGATCTCCAGTTTCTTTTGGAGCAGGTAAAAGGCTACCTGCGCGTCCAGCGCTTTTTCCGGCCGTTCAAACAGAGATTGCGAATAGTCAACGGTTGGGCGGATCAGGCGGTTGGATACATAATTATAGCTCATGCTGAGCCTTACCGGTTTGGTATCATAATAAAGGCCGGCGTTGTACATTAGGTTGCTGGCCCCGGTTTGCACACGCTTTTCCGGTGCACCGGCCTTCTCTTCCACTACCACCTTGCCGGGTTGAGCGGGATCGGTAGCACCGATGGCCAGGGTCATAGGCGTTACGGTACTGGTCAGCGCGGTGAAATTGCCGTATAAGGTCAGTTGTTTTAATACGGGTATGCCGGTAAACGCGAACGATTTGCGGAATTCCGCTTCTATGCCCTTATTGGTTGCCGCTTTGTTGTTCTTGAGGGTAAACAAGCGGTTATTCTGGTCTTTGTAGATCTCCATCGGGTAGTCGAACTGTTTGCGGAACAGCGAAAACGAGATCAGCTCGCCGGGTGAAGGAAACCATTCATACCGGAAATCATAGTGGCTGATCTTGGTGGACCGGATCGGTGTCTGGGAATTATACACTCCGCCTAACTCGTAATCATATTCCTGGAAGAAGGTCAGTTCGCGCAAATCCGGGCGGATGATGCTTTTGGCATAGGCCAAGCGCAGGTTCATTTTCGGCGTCAGGCTGTAAGTGAGGTTGGCCGAAGGGAAAAAGTTCCAGTTGGGTTCCAGTTTATCCAACGCGCTGAAATCGTATTGCTTAACACTGGCTTTGATCTGATCCAGGTTCTGGTTCAGGCCGTTCAGGTTATAGTATTCGGCACGCAATCCCCATACGAAGCGCAGCTTACCGGCGATCTTATTGTCCAGCATGAGGTAAGCGGCGTGCAGGCTGGCCTTTTTATGGAAATCATCGCCAAACCGGCTGAATTCGATGGATGTCCCTGGATTATTGGGATCAAAAGCTTCGGCCAGGGGCGGAAAATAGGAGGTGTTGGCAGAGCTGCCCGAATTGAGTACGTAGAACAGGCGGTCTTTTTGCCAGCCGGCATACCCTGCCTTCAGGCTGTTCGCCAAGGGCAGCTTACCCATATTGAATTGAAATGGGATTTGTACGTCGGTATTCCAGGACAGGTTGTTTTCCAAAGCGCGGCTCCAGGAACGCAGGGCACCGCGGCTCAGGTCGCTCTGCGGCTGGCTGATGTAAAATTCATCAGGGCCGTAAGCGGCGTCTTTCACATAATTGGCTGTCATGATATGGTTATCGGGCTTCAGGCGGTCCAGCCGGATATAGCTGCCCAGCCAGTTCAGTTTGATACCCCTGTTACCGATGGCATATTCACCTTTCAACTGGTTTTGTGACAGGTTGGAAGCTGTGGTCTGGTCAAAATAGGCCAGTTGCCTGAACCCGTCCTTGTTGCCTGTACCGATCAGCAATTGCTGGTCAAGCGTGCGCAGATAGATCGTTTGAAGCCCAAGTTTCAGCCGCTCTGTACTGTAGCTCAGCCCTGCGAGGCCGGAAAGGTTCGCTGTAAAACCATAACGTTTGCCCAATAAGGGATTCTGGGTTTCTTCAAAACCGAAGCGGGTACTTTCAATATCCTGTGTCTGGAACGTGTTGCGGTAGCTGGCCGAAGCGATCAAACCGATGCGCTGGTTATCTTTGAGCGAATACACACGTCCCAAAGAAAACTGAAGGTTTGGTGCGGGTGCCGGGTTCAATTTTGATAAACCCCAGTTGTTGGCCAATGCCTTGGGATCTTTGACGTCATAATTGCCCGAGGTCGCGTTCAGCGTGGTATTGGCCAAAACATCGTTAGAACTCTTCCAGTCCAGTTTACCGAAAAGGTTACGGCTACTGGCGGGTAGGGCAAAATAATTCCGGGTTTCCATCGGCAGGGTCAGGAAATCTTTTCCGGTGGTGTTGCTGTTGATGCTGCTGCCTATCGTTACGGTAGTGAAATTCTCATCAGGAATATCTTTGGTCTGCACCTGCACCAGGCCGCCGCCGAACTCGGCGCTTTTATCCGGGGTCAGGGTCTTGGTTACCATTACGGCATCCACCATATTAGATGGGATGATATCAAAGCTGAAGGCTTTGCGGTTCAGTTCGGTACTCGGTACTGATTGCCCGTTAAGTTCGGCGTTATTGTAACGCTCGCTCAGACCGCGCACCACCACGTATTTATTATCAATGGTGGCCAGGCCGCTGATACGTTTCAGTGATTCGCCGAGGTTCTTATCCGGGGTACGCGCCAGTTGTTCGGCGGTTACTCCATCGGTAATACCGGCATTGTTCTTTTGTTTGGCATAAAGCCCTTCCAGGGATGCTTTGCGATAGTTTGCCGTTACCATCACTTCTTTTAAAGCAGTATTGCCTGGTTTCATGGCCAGGTCGAGAGGGGTTACTTTTCCTTCGTTCACGGTGATGCCGGTAATGCGCTGCGGCTGGTAACCGATAAAGTTCACTTCGACGGTATAAGTGCCGGGTGTAACGCTCAGCACATAAGAACCGTCTGCATTGCTTTGCACGGCCTGCCCGGTTTCTACGAGTTTAATTGTCGCGCCTGGAAGCGTTTCGCCTTTTTCGTCGAGCACCTTTCCGCTGATCTTTCCCGGCGCTGCCGGGGGCGGAAGCTTACTGACCGCAATAGCCCCGTTGATCTGCGCAAAACGCAACCTATACTGTTTGGCTAAAAGCTCCAGTACTTTGTCGAGGCTGATCTTGCTGACGTTCAAAGAAACAGGGTTGATTTTACCGACCTCTTCGGCGTAAACAAAGTTAAACCCCGATTGGGCTGACAGATCGGATAGCAGGACATGAAGGCTGCTTTTCTGCGTGTTAACAGAAACAATAGTCTGGTCCAGGTGCTGGGACCTGACCTCGGAGGCGAAGAGCACACCGCTCAGGGTGAAGGAAATAACGGTCACCATCATAGTTAGGCGCGTCATAAAATATAGTCGTTTAATTACACTACTTTTTGTAGAATTGTACATAGCTTTTTAAAATGATTATTGGGTTGCAATCTGGTGGTCATAAAGCTTAATGAGCGGAAGTGGTGGTACACTTTCGCTTTTTTCATGACCGCATTGTTTTTCTTTTATTTGGGGTTACACTTCTTAAATCTTACCTCCTGCTTTATAGTGAATAATTAATAGCATTTATCCGATAGTCACTTTTTTGCCGCTGATGCTATAAGGGAAACTTCCCCCCGAAATACTTAACAGCTTCAGGATATTGGCCAGGCTTTCTTTTTTTACTTTGAGCTGGAAGCGTTTGCTCAGTAATGACCTGTCTTTAAAGATAAAGGTCACACCATACTCCCTGCTGAGGCTTTTACTGATGTTCTCCAGTGTCTCCATCCGGAAGTCAAGCACATTTTGCTGCCAGCTGCCGATATCGGCAAGCCGCAAATTGCTTTTTACATAGCTTTTATGGGTATTGTTATAAGCCAGCCGCTCGCCAGGCGTCAGCATATACACTTTTTTAATTTTCTCGCTGCTGTTCCATACACCGACTTTACCGGTTGCGACCGCGACTTCTGTATTTACTTCGTCAGGATAGGCTTGAATGTTATAAGAGGTTCCCAGCACCTGTACCCGGAGCTGGCGGGTATGCACAATAAAAGGATGCTTGGGGTCGTGTACAACAGTAAAAAAGGCCTCGCCGCTGAGTTTCAGTTCACGCGTAGTGTTACTGAACGTTTCCGGGTAAGCGATGGTTGATCCGCTATTGAGGGAGATCACCGAACCGTCCGACAGGGTAACCTGTTTTTTAACACCCAGTTCGGTGCTGACCTTTTGCCATGCAATGGGCTGTTCCGTACGATGGGCTGCTTTGAAGATCAGCGAACCTGCCGAGGCAACCAGCAATAATACGGCGGCTATCTTTAAGACGGGCAGCCATAGCTTCCTGATCCGGGCCTGCTTTTGATGTGCAGCGACCCAGTTAACAGCGCGTGTCGTCGCTTCTCCTGCGGCTCGCTTGATCTCCTGATCTGCTGGCAGCGGATAGCCATCCGCTTCAAAACTGTCGTACCAGTCCCTGATCTGTTTCAACTCTTCCGGTGTGCAAAGCCCGTCCTCGTACTTTTCGGCCAGTGCTTTCAGCTGATTGTCCTGTGTTTCCATTCAACAGTATAATCAAGCAAAGCGGCCTTTTATACTATTAAATAATCAACAACAGTTCGTTAAGTTCATGTAAAGAGATGGTAAGTCTACAGATCGCCGAACCAACAGGCGGATGCCAGGGCCAGTACAAAGGCAATATTATCTTTTTTGAGGTAGGCCCGCAACGATTGTAGGGCGGTAGATAAATAATTCCTAACAGTCTGTTCGTTCAAGCCAAGCTGTATCGCGATCTCCCGGACGGAAAGACCTTCTTGCCTGCTTAAGCGGAATACTTCCTGGACGGCCTTGGGCATCTTCAGCAATTCATGTTCAAATTCCTGCCGCAGGTCGGCAGCGACCAGCGTGTCCTCGACCGGCGGGTGGACCAGCTCATCCAGTATAGCCATAGCGCTTTCAAACCCGGCTCTTTTCTTACGAAAAAGGTACTCGTTCACAATGGCGTAATGGGCGGCCCGTGTCAGGTAAGGTGCAAAGGAACTTTCGATCACAAGGCTATAACGCCGGGTCCACAGGGAAATGTAGATGTTCTGGAGCATATCCTTGGTATCTTCTTCATCACCTACTCTTTTATAGATCTGCCGGTATAGCTGTTCCTGGTAACGGCGAGCGACAACAGCGAAGGCCTGTTCGCTGTCTTGCTGCATCAGCAACAACAATTCCGTATCTGATAAATGATCCACCGCCGCTAAAATAGCTAAAGTAAATTAAGCAGGTATTAAGTAAAGCTATAAAGCAACTGAACAACGCTATTAGCTGAATAAGTAGTTCCAGGCCTTCCTGCTTATCTTTCCTTGCAACGTCTGGTTCAGCCGGAAAGGAAATTAATCATCCTTAAAATGAGCAGCCAACATAGGGAACCAGCCAATGCGACGAATATCCCGGTAATCAATAAGCATGAGTTTTGGGTGTATCGTTGCTGATTTTCTTCGTTAAATTTGGGCATCGCTCAAATAGTATAAAAGGATTATGATGAAAAGAAGTCCAGTAAGCTACAAGGCCGCCTCTGCTCAGTAAAAACCGATTGACCCGCTCGTCGTAATCCGGGTTGCAAAAGAAATGACCGGCTCCGGATTTTTGCAAGGTACGTTTCCGGTAAAGTTGACGGTCGACGCTATGGGCGAGTACCAGGATGCTCAGATCAAGTACCGAGAGGATGGTAATAGCTGTTTGGGTATTGTTCATCTGCTGGTTGAATAACAGGCGGTCCTTGCGGGACCGCCTGTTCAAGAAAGGATGGATCGATCGAGATAGCCTGGCCTATAAAGGAAAATACAGAAAGGGGCTGTTATAGAAATTGCCATATAGCGGATCGCTGATAATGTCGACTTTAACGACATTGTTTTTGCCGGGTTCAACAGTTACCTGCCCGTAGCCACTGAAACCGGGAAAAAGATCCGAAAGGATAGTGCCGGTATCCGGATCAACTGTCTGGATATAGTAGGTTGGCATAACGCCCACCGCGTCTTTGGTTAAGGGGAGCATCAACGGAGCCGCCAGTTTTCCGTTCTCCAGGTTTTTGACTTCGTAAGTTGTCGGATTAAATGTGTTCGCATTATCGTAAGTGGTGAAAAGTTTGAAGGTCAGACCTTTTCCTGTCATTCCGCCTACTACTGAATTACAGAATAGTTGCACACTACCGCTGTCGGCTGGAATGGGCTTGGTGGATGGTGTATAAAATGTGGCGATACCGAGTGAATTGTCGACCAATACGGTAAAGCTGTTCTTAGGTTTGACCGTAAATGTAGAATCCAACAACGTTTTACCGGTTTGCAGGTTTTTGATCGTCAGCTTCATGGTCGTTTTTTTGCGCTCGATCAGTGTGGTACCGGCACTGCCGCCACCTACCGTATCCATCAGTACACTATCTACGTAAACCGTTAATGTGGGTACATCCAGCAGGACCTTGCTGATCACCGTGATATTGGCAAAAGATTTTTCGGGCAATGGTTCACCTTTCTTACAGGCGTTCAGCAGAATGGCGAAGGCTAACAGGAAGGAAAGTTTCGTATATTTTTTCATGGGATAATGTTTTAGAAATTATAGGTAAATGCCAGGGAATACGTACGACCCGGTGAGGCTTTGTAGTCCAGCCGGTCGCTTTTTGGGTCGTACAGCAACTGTTGGGTGGTTGGGGCCGGGTAATTATCAAAACTGCCGCCTGGAACCTGCTTGCCGTCATAGTAGTTGGTATACACGATACCCGAGGAATTCAGCAGGTTGGAGACATTGAATTTAATCTCTGCCTTTTTCTTCAGTATCCTGAAAGCCAGCTGCCCGTCCAGGGAGTTGATCGGCCTTTCGAACAGGGACTGCGGGTAGATGTCTGTAAGGCGATAAGTGCGGTTGGATACATAATTATAGCTGATATTGAGGGACAGCCAGCTGTCATCATATTGAAAGCCACCGTTATACGTATAGTTACTGGCTCCTGCCTGCGGTCTGTGTTCCGTTTTTCCAAATACCTCTATCGGGGTTATTTTTAATGGATTGTCTTTATTGAGGGCACCGTAATTAACTGTCTAGTCCTGAAATAGGTTTACACATTAAATAAACCAAAAATGGAATATAAAAATGTGTCAGCAATCCTTTATGATCATAATGAAGGAGGATTAGGTTACCGTATATTAGCAGCGAAGTACGGAATAAGCCGTGATCAAGTACATCGTATTGTGATGTCAAAACATAATAAGCCAAAAAAAGCCAGAGAAATAGTCCGGGTGGTGAA
The DNA here is from genome assembly GCF_000166195.2 of Mucilaginibacter paludis DSM 18603. Taxonomy (NCBI): domain Bacteria; kingdom Pseudomonadati; phylum Bacteroidota; class Sphingobacteriia; order Sphingobacteriales; family Sphingobacteriaceae; genus Mucilaginibacter; species Mucilaginibacter paludis. The sequence goes on from NZ_CM001403.1 coordinate 2,391,446, forward strand.
GGAAGAATTACCGATACCTGATGACATAAATCTACTGAAAAAGGAATTACGCGAGGCGCGGCTAAAGATCGAGTTGCAGGATTTTATGCTCGATATATCCAGTAAGGAGCTCGGCATCGACCTGCGAAAAAAACATGGCACCAGGCAGTCCAAATGAAAATGCAAAGTTGCCCACGCGGTCTTCGTGGGTTTTGCAGACTGCTTGGTCATTCACCGCAGGCGTACTATCAGCACCAGAAATTGTCAGGCAAAAAATCGCTTGAGGAGGACCTGCTTATCCAGCAAGTACTCTATCACCGTACTTTTCAGCCTCGGCTTGGATGCCGGAAACTGCATGTGATGATGGAACCATTTATGGAAGGTCATGACATGTATATATGCAGGGATCTGCTTTTTGACTTGTTGCGGGAAAATGATTTACTGATTGTAAAGAGAAGGCGCAGTCAGCCCCAAACAACAGATTCCAATCACTGGATGAAGAAATATCCCGACCTTATAAAGGACATCAGGTTAAGCCGCGCAGATGAGTTATGGGTAAGTGATATTACCTACATACGTCTGAGAAAGAAGAAGTTCGCTTACCTGAGCCTGATAACGGATGCTTATAGCCGTAAGATTGTTGGCTTCTGTATGCATATTGATTTGTCGGCAGAGGGGCCGCTGACAGCCTTGGAAATGGCGTTAAAAGGGAGGGCAAGCGATAAGCCATTAATACATCATTCCGATCGTGGCTCACAATACTGTAGCGACGGCTATGTAACCTTATTAAAATCTAATACTATCAATATCAGCATGACCCAAAGCGGCAACCCCAAAGACAACGCTATTGCAGAAAGAGTGAACGGGATACTTAAACAGGAGCTGCTTGAAGATGCTTATTCGAATAGTAATCAAGCGCAGTGTTCGGCAAAAATAGCCATCGATATTTACAACCGGATGAGGCCGCACAGCAGCGTGGATATGATGACACCGGAAAAGGCGCACACGCAAACCGGCCCGATCAAGCGCCGGTGGAGAAATCTGCTTAACCATCCGACAGCAAAAGTGATGGCATAGCTTTTAAACAAAAAGAAAGGAGATAACAAAAAGAAAAAAAGAAGCAAAAAAAGAAAAACGTGTTGGAATATGGAAAACTGAAGGAGTTTCCCACATTCCAACACTACAAGCAAACAACAACAGTTATTCTTTATCTTTATAAAACTGTAAACCCATTACAGGACTAAAATAAAGTGTAAACTTGAAACAGGATTAATCAGTAAAATGTGTAAACCTTTTTCAGGACGTGACAAACCGTCATCGGCACAACGCTGGCATCCAGCGCGGTGAAATTGCTGTAAAGCGTAATGTGCTTAATGACAGGCAGCCCGGTGAATGCGAAGGATTTACGAAGTTCCAGTTCAATACCTTTGTTTTTAGCCGACTTGTTATTACGCAGGGTATATTGCCGGTTGCCACCCAGGTTGTAGATCTCCATCGGATAATCCAGGTCTTTGTAGAACAAGGAAAAAGAGATGATATCGCCGGGTTCCGGGTACCATTCGTACCGGAAATCATAATTATGGATCGTAGTGGAATGGATCGGATCATTCGCTTCATAGGTACCACCAAGCTCAAAATCATACTCCTTGAAAAAAGACAGCTCACGCAGATCTGGCCGGATGATACTTTTGGAATAGGCCAGGCGCAGGTTCATTTTCGGTGTAAGTCTGTAAGTAAGGTTGGCAGAGGGGAAAAACTGCATGTTCTTTTCCCGGTTCGTCAAATCCGAATAGTCATATTTGTATTTGTTACCTTGTCCCTGGTTGATCAGTACGAAAAGTGAATCCAGCACACCGTTCACCTTGTTCAGGTTATAATACTCGGCCCGCAGCCCCCATACTAACCTTAGTTTTCCAATTTTTTGATCCAGCATAGCGTAACCGGCGTGCAGTGCCGCCTTACGGTGAAAGTCATCACCAAAGCGGCTGTAAGTAATACCGGTCACATGCTCGTTGTCAAAGGCCTGGGACAATGGCGGGTTGTCGCTGACATCAGAAAGCGTTGTGGTATTGAACACGAATAAAAAACGGTCTTTATACCAGCCTGCATAACCGCTTTTCAGGGTATTGCTCAGCTGAGGTATAAAGTTAAGTTTAAAGGGAACCGCCAGGTCGGCATTCCAGCCCAGGTTCTTTTCACCGGTACGGTTCCACCAGCGTCCTGCGCCGCCATCGGTTTCAAAACCACCGTCAACAGGGCCGCTGGTATTGATCTGGTCAAGCGATGGATTATCCTGGGCTATCCCGACACGGGCGATATGGTTATCGGGTTTCTGGCGGTCAAGGTTTGTATAAGCTACGTTCCAGTTGAGTTTGATCCCTTCCTTGTTCGGACTGTATTCGCCTTTCAGCGAATGCTGAAAAAGCGTGGTCTGGGTGGCGATGTCGTATAAGGCCGCCTGGTAGCCGTTGTCGCCATGCGCGCCCTGCCCCAGAATCAGTTGCTGATCCAGCGTGCGCAGGTACATGCTCTGCAAGCTGATCTTGGTATGGCTATTGGTATAGCCGACACCGGCAAGCGCGCCGATATTGGTAGTAAAACCGTAGCGTTTTCCCGCAAACGTTCCGGTGCTGTCGTTGGCAAAACCATCCCGGCTCATTTGGATGTCCTGGGTTTGCAAGGTATTGCGGTAACTGGCCGAAGCGATGATACCGATCTTGCCATCTTCACCGGCTTTGGGAAAGAGGTGCCCATACGCCAGTTGAAAATTGGGTGATGGCGGTGGGTTAAATTCCGACAATCCCCAGTTATTATTGAATTCCGAAGTGTTTTTGAGGTAGTTGACATTATTTCTTGTCGCAAACTTTCCGAGTGCCAGGATCTCACCGGTATTTTTCCAATCGAAGTTGCCAAACAGTTTGCGGTGGTCGGAAAGGCCCCCCCAGTATTCCTGGCCTTCCAGTTTAAGAGAGCGAAACCTTTTACCGGTTGTATGGTCGTTCACGCTTTCCCCTACGGTTACCGAAAGAAAATTTTCGGTGGGAATGGCCTTGGTATTGACTGCGACAAGCCCGCCGCCGAATTCGGCGCTCATATCCGGGGTGATCGTTTTGCTGACCACTACGTTATCCACAAGATTGGAGGGGATGATGTCAAAGGAGAACTGCTTGCGGTTGAGTTCGGTGCTCGGCATAAGCTGCCCGTTGAGCATAGCCCCATTATAGCGTTCGCCCAGGCCGCGTACCACCACGTATTTGTTATCGATGGTGCTCACCCCGCTAATTCTTTTTAAGCTTTCACCAATATTTTTATCGGGAGTACGGCCGATCTGCTCGGCGCTGATCCCATCTGTGAAGGCTGCATTGTTTTTCTGGCGGGCATATAATCCTTCTACCGAGGCTTTTTTATAGCCCGAAGTAACCACTACCTCGTTCAATGAGTTCTTGGCAGGCTGCATGGCGATATCCAGCTGGGTCAATTTACCTTCCGTGACCAGCACGCCGGTGACGCGTTTGGCCTGGTAGGAAATATAGCTCACTTCAATGGTATAGCTGCCGGGGGGCAGGCTGAACTGATAGGTGCCATCCACGTTGCTTTGGATTGCCGTACCCGTCTCAGTTACCTTGATCGTCGCGCCAGGTAAAGGTTCGCCTTTTTCGTCGAGCACCTTTCCACTGATCTTTCCCGGCGTTGCCGGGGCCGGTACCTCGCTAACTGAGATCATCTGGTTGATCCGGGTGAACTTCAGCTTATTGGCATTAGCCAGTATTTGTAATATTTCTTTTAAAGATTGATCTTTAACCTGAATGCTGACCGGGCTGATATTGGCCATTCTTGTGGGATAGGTAAAGGAAAAGCCCGATTGTTTTTCCAGTTCGTCGAATACTTCGCCGAGCCGGGCCTTTTTTAGATTAACGGAAATATTGGTTTTGTCCATATCCTGGGCTTTACCGCTAAAGGCCAGTAATGTGCATGTCAAGGATAGCAGGATCGTGAGGACCATAAAGGTTAATCTCATCATAGAAAACAGTAGTTTAATTACAGTTCTTTTTGTAGAATTGTGCATTGTATTTAATGGTTATTGTTGCGTTAGAAACTCAATAGATCATGAATACTTGATGAGCGGAAGTGGTGGAACACTTTCGCTTTTTTATTAACTGATCGGGTTATTTGCTGGGTCGGATAGTTGGCTATAATTTCATCTGTTGTTATTTAAGTGAGGTATTCTGTTGATTAAAGGCTTACCAAATCTGTACCTCCCTGCCTTTGATCCGGTAATGGAAACCATCGCCAGAGAGGCTTAAAGAGGCCAGGACATGGTCTAGGCTTTCGTTGTTCTGTTTGATATTGAATTGTTCCTTTTGCAGGTTGGCATCCGGTATACTGATCTTTACGTTGTACCAGCGTTCCAGTTGCCGGGCGATCTCCTTCAGGTTTTCGCCTTTGAATACCAAAATGCCGTTTTGCCAGGCATGCTGGTCATCTGGGTTAACCTGGCTTGTTCTAAAAGTTGCTGTAGTATTTGTATAGATAAGCTGCTGGCCGGGCAGCAGCATTTTCGTCGCTGTTTGGAGTTTAGTGCCGTAAACACCTACTTTTCCGGAGGCTACGGTCACTTTAGTTTGTGCTTCACCGGGGAATGCTTTGACATCAAAGGAGGTGCCTAATACCTGAATATGCAGTTGATCGGTACTGACGATGAACGGCCGGTTAGCATCATGATGTACTTCAAAAAAAGCTTCACCCGTTAGGCTGACAGTCCTCGTCTTTCCGTCGAAGTTTTCGGCAAATCGAATGGCCGATGCGTTATTCAAGCTGATACGGGTACTGTCGGGCAGGATGATGGTCTTGCGTTCGCCGGGTTTGGTGCTGACCGTGGTATAACTAACGGGTAATTCTTTTGCAGGGTATAGTTGCCTGTAACCAAAAAGACCCGCCATGAAGGCCAACAGCAGTACAGCTGCAATCTTTAAAAAGAAAAAACCGCTTTGTCGTTTTCGCTGCGGCGAGCGGATCGCCCGCAGGACGGCGCTATTTACTTCCTGTACGGATCGCCTGCGCAAAAGCGGTGGTACGCCTTCGTTTTCCTGCGCGTCGAACCATTCATCGACCTGCCTGGTTTCTTCAGGGGTACAGGTCCCCGCACGGTAACGTTGCAGGAGTGCTATTTCGGGTGTTATTTCCGGTGTCTTTGCCATTCAACAGTATAATCTGTCGAGATGCCCTGATATACCGTTAAGAAAATATTAAACTTTTGTTAGGGAATTAATTCACGGTCAGGGCGGAAGAAATGTACAGGCTGAGCGGCAGTAAAACGATCAGTTGGTCGGAACCGATGCTCAGCCGCAACTTTTTCAGGGCCAGGGTAATGTTGTTCCTGACGGTTTGTTCGGAGAGTTGCAATTGCGCCGCGATCTCCCGGGCGGAGAGGTGCTGGTCACGGCTGAGCCGGAAGATCTGCTGCATGGTACCGGGCATCCGGGCGACTTCCCGTTCATATTGTAGCTTCAATTCATCAGCGATCAACGAATTTTCAGCGGGATGAATAAATGGTTCGTCCTGTTTGGCTAACAAGTTTTGATAAGCGCTGACGCGTTGGTTTCTGATAGCCAGGTCAATGACGGCGTACTTGGCCGAGCGGTGAAGGTAAGGATAAATAGAGTCTTCGATCCTGATCTTATCCCGGTTGTTCCAGAACGATATAAAAATGTCCTGCAAAATATCTTTGGTATCGTCATCGTCGCGGGTACGCTTGTAGACCAGGTCATACATCCTGCGGCTGTACCTTTCCAGCAGGACAGCGAACGCGCGTTCATCATGGTCCTGAACCAATGTGAACAGGGTTTTATCGGGTAGCTCTTTCACCTTTTCAAAGATAGGCCGGGCAGGTTAACTTGTTGTTAATAATAAGACCTTAGGCTATTTATCCGAATATACCAAGGCCTCGTCAATCCCTTTTGCATAATTCTTCACGGAATAACTAATGGCCACATCCGGCATCAGCGGCCCGTCATGCCCCTTCCAGTTTTCCCAGTAATGGGTAGAATAACCGATCACAATTTTCGTATGCGGCAACCTGAAGCCTCTTACTTCCCCGTAATGGTTAACCGTACCGCTTGTCGCTTCCCCTAATAAAGTCGCATTGGTGTTACGCTTAAAATCAATCGCGTTCATCAAGGCCGAAGAAAAAGTCTGCTTACCGATCAGGACGAACAGCTTTCCTTTCGTGTTCAAATAACTGCTTTTTATACTATCAATAAACGGCGTCAGGACGCCCGAATTACCACCGCTGTTATCCCGTAGGTCAATCACCAGTCGCTTGGGCTTTTTTTGACCGATCAAAGCAAAGAGCGCATCATTAAAAGCCGCGAATGGATGCGCATCGTCTTCCTGGCAATTGTTAAAGTTAAAATAAAGTGTACCTGTCCGGGCATCATAGCTTTTCCAGTAGTTCCCCTTTTTTATTTTGGAAAGCATATTATTTTTGACCGTTACCAGCACGAGGTTACCGGCGTCTGCACCGGCAACGGACTTGATTACGCGCCTGATCGTTTTACCGTTTGGCGCAGTTAAATCAAATGCAGTTTCATCAGTGCTGCCCGTTAACTGTAAGCCTTTCAATAGGACGGGATTATTGATCAGGTGCAGGAACCGCGAGTCAAAAAATGATGAGTTCCCGCTTTGGATGATCGCTTTGAAACGGCTGATGACTTCACCAATCGGGTGCCCGTCTATACCGTCCAGCCTGTACAGTAATATATCCGCATCGACCGAATTCGTAGCGGTCACAAAGATCCCCTCGGCGAACTTGTCAAAACGTATGGGGGCCGCTTTGGTAAATACGGGTTCGATATGGGTATGCTCATCACCAATGGCAACGGGAAGTTTAAAAAGCTCAACGGTAAAAGATTCCATATCCGGGTCGGTCAGCCGGGATGCCATCGCAGCGATGGTTTGATCAAAATCGGCTTTACTGATCTTTGCAAAGAGGTTGACGTGCCTTTTAGGCAGCGTATCTTTTAAATATTGCAGGTCCGCCAGGTAATCAGCTTTCGATAATTGCTGGCAAAAAACTAAGCTACTGTGGAGCAGGATAAAGCAAAGGATGATTGTTTTTTTCATCATATAGGATTACAAGACACTAAAAAGGGATTAAATGTTGCATGCCGGAAGCTCCATTAGGCTGGATACCTGAATTCAAAGCCGGTACCCCTGACAGTTTCCAGCGAAATCTCCAGATCGGCGCTTAAATACTTCCGCAATTTGCTAACAAAGACATCCAGGCTGCGGCCGGAAAAATAATCATCGCTCTTCCAGATATGCAGCAGCAGTTCATTCCGTTTGATCAGCCGGTCGCGGTGCGCACAAAAATACAGCAGCAGCGTGGCCTCTTTTTCCGTCAGCCGGGTATCGCCCGTTTCATGGCGCAGCAGCAGGCTGGGATAGTCAAAGGTATAGTTGCCGATCTGAACCAGTTCCGGTACCGTTGTTTCATTCGGCTCCGTACGCTTTAAGATATTTTTCAGCCGAAGGACGAGTTCTTCTACCTCGAAGGGTTTAACCACATAATCGTCCGCACCCAAGCCCAGCCCCTTCAAGCGGTCTTCTTTCTGGTTCCGGGCGGTCAGGAAAATAAAAGGTATCCCCGGATGGATGCCTGTGATCTTTTCAGCAAGCGTAAAACCATCCATGACCGGCATCATCACATCCAGCACGCAGATGTCCGCGCTTTCGGTTTTGAAAAAGGTCAGTGCCTCCGCGCCGTTCATTTTCCAGCTGACCTGGTAGCCTGCCAGTTCCAGGTATTGCTTAAGGATACCGCCAAAATCCGGGTCATCTTCTGCTAACAGGATATGTTTGTTCATCGGGGTAAGATTAAAGTAAAAGTGCTGCCCTGCCCTGTACCGCTTTGCAGCAGGATCTTTCCGCCATGGGCCGTGATGACCTGTTCACTGTAATAAAGACCCAAGCCCAGGCCCTTGGTATTATGAATATCTCCCTTTTCGGAGCGGTAGAACTTTTCAAAGATACGGGACTGGTCAGATTCAGTGATTCCCTGACCGTTGTCACGGATAGCGATTTGGTAAGTATCCGTTTCCGCAACGGTGGTAACGATAACCTGCCCGCCGCCGTATTTGACAGCGTTGTCCAGGATATTCACGATGGCCGTGGTCAGGTGGAAGCGGTCGGCTTTAATTGCAGCTATCTGGCTGTCTAATTCAGCGATCAGTTCGGTCTGCGGGCTACTCAGCTTAAAATCTTCCAGCAGTTCTGCGATAAAGCCAGGCATATGGATCAGTTCCCGCTGCAACCGGAGCTGCTGTGGTCCGGCGGTATGCGAGATCACCTGCCCGATCAGTTTCCGGAGCCTTTGCTGCTGGCGGTCGATGGTGGCGACCGAGTTATCCAATACCGGGTCAGGCTGCCCCGTGAGCCTGTCTTTTACAGTGCTGAGCGCAACACCAAGGGTAGCTAGCGGGGTGTTGAATTCATGGGTGATGTTGTTGATAAAATCGGTCTGCATATCCGAGATCTTCTTTTGGGTGATTAGGCTACGGATCGACAGGTAGAAAAGTAAAATGACCACGCCCAGCAGCAGCACTGAAAAGATCAGCAGGCCCAGCATTTCCCGCAGGATACTGTTCCCACCCCCATTAATGGCGAAGCCGGAGCGGGAAGTAAAGTTCCTAACGAGGCCGCCGTTGATATTGTTATCCGTGGTCAGGTCATGGATGACCAGTTGTTCGCCATACAGCTGACCACTGCCGAACCAGGGCCGGTCGGTCAAGGTAAACGTTTGGCCGGAAGGGCTTTCCAGCAGGACCTTGTTGATCACGACCTGGTAAACCGTGCGGTACTGGTGCAGTACCGAGTTGGTATTGATATATTGGGCTACCTTTCTGCTCAGCGCCGGGGCCCCGGAACTGAAAAAACTTTTGGCCGTTGTGATACCCTGCGTACGCAGCAGGGCGTTACCATGAACAAACCAGGCATTCCGGACCGAATCGATATTGATCAGGGTCTCCATCCGGATCAGTTCCAGGCGTACCGCGGTTTGCGCTTCTTTCTCTTTGAGGATATACGTATTGTAAATAAAATAAGACTGGATCGCCGCCAGTGCCGTTATCGCCAGGCTGCATCCCCAGATCAGGTATCTTATTTTGCGCTTCATAAATTCAAAGATAGTTGGACCGGTTCATTTAAATGCAGGAAAGGGCGGCATTAACATTCCGTTAACCAAGCATTAACCCAATCCGGCCTTTCGTTAAGGGATGTTTGCAGCAAATCAAAAGATGATGCGCCGATTTATTTACTTATTACTGTTATTGCCGCTGGCCGGGTTCAGCCAGTCGATCAAATTGTCTGGTCAGCTACAAGACGAAAAGCACCAGCCGGTTCCGTATGCCACCCTTACTTTGAGGAACCAGCCAGACTCCCAGGTTTTTAAAAACACCCTTACTGATAAAGATGGGCGGTTTGTTTTTACCGGAATCGGTAAGGGGAATTATATTTTACAGGTAAGTGCTGTCGGTTTACAGGCTTATCAGCAAAAGCTTACGCTTTCCGGGGATGCCGTTTTGCCGGTCATTATCCTGAAGGAGGAAGTGATGTTACTGGGGGAAGTGACGGTCGCGGCAAAAAAGCCCACAGTTACCCGGAAGATCGACCGCGTGGAATTTAACGTGGAAAATACCGCGCTTTCATCCACCAATGCCTGGGAGATCGTTAAACGCGCGCCGGGGGTACAATCGGGTGGCGGCGAACTCTCCATCCGGGGCAGCAAGGGTATCCTGGTGACAATCAACGATAAAAAGGTTTATTTATCCGGCGATGAACTGAAAGCTTACCTCGAAGGCACCAATGGCGGGGATGTAAAATCGGTCGAAGTGATCACTAACCCGCCTGCAAAATATGAAGCCTCGGGCAGCGCGGTCATTAACATCAAGCTGAAAAAGAATACCCAGGCCGGTTATAAAGGTTCTATCGGCGGGAGTTATGTACAGGGTATCTATGCGAAAGGCAATGTCAGTACCAGCCAGTATTACAAAACGAAAAAGCTGTCGCTTTCCGGCAGCTATACCTTTGGCACCGGTGTGTATTATAACGAGATCAAAGAAGTGACCCGCTATACCGCCGGGCAGCAAACCTGGGAGGATGAGCTCAGGCGTAAGAATTACCGGGATGCCGAACATACCTACCGGGTAAGTTTGGATTATGCCATCGACAGCCTCAATAGCCTGAGCCTCGGGACGGACGGTTATATTGCCCGGCAGAACCATGCACAGTACAACGTGCCTACCCGGATCTACGACCAGGCGCACCAGTTGGTCTCTTATTTCGAGACACAGAATAACCGGCTGGCACCTAATCATAACGGTTCTTATAATCTGAATTACGAGCACCTGTTTTCTGCCAAAGAAAAGATCAGCTTAGGGACGAACTATACCAATTACCGGAGCGAAGCTGACCAGGATGTACGCACGGCCTATTATTTGGTTAACCCACGCAACGCCCGTTTTACCACGGATAACACCCAGCATATCCGTTTATTCAGCACGCAGCTGGACTACAGCAAACAAAGCAAACTTTTTGATTTGGAAACCGGTTTTAAATACAGCCGGGTAAAAGCGGCTAACGGCGTGGAATTCAGCATTGATACCACGGGCGGATTGGTCAATGATCCGGCGCTGAGCAATACCTTTGCCTATGATGAATCAGTCTCTGCGGGTTATTTGAGCCTGAACAAAGACCTGAAGAGCTGGAATTTCAAGGCCGGGCTAAGAGGGGAATATACCGCCATTAACAGTCGTTCAGTAAGCCCCTCGGAGCTAAATAGCCAGCATTATTTCAACCTGTTCCCGACCTTATTCATCCAGGATAAATTATCCCCGGATCACCAGCTGGGGTTCTCTTATGGTAGAAGGATCAGCCGCCCCCAGTACAGTTACCTGAACCCTTCCAGGAGCTACTTCAGCCCTAATTCCTACCTGGTGGGCGATGCCCGGCTGAAACCGGCCTTAACCGACCAGTTTAACCTGAATTATGATTATAAGGAAAACTACCATGCGCAGCTGTATTACATCAGCGAACATAACCCGACCATACAACTGCCTTTCCAGGATAACGCGACCAATACGCTGATCCAAAAAGTAACCAATATTCCCGGTAACCATTATTACGGCATTGACCTGAGCACCAGTTTGCAACCCGCGCTCTGGTGGTCTGTGGACGTGCAGGCCGGACCGGGACATGTAGAAAGCAGTTTCGGGCTTGCAGATGGTACGGTATTACATAACCGGGCGTTTACCGTCAACGGCAGCCTGGACAACCAGTTGACGGTGAATAAAAAAGCCGGTTTTACGGCAGGGATCAGTTTCAGCTTCAATACCGCGGGTGTGCAGGGCCCTGCTAAGGTGAGCGGCACCAGCAGCCTGGGTTTCAGCGCCCGGAAAAAACTATGGCAGAACCGTGCGGAGATTTCCCTACTGGTATCCGATATCTACCGTGGTGAAAAGATGAAGGTCAGTTCGGACTATGCGGATCAGCACAATTTTTTCACCTATTACGGCGACAGCCAGAACCTGCGCATCAGCTTTAAATACAACCTGGGTAATACCGGCTTAAAAGCTAAGGCGGCAAAGGCGAAAACAGAGGAACAAAACAGGTTATAAAAAGCGCTTACATGTGATCCATGTAAATCGGTCAACAGGATGCTTTAAATGAAGGATACCGGCACAAGTGGCGTTAATATTCCTGGATGCCCAAACCGGTGAAAAACTGCTTATTTCGAAAAATAAAGATACGGCCGCTAGCATAACTTCCGCTATGGCCGATGTTGAATTGAAATGGGGCCTGATCGTCAAAGACAGTGAAGCGCGGGCCTGTGAGCGGATCTGCATTCTCTTATGGCAGTTTGCAAAAGCGGTCTTTCATATTGCTTTACGATAATATTGTTCCAATCAATCTGTAACATAGCTAAAATCTTTTATCTAACTCCGTATACGTCTAATCTAACATATTACAAATGAATACGACTCCGGCAACAAAAGTTATTATTATCGGCGCCTCTTCCGGTATAGGTAAAGAACTTACCTTGCAACTTGCGAAAGGAAATCATATTATTGGCATTACGGGAAGAAGGGCGGAGTTATTGGAAGAGTTGAAAACCCAATATCCTGAAAAGCTATTTTTCACCCGGATGGATAATACGGACATTGATTCAGTGAATGGCCAGCTGGAGTATCTTAAGGAACAACTCGGCGGACTTGATCTTTTGATTTTATCCTCAGGCGTAGGTGATCTCAATGAAACGCTTGATTTTAACATTGAACGGCAGACTGTTGAACTGAATGTAACAGGCTTTACTAAGATCGCTAACTGGGCCCTTAAAACATTCGAGGAACAAGGCTCCGGCCACTTTGTGGCAATAACCTCGCTTGCAGGCATGATAAGCAGCGATGTAGCGCCCGCTTATTATGCCAGTAAGGCCTTTCAAATTAACTATTTAAAGGGTTTGCGGCGCAAGCTGAAAAAGTCAAATCTGCCGATCACTATTACAGATGTCAGGCCCGGTTTGGTTGATACCGAAATGGCAAAAGGAGAAGGATTGTTTTGGGTCGCGCCGGTTAGTAAAGCTGCTTCCCAGATCATCACTGCAATAAATAAAAAAAAGACTTTAGTTTACATCACAAAGAGGTGGGCAATTGTTGCATGTATATTTAGGCTTATAAATAAATAGGCACCTATTACCAGTCAAGTGCCTTAAAATTCCTTAGTATTCTCACTTAATGAAATTAATAAAGCTAAAATTATTTTAACTTTTCATTTGATAAAGTCTTAGATAGACGTATCTAATATATATACGTTACAGGTAAAGAATTTTTAACGCTTCAAGCGCTCGGCCAGTTCACGGGTACGCAGATTCGGCACCAGCAAAAAAGCGCGTTCTGCCCACCCGTGTGCATCCTTCCGGCCGGGATCGTTTGGCGGAAGTACTTCTGCGAAGGCTTCGGCGACATTATACAGGGTGGCGGCGGCCTGCCCGGAGTATTGCCCCATGGCGAGTTTTTTTTCTTCGTTAAAGTCCTGCTTTTTCACCGGGTCCGCAGGTTCATTTGTGTAAAAACTTTTCACCTTTTCATACATCACTTTGTCCTGATGCCGCGCGAAGGCGGTGTCAATGGCCATTTGTTTTCCGGCCAGCCGGTAGCCCACTTTTTTCAGGCCGGTTAGGTCCCGGAATTTACGGCAATGGAACAACGCCACGTTATCAAATGATGCTTGCTGTTGTTCGCCCAGCAGGGGATGAAGCCGTTCTGCTACCGCCATGGCTTGTTCTGCTTGCGGTTTGTCGCCTGTTTTGGCTGCATAACCCCAGACATTGTAGACCAGGCGGCTATAAAGGTCTGTGGCTACGCTTCTTTGTCCGGCAGTGTCGAGCTGATCCAGTTGACCTACGATCAACGGCACCGCAGCTGACCAGGTATTACCGCTGTTGGCCACCAGGAACCGGAGTTGTTCTGCACTAATTTGATCCTTATTGCGGAGCACCAATATATATGCATCGAGGATCTCTGCGTTGTCTAAGTGCAGACCTGTCCGCTTTTCCAGGTATCGGTGAAGAAATGCACTGTCGCGATCACCGTTCTTAAACCGGGCCGAAAGTACCGCCAGGCTATCGGCCACAGCGCCTTTGCCCAAGGCTACTTTTGCAGAGGCGATAAAATCGGCAGGCGCCATGTAATCCGTCTGGCGGCTGCGGAGGCTGCCATCGGCACTCAGGTAGAGCCAGGTCGGATAGGCCCTGATCCCATAAGCTTTTGCGATGCCGGGGCCTTCTCCTTTTTCGGCGTTCAGGCGATAACAGAGAAAGTTCTCATTAAAGAATGAGTCTACTTCCGGCAGGACAAAAACCTCCTTTTCCATTCGTTTACAGGGAGCGCACCAGTCGGTATAAACATCGACAAATACGGGCAGGTGACGCGCCTGCGCTGCTGCCAGCATTGCTTTCCAGTTCCCTGAAAAAAAGCGGATGCCGGGTTTGTCCTGTCCCTGAACCGTCGTGGCCAAGCCGAGCAACAGCATCAAAAAAGTCAGCGATCTTCTCATGTTACAAATGTACACATGCTTACCATTTTCTGAATAATTTCCTTAAAACCGTTATAAGCAGCAGAATGACCGGCTTCATTTTTAAGGCTATAACAGATAAGAAAGACTTAGATATCGCCAGTAGTACTGGAAATTTCTGTGATTTTAAAAACCGAGATCGAACCAGTCAAAATAGACACATATAGAACGAAAATAAACTGAAAATCAAATAATTAACATTGAAATATTTCCGGCAAAAAGTTATTAGACATGCTCATTTTTGTAAAGCAGGTGCTTATCGGTACAAATTACGTCGAAGTTTATCGCTGATTTGAAGTGGTTGGCCGATTTTCCTGAAAGATTGAAAGAATACAATGAGATGGGAAAAGGCAATAATTCTTCAATTTGACACCGAATAAAAGCATGCATTATTTCATGGGTAGTACTGATTTTTAAAAATCAGTACTACCCATACTCGCAGAGATTTAATGACAGCAAGTTGAGTTTCCTGGCTCTTATTGATTTATATTTAAGTGTTAATTTGCCTGGTAAACAGCCTTGTTTCGGTAATTCATTATTTTAATATTAAATTGGCTGCTCCTACTTTATTACATGCAACCAAACATAGACTATGCAAAAGCAGATCACCTCGACAGTATTTGCAAAATCTGGGGATTAAATAGGGCAACGTTAGGCCTTATGCCAAGAGATGCGTTCAAAGATTGTATTGCAAAAAAATGGATATTGGTGGCTGAAAGCGCTAATCAAATCGTCGGTTACTTGCAGTTTCGGTATACAGCTAAAAATCAAACCCTATCTATTGTTCATTTATGTGTAGATATATCGTCACGGGGGCAAAGAATCTCTGACCTTTTATTAGATAAATTAGTTGATGATTTTAAATTTAAGGCCAGGGGGATAAAGCTAAACTGCCGAAGTGACTATGCTCAAGCAATATCATTCTGGACCCGTTACAATTTTCAACCTAAAGGGAAATTACCTAGTCGTGGTAACAATCCTAATGTACATCTTGTCGTTTGGTGGTTTAACTTTGGTCGGGAGGATCTTTTTTCAATCCAGAAGAATGATAAAATTAAAGCGGTATTGGATTTTAACATTATAGCGAAGCTGATGGATATATCTGTTACGGACGGCGTTAGAGATGAAATTATCCAATTACAAAGTGATTGGTTGGTATCTGAAGTTGAATATTACCAAACCTCAGAAACAACAAGTGAAATATTTCGGGATGCAAATACAGTAAGGCGAGACAGAAGTAAGTCTTTTTTAAAGGATTTCCCAGAATTGAATATTGATAAACCAAGTATAAAACTTGTAGAGGGTGAATTACTAGGGATTTTTCCGGGTGTTTCTGATAATGACAGATCAGACAGAAGACAGGTTGCAGAGTTTATATTATCGGGATTCCCATATTTTGTGACACTCGATGATGGGATATTAAAACAGTCAAAAGAAATTTTCAATACTTACCAGCGTAAGGTTGTAACTCCTTCCACATTAATTTCAGAAATTGACCTTTCTATTAATGCTGAAGATTATTATCCAAACAAGTTATCTGGTAATAATTTTTCACTACTTAAGCTAAGACCAGACGACCGGGAGGAAATTGATAACCTGTTTCTGAATACCGGAGCTGGAGAGAAAAAGTCGAATTTTATTTCAACTATAAATGATCTTGTTGCAAAGCCTACTGGTTGCGTACAGATTGTAAAGGAAGCGGACAAAATCGTAGCGCTTTTTGGTTATTTCGAGGTTGACGATACTTTTATAGTCCCAGTGATCAGAACCAAGCAATATTCATTGCGACAAACCATATTCATTCAGAACATAAACGACTTGGTTAAGTTGGCAATAAACAAGAAAAAGAGTTTTATTGTCATTGATGACCGATATTTAACAAGTATTGAAAAAGAAATCCTTGTAAATTCAGGGTTCTTTTATAAGGACGATGCATACATTAGGGGTATTAAATCCGGCATATATCAGATCGATGAATTAACAGCAGAATTAAATATCATTTCCGACAAGATCCCGGAACTTAAAAATTTGATAAGCGCCATCAGTGGCGAATCGAATTTGGAAGCATTGGAGCTGGAAAAGCTATTATGGCCGCTAAAAATCAGTGATGCGGACATCCCATGCTTTATTGTACCTATCAAGCCACATTATGCAAAAGAGTTATTTGATACAAAAGCTGCTAAAGCGGAACTCTTTGGCGTACAGCCAACATTGATTTGGAGCAAAGAAAATGTTTACTATCGTAACATTAACCCAAATGTCGAAAAATCCCCCGCAAGGATTCTATGGTATGCTAGCTCAGATGTTAATTCTACACGTCAAAAAGGAATTGTTTGTTCCTCATATCTAAATGAAATAGTAGTTGGCCCTGCTAAAGAGGTTTTCAAAAAGCATGAAAAGTTTGGGGTCTATTCATGGAAGAGAGATATTTCAAAACTGGTAAAAGAGGTAGCCACTAAACCCATAAAAGTATTACGTTTCAGTGATTCAGAGTCATTTCCTAACGTAATACCACTGGCTAAAGTAAAGCAGATACTTGTTAAGTATAATGAATCGGATAATAACTTTCAATCACCGCTTCGCATTAAAAGCACTACCTTTATGGAATTGTATGCTATGGGAAATGGATTCTGAGTAAAATGAGCGAATTGATACTTATATCTGTAAAGGATAGATATGTAAAGGAGATGCTTTCGGGTCGTAAAACAATCGAACTAAGAAAGTCTGCACCCAAAGCAGTGGCCGGTGATACATTGATAATATATACTACTCAACCCAAAAAGGCGATTACAGCCATAGCGATTGTGAAGCAAATTATTAAATGCGAACCGGAGGAAATGTGGCGTTTGTACCATGATAGACTTGGAATTGACAAAACAGGATTTGATGATTATTATAAAAACAACAAAAAAGCAGTCGGTATTGAACTCAGTGAAGTTATTCCGTTAAATGGAGAAATTTTATTGAGTGCCATCAAATTGATCCACCCGAGTTTCACACCGCCGCAAACATTTAAGTATTTAAATAAGTTTACCGCTCTCAGGGATTTTAAGCATTTAATCACATAGGATTATCTTTATTGGACTTTAGGAATTCTGGCGTCAGTGAATATCCAAAACCCATCCCTTGGCGATATAGAGGACTTAACCCGTTGTTGGATTCAAGCCAATCTTCATAACCCTCAACCGAAGGCCCCGCAAGGTTTAATGCAAATTCAATACCTTTAAACGCAATCACAAAATATATTTCCCCTAATTCTGTACCTAAAAAGTCGCATTCAAAAACCATATCGACTGAATTTCCATCGGCCTTAAAGAACTTTTCATCCTCATTATAAATCTTGCGAACCGAATATGGCCAGGTCTCGTTCTTATGGTTAAAACGCGCGTAGTTTCTTAGCGGATCAAAGCCTTCTTCGTCAACCATAAACTCCACATATCCGGGCTCATGTAAAAACTTTTGAACCATAAACTCCATAGCTATCTTAGCAAGCATTCTGGAAATGGCCTGATTGTCTTTAGGAAGTTCAAAATTAAAAGGAATATAGGTTTGTTTAATTTTCCCTGCCAATATAGCGTCAAACGTCTCTTTATCGACAGTTATTTTAATTGCTAAAGGTGAGCTATCATCATCAAAACTAATTTCTCCTTTACATCCCGTCTTTGGAAATAAAGCATTGCCAGGAGGTACACGTCCCTTTTTAGATTCCAAGCCTGTTCTGAATCTAAGGTTACGAAAAAACTCGGTTTCCAGTACCCTTTTTTCAACTTTGGTAGCGAAATAATTATTACACTTATCACAAACGATGCCTTTTGCTAAAACGTGTTCTTTGTTCCCCAATGATTCGGGAACGATATGTTCAACGGTAACTGAGCTAACAGATGACTGTTTACAAAATACACATTTCATATTTGGCATTACAGTTCAAAATATAAAAGTTTATCGTACAATCGGTATATAAGCATCATACCAGGCACTTTGATTTTCATCTGCACTTATGGTTTTGATTACTGATCTAATTTCTGGGTAGCCTACTCTTTCGCCATCATTGTTTACAAGTTGAATTAACACTTCCTCTCCATCAGCAAAGTCATCATGCGGGCCTCCTTGAAAAGGAATCAAAACTGGAACTGAACTCGTTGCAGCGTCTGTTCTAATATTTATAGTTTTCATTTTAAAGAGATGAGTTAACTATTTTTTTGAAAACGTTTCATATAGCGTTACCCACTTTGCTTCTAATTCCTCAGACACCCCACCCATGACGCGATCGAACTGTTTAATTACGCTTTTCGCTAACTCAACTTTCCAGCCTTTTTCCAACTCGATTTTATTTTTGCCAGCCCAAAGTTCAATTTGATCAACAATGGGTTCGTCTTTAACATAACTATCGTTAAAATAATTATCTGAACGGTATTTTCGATCAACAATATCAATGAGCTGCTGTACAGGCATCAAGTCTTCAATTTCAAATGCTTTTTCATCTAAAAATGTGGCAACCTCCAATATTTTATCCTGCTGATCCTTGTACGTTGACGTTTTCAACTGTTTAGCATAGTCTTTTCCTACTTTATCAGAATCCAGTAATACAAAAGGCAGAACATTATCCCTGGATGATACGAGTTTGGTTACTGCCGCCATTCCCTTAACACCTCCGGTTGGGATAAAGACCACCTCTTTGCTGTTCAGGAACTTACCTTTACTCACTAGGTATCTCTTTATCATACTTAAATAAATTTGGTCACTTGGGCCTTCAACTAGTACAGCAAGGCAACCAAGCAGTAAAGTATCTGAAACCGTCAAACCTAATGCTGCATGAATTGGATAAATTGATTTTTCCGAGTCACTTTCATTATAGCGTAGATTGGCAGATACCTTTGTACGTCCGGTACTTTTATCGACATAAACAGCCATTACATTCGCCAAGTTATCCATGTCAACTAAAAATGGTGAATGTGATGTATAGATCAACTGATTATCTTCGGAGAGCCTTTTAAAAAACGTTGCCAAATCATATTGTGCCAGCGGGTGAAGCGACAGCCCTGGTTCATCTAATAAAAGAATCGCATTCGTATGCTCTTGTTTAGTTTCAACAAGAAACACCAAAAAGAAACTAAAAAACCATTGCAGGCCACGGCTTCTTCCTTCCAGTTCTATCGGTTCCGGCCTTAACTCATCGGCTACGTTTATTCTAAAATGACTACCATCGGCTTCAAAGGAAAAAATATAGTTGCCCTGCTGCCACCATTTTTTAAAGCTTTTTGTGAGTTCGCCGGCAGCTGATCTTAACAGAACACCCCGTTCTTTTTTCTTTTCCGCCCAGTCGGTAACTTCTTCTGCTGACAAATTCTGCTCGACTGAACTTATCTCTCTATCGTAGGCATCATGTTTTTTGATGATAGTTTTACGGTCGTTTCCGAGATCATAAATCTCCTGTGCAGAAAGGTTCACATATTGAAAGAGTACGTCTAATGTTCTAGCTTTGGCGCGGGCAGATTCAGTAAGATCGGTACGCTCCATATCTTCAATAACACGAGGTAGATAAATTTCGCTATCAAGGTTTCCGTAATCTGAGTAGTAAACAAACTTTGGCAGTTTAGTTAATATATATTTCCGTGTTTCTTCAGTAGTGACGATTGCCTGACCATTAAATGAATTAATGATTTTCAAGATCGGCTTTAGCAAATGTGTGTTAAATAATTCAGGCAAATTTTGCTTCTTGCCAAATTCTCCAATCAAGCCATTTATTTTCTCTTTTATTGCCGTTACCTCAATTAAATTCAGGGTTCCTGATTCATTGTTCGGTAATAAGGAATTTAGCGCTTCAGTGATTTTTGT
Source organism: Mucilaginibacter paludis DSM 18603 (assembly GCF_000166195.2). Lineage (NCBI taxonomy): Bacteria > Pseudomonadati > Bacteroidota > Sphingobacteriia > Sphingobacteriales > Sphingobacteriaceae > Mucilaginibacter > Mucilaginibacter paludis. The sequence continues at coordinate 2,411,387 of NZ_CM001403.1, forward strand.
TTGTAAAAGTTCTGGCTCTTTGGTAAAGGCCTCAGAATTACTAAGTTTAACTTTAAAACCATCTATTAATGTTTTAACCCGGGACTCGTTGTAAGATTGTATTTTGGAATAGGGTAAGGAAATATAGTATAGGCCGTCAAATGCCCTTTTTACCAAGACAGTGCGGACTTGTTCTATGTCGCAACCACAATCAATGGCAACTTTACTACTAACAGTTTCATCAAGTTCAAAATCAGCCTCTATAAATATGTCTTTTTCATGATTTCCGGCTTTAAAATTACTGTAAAGATGTCTAGGGTAATCTGATAAAGGTACTATCGGTTCGTTATTTGCGGGACGTAATTTCCATAAAGCAATTAGCAAATTAGTTTTTCCGGCTTCGTTAGTACCCACTAAACAGGTATTATCGCCTGCTGTGATCCAATCACTTTCTTCAATAGATCTGAAATTTATAACTTTATATCTAAGTAGTTTTGTTCCCATAAGTTAAATATTTGATAATCAACATACAATACTTATACCATTCCCTATTATTATATATTTTACTGACTTATTGACTGATGTACAATAATTCCTTGTCATTTAGTGTTCTAGCTACACTAAGAGTAAACAAGCCAACAAATTATATCACTTGGCGTATTATAATTGATCTAGAAACCTTAATGCCCGGCAGGGCCGCGCGGAAATTTCAGCCTTTTGTGCCCTAATTAACCGTGGTAATTGATAGGAAATTGTAGCCCCCATAGTCGGGGGCTATTTGTTTAAGGGAGGATAAACAAGGCGATTGCCTGTTTAAATTTAACGGGGCAATCTTTCTGCCTGCTGTAAAGGTCAAAACAATTATTGGTATAGATCGCTAAATAGCCGTCAAACAACTGCTCGGAAAAGAGTTTACCATTTGTTACTAATTTGCCGTTATAGAACTTCGTTTTCTTTACCACTTCCTCGGCAAGTTGTAACCAAAAATCAAAGGTGAACGGCTGGCTACCCCAGTTTTTGGATAACTCGTCTTTATGGTCGATGGTGTTTTGTGCGTGGGCTTTTGCAAATGCAATAAAGCCCTTAACCGCACTGGGAAATAGCTGGTGCAATGTCCGTGCTTTTTCTACATTATTATACTGGCTGATAGATTTCATAATAATAAGCATAAAATAAATACAGGGGGATAAAATCCCCCTGTGGAATTAGTTGAATAATAAAGCGGATGAACCGTGTTGCGTGAACTTGTGGCAAAGGTCAAAAGCCGATTGACTGCGTTGCAAGCCTGTACCGTACATGATGGATTTTAACTTGGCTTCATCACTTTTAAAGTTGCGGACGTTTTGAAAATATCCTGTTACTGCGTTGTATGCGCCAAAAAGAGTTCCTTTGGTGGTTTCCTCCAGTTGGGTTGGGCTAATCATCGCGTATTGAAAAACATCGTCTACCAAGTTGTTAAAATGGGTAGACAATTCGTCATCTGAGCCTTTCTGTACATTGGCTAAAACTTCTTTACTCGGTGCCATTGCCAACTGTATCAGTTTTTTAACTTCTCTGTCTGTTATCCTTACTCTTGACCAGCGGTTATAAATCGCTTCCAGTTCTTCCGATAAACTATTAGAGATACCCATCATTTTATGCGCTTCCTTTAATTTATCGGTGGCACTCGCCGTGTGGCGTATCTTAATGCAGTTAACTTGGTTGGCTAATGCTGCGTTCAGCGTATTGCGACATACTACACGAATAGGCGTAAAAGCAATCTGAATACTGCCTAAACCATCGTGTGAAGTAGTCAGGAATAAATAGCGCTCAATGCAATCATTACGCCCGACACGGATATAATCAGGCAATTTAGCGGTTATAAAAATCCGTGAGCCGTTGGCTAACGCCCCTGCGGTTTCATATAAAATGCCTTCCTTGCCACCTACAATGGCATCAAAAAATGTAAAGGCATCAACATTCTGTACGATTTCATAGTCCTTGCCGACCACGCCCAAAACTTGGTCAGTATCGGTTCGTACGGTTGCGTAATGATTAGGTACATCAATACGCCATTCCATTACTACATCATTATCCTCGGTGTTCTCGTCGGTATCATCACCATAGGTAAACAGGTTGCGTTTTTCAACGGTGTAATCTAAACCCGCATATTTTATCGCCTCTGCGCTTGTTGGGTAGTCTGTTATGACTTGGCCCAGCCCATGCCATGCTTTTTCCTTAACTGAAAAAAAGCTGTGTTTACCTGTCTGTTCATTGAAATTAATATCGTGTGCCATGCTTTTAAGATTTTAGTTTATAGTCCATAAATTTTAGTTCGTGTATTTTCACCTTTCGGGTGTTGCTAATAGTACAAGTGGCCTTTTGTTGTATCTCGGTAATCGCCTCGTGTACATTTTTATGCTTGGTCTGTATGGTCGCCTTGACCAGTAAGAAAATGGTATCGTACATATCTTATGAATGATAATTATTTGTAAACTGTGCCAGCTCCATTTGAAATGATGCCGGGTTTTCTATCGCCAATTGCGCTGCATAACCCTCCCAATAGATTTGGTTTGTTAACTCGATGAATAGTTGATACATTTGGTTAATTAGAATTTGAAAAAAGTTTTAATAACGCCCCCTTTGGAGTTTTGGGAAAGGGGGCGTTTCTGATTTCAGCTATTGCGGAATGACAATACCCGCTTCGATTTCGGCTAATTTTTCAATGCACATATTGTTCACCAACTGCGCTACCGTCCAGATGATCGTCGGGTTCTTGGTCTCAAATTTCCTGCGGTTATCATCTTCGATGGTTAGTACACAACCGTTATAATAATTGGTATCGGTCGTATCTGCCTCGTCTCGCAACTCGATTTCAAAATCATCCAAATTTTTAATAGTGTCCTGTAGCTTTGTACGCTGTTTCGCCTTGCGGTGCATTTCTTCGATAAATTTCAGCGTACCCTCTAAATTCAGCACGATTTTTTTTGGCTCTTCCTTTACCTGCTCTGCCTTAACTTCGGCTTTCGGTGCCTCCGCTTTCGGCGGTTCAGGCTGTTGCGATGTGGTCGCTGGTACTTTGTCCGCTTCTTTTTTAACTTCCTCCATGACAGGTTCGGCTTTTGATACCGCATTTACCGGATTACCCGCTACAAACTTTGCCACCTTGTCCGCTTTAACGGGGTTAACTGCTGCAACTCCGCTGTTGTTGTTTTTTACATTCGTTTCCATTTTTAATAGAATTTTAGTTGTACACCCTGCGTACTACCTTTCGGCAGGAGCCATTTCTGGCTTTTTGTTAAGCAACCTCACCTGATTAGCAGGGTGAACAGACAAGGCTTTGCGAAAAAAAATACTACCCGGAGCGCAGCGGAGGTGTGGAGATTTTTTTTCAGCAAACCCGAAGGGCCTGGCCTTGGCTGGGCGCACTGCGATTCAGAAATTTGCTACACAAACAGCCTAATACCAATTTTATCAAGCCTAATAAATCCTATAAAGTGTCAGGAAAAAAGTTCGCCCGGTTTTGGGTGATGCGAATGCGATGCCCAAAATGGGCGATCTTTTAAAATGCAGGGAAGCTGCTGAATGGAGGAACGGAATGAAGCTGCTGGAACTGCTGGCTTGATTTCACTTTTAAAAGCTGATGTAAAATTTAAGACCTAAAACTTCGTAATTTTAACCGCTACTAAACCCACATTGATGAGTAAAATGACTGCTTTGGCGCTAATCGTAGGTAACGCCAATTATCCTGGAAGGTATAAATTGAATAATGCTGTAAACGACGCTAAGGACATAGCCGCTAAGTTGATGAAACTTGGATTTGCGGTAAAAAGGGTGACAGATTGCACTATAGAAACTTTTGAAAGGAACGTAAGTGAATACGGAGAAGAGTTAAAAGGATATGATGTTGGTCTATTTTATTTTTCTGGTCATGGATTACAAAGCAAGGGAAAGAATTATCTAACTGCGATTGATACAAATTTCAATGATGAAGCATCCGTGCATCGGACGGCCTATTACTTGGGTGAGGTAATCGAATATATGCAGGTAGCCCAAACTAAGATCAATATAATCATATTAGATGCGTGCCGGGATAATCCTTTAGCTGATAAATATAGAAGTATTGGTTCAGAAGGGCTTGCGCCTATACACGCGCCAAAGGGAACAATCATTGCATTTTCAACCTCTCCTGGTGAAAAAGCTAAAGATTCGGGATCAGGAAATAACAGTATTTATACTGGCGCATTACTTAACCATATTGAGGATGCCAATATTCCATTAGAAGAATTTTTTAAACGTGTCAGGACTAGTGTTTTCGACCTGTCAGATGGAAAACAAACAAGCTGGGAACACACCTCCCTTATCGGTAATTTCTTTTTCAACTCTGGCCAATTGATCCATTCACCGGATTTACCATATCGTGATGATTGTATCTCAGATAAGGATTTCATTTCTTCTGGCAGTGCTGTAGACAACATTATTACGGAGATGAAATCTCATGACTGGTATAAGCAAAAGGCTGCCATTGCTAAACTAAATCAACTTTCACCGGCTACAATCGACGATAGTTCCAAATTTTTAGTTGGAAGAAATATACTACAAGTTGCAGACGGAACAGAGAGAAGTGCTTTGTGGATCATTAATAATCTTGATACATGGGTGTCAAAATACAGCGTAAATGGGGAAAACCATGTTTTGAATGGCATACTTTATGAAATATATTTTAATCCAGAGGGTGTATTTCGAAACGGTAATTATAAGAGTGACCTATTAGAAGCAGTTTGCAAATTGCAAACCAATAAAAGTTATATAAAATCATTTGAATTTATAAAAAACCAACTGTCGCCCTTTCAAGACTATATATTTTATATACCGGGGATCTCACCAAAAGCGTGTGCCATCGAAATTAAAGGAGAAGAGGAGATTTTTTTAGCTTCAGGAAAAGAAAGGAAAGCTTTTAAAGTAAAGTCGATAAAACACGAAAACGTTGAATTGATGGAGCCATATAAGGATGATGAGTGGAACGTGGCTATGGTTTCAAAAGATGAGTTTATGACGACCCTTTGCAAGCAATTATGTGTGCCAAAAAGCATGCTAAGGGTAAGCTGTAATAAAGACCTTAAAGATTTTAATAAAATTTATATACCCGACAGCTTCAAGTTATATCGACAAGATTAGTGATCTACCAGTATGTTTTCATATTACCTTGCCGAGAGTATGTTAGGTGTATCTGCGACTGGGAGATCGGGATTGATTTTTGTTTCGACTAAGTTTGTCACTATCTAACCAATTATTATAAAAGAATGTTGCTGTATATTTAACCAATGAAACTAAACCTATCTCCTTTACTGCTACTCAGCCTTATTTTGTTACTTGTAACGGGCTGTGGAAGTCCAGAAAAAAAGAACAAAGTATCTGTAGCCGATACAGTAGTCAAAGCCAATGTTGCCAAACCTAAAAACTACGCCGTCGTAAGCGCGGATAAACTGGAAACATCAGGTAAAGCGCAAATCAAGGTAATGGCTTATTTACCCTCCGGTTTTAAAGATAAAAATGAACTTGAATTGACTTTAAATAATATTTATAATACCTACCGACATGAAGGCGGTTACACCAATTTTAGTGAACCGACTGTTGTGGCTGTCTACCTCTTTGAAACAGAAAAACTGGCAAAGACCGACCCGTCCGCATGGTTGGGCATGTTGATGAAAGGCCCAAGCGATACGAATCCATACCTTTCTTTTAACGATTTCAAAGTTAATGCCTCCTTGGGTTTAAAGGATAAAGTATTATCTAAAGATGAAATCCAGCTTGCGAAAATTAAAAAGCTACTGGCTTCAAGAGGCGTGGATATGTGTGACCTTAACAAGACTGTCAACGATATTGAACTTAACAGTATTCACGCAGCAGATAAGCTGTATCCCGATTATGGAACTGAACATGATGTCTATTCCGATAAGTTAATCAATAAGGAATGGAAGAAATTGGAAAGAAAATACCGGCTGACTAAAGATGAAATTGATAAGGCTTGCATGTTTGCAACTGTCTATTGTAAATAACGCAACCTTTACTTTAACACGATCTAATACTGAAGATCGTTGCTTAAAAATGTAATACCCATTTAGCCAGTATTAAGGTTATTTAAGCATGTGTTTGGGGAATTTGGAATCAATAAACCGCATACACAGATCACCGTCTTCATGACAGGAAACCGTTAAGTCGCCATTTTTATCCGCAATAAAAATTCTGATATCCCCATTAACAAAATCGTCAATGTTAATCGGGTTTTTAGCGAAAGGGTTTACGAAAAGCCGCAGGCCATCGGTAAGTGTCTCTTTATATTCTGATATATTGGCCTGTATTTTTAAAATTTCATAGTTGTTTTTAATGCGAATGGCATGGCAGGTAATGTCACCAGTATCGTCGCCAAGCACCCTTGCCTTTCCAAACGTCGCCAGTGAACTATACAAAACGGCGCTTATATCTTGAAAAGCATTTGATCTGAATAGCCCCAAATCGACAGTGCTATCGTTGCTTTTGGTTAGGGATTTCTGCTCCAGGACATCGTACAGCAACCATTGCAATGGTACGTCTCCATGCAGGTTAAAATCTTGCCGGCTAAAATTGGATATAGCAATAATATAAGGTCTGTCTTTTACATGATTAAGCTGGGCATAGTTGGTTCTATATTTATTGACCTTAGCTGAAAACGCGTTGGATAATCGTATAGCAGAGTGTTTAAATACATCAAAACTGTTGCCTTCGGTAATTCCGGGGATTGTTTTTTCCCATTCAGGAACATCATCATGCGCATGGTTTGCACTGATCGCCTCTATGATTAGGTTTCGATTTTTAATAACAAAATCAGGCGAGGCGAACGAAAAATCAACATCCAGTTTAAAATGCTTCATTACAGCATACAGATACAACTCCCAAAAGCTTGAATTGTAAGTGGTTTGAAATTCCTTAATAAACTTTCCATCCCTATCAACAAATCCATTCGCCCAATCAGAAATAACTTTCCTCACGCCCAAAGCGTGGGGTGCAACCGTCATAACAAAATTGTGATGAAGTTTATTCTGTTCGACCATTGGTGTAAAAAGATCCATATTCCGTGAGTAGGTCAAGCTTTTTTACGCGTTTGGAATTTCTGCAACATCGCTTTAAGCTCATCGCTTTTTTGCTTAATGAGCGCAATAATTTCTTCATCGGGATTAAAAACCCGGTCAATATAAGTGAAGAATTGTTCCAGCCCGTTTTCCTCTTTTGAATAATGGATGACCGCAATAGCCCTTGGGCAATAGTCCTTTGCGATTACAGACATCACAAAATCAACATCTTTATTAAAAGAAAACAGATGTTTCTCTAATTTCTCCTTACCATATTCGTCAATAAAAGCCTGGAAAATCTGGTTATTATAGGTTTCCAGATCTATTCCCGGTTTATTTTTTATGATGAGAAAAGGAGCTTTATCTGAAATATCTTCTATATTTTGAGCGCCTTTTATTGTTTCAATATCCGATTCCTCCTTAATCCTGTATAACTCCGCTGTGGTAATAATTATCGGGATATTATAGAAATTGGTGCCGCCAAATTGTTCACCTAAAACCACATCCAGCTGGTGATGCATTCCGTTAACTATCCGCTCCGCCATCGCATACGAGAGCTGGTTTATCGCCTGGGTTATGGTTTTAGGATTCGGTCCCTCTGAAGTCAATTCTATTCCCTTTGAGCATAGTGGCGCAAATGCTATAGGATGATCGTAACGGACTTGCCTTGCGGTGCTAAAATGGCTGTTCTTATGCATAAAAGAAGTAAACTCGATCTCATCAGGGCCTCCGTATTCTTCCGGGAGAAATACCCACTTTGTACTTTCGTGCCGGTACTTGCATTCAATCATCAAATCAACAAAATGATGGCCCTTAATGTAAGAACTGTCTATATCATAAGAAAATTCGGTAGGCAGATCCGATTCATTATTTCTTAAGTAGGTATATTCAAAATTGCTGATACAACCCTTTCTTGCCAGATATTTTTTGATCTCAAATTCTAATGGAATGCCACTTTTTAATAAATGTTCTTTCCAGCCCGTTTTATTACTCATCAAAGTAAATTTATGAAAACGCTTCGGAATCGTAAGTATTAAATAATTAGGGCATCATCATCAGTTATGGACAGCCGTATAATGATGTATATCCACCCCTTTAAACCAAACCCAAAACAATTGAAAGCAAAATTAGAAAACCGAATCATTCGAACGTTAATCGCTTCAATATTTGCATTATAACATCAACATGTGTCAACATTACTTATTTACATAAAAAGTTATGAAATTAGGAGGCTGCTATGAAGAAAAAGTCAGTTTTTAAATCACCTACGGTACAGGAGAAAGAGCTGTACAACGCATTTTTACAGCGCTTTAGAACTGCCTGTGACTTGATGGTCGGGAAAGACTTTTTTGCAACAATTCCCAATGAACATCTGCCGCAGTTATTCCAGCAGCGGCTGCCACCGTTAAAACTTGAATTTCCTTTGGGTGTCTTCACTAAAGAACAGGAAGCTAACTGGCAAACACACTTCCGCCTGCGATTAACCGACCTTTCTTTCAAGACACTAACAGGTGAAACCATGCCTGTAGCCGATTATTTTCGGGACGGTATTTTACTGGCAACGTACTCGGACACCTTGCATAAAAGAAACAGCAACCTATTCGTTCATGGAAAAGTTGCAGATACTTACGGCATCTGTTCACCAATCTTTTTACAAATGGCCGAAAAGATCATGCAGTTCATTAACAGCCTGTGTATTATCTACGGCGACATTAACGGCAAAGCCCTGCTGACGGATTACTCCTCTACCTCCATGCTTGTTATCCACACCAATGCCGATAATAAGATCAAATTTAGCACAGGTAGGCCGAACCACGAACGGCTAATGATAGATGGGAAGACGCGTGAACTAACGGCCTTGTGCTGGCCTGACATCTACGGCAAATTAAAGCAGGTAACGGTAGTTCCCTCCAAACTGGGCTTCCCTGTGGAATTGTCAAAGCCTGTCCCGGTCTTTTTTCAGCAGCATGCCGCGGCGCGGCTAATTGAGCGGCTTGCGATACAGGGCGGCATATTGTTATATATACTGGAATGTCTATTCCATGACCAGACAGAAGATTTTTACCTGGTAGACGGGAATCTGCTACCGCTAAGCGTACTCGGTAAAAAGGTCGGTTATCTCGCCGTTGACCTAGTGGACGACAAAATGGTCGTCCGAACCTTTTTGTTCCTCACCAATGATGGCACACCCGAAGGGCGCAAACTGGCAGAATTAACGAGATTAAAGAAACTGGATAAGCAATATCTTGGCATAGACACGCTAACCGGCTTTAGAAGTTTAAATATTATAGATGACCCGATATTGAAACCCCTGTTTACGGAAGCCGGCTGCGGCGACCTGCTTGATCTACATAACATCGATATGCTTTTACAAACGAGTGTTAGCCAGCGAAATACTGACAATTTACTGCGATATCTACAAGATAGCCCCTTTATGAAAAGGATGTAACTAATGGTGAGTTGCGTTATAATTTAATTTTATAGCGCAATGCTTCAAATTCCTTATTGATAAAATCATCTTTAAGTATCTCATTGATAACAATATTACTCGATTGCTAAGTTAAAGTCAGGCTTAATGCGCTTGAACTCTTCAAAAATAGAACGACGAATATCGTCCATCTGTTGACCGGCATTATCAGTAAAGAACCAGGTAGGGCAATCCGCTTGACCGCATTCGCAACCTTTGACTTCCTTTTTCCGTTTCAGATCCACCAGCGTATCCCGTAAATTAACAACCAATTTATAAATAGCTGTTAAGCCCTCCTTTAGACTTTTTCCAGATAGTTCGTGCCGCGAAGGTATCTTGCGGATAACAGTACCGTCCCTAAGCCGGTGCACCCCAGTGTTTAATACCTCTATTGTGTCAGCAATTGCCTTTTCAAAGTGAGGTATATTGACTTCCCGGTGAAATGATGTAGTAAATGCCGGGCGGTCAAAACATTGAATGATCTGCTTTAATATTTCCTGATCATTAACAACAACGTCTTTTGCCTTATTTAATTCGGGGAACACCTCACCATCAACAAATCGCTTTAAAAGTTCAGGGGCCTCTTTTCGCAACCGTTCCTCTAATTCGCCACTACTCCAGATATGAGTTTCTGCAACACCATACTGAGCTGCATAACTCTTGATCGCTGTTCGCATGTTATTGCTCACCTTGCCGCCGCAGACCACGATAAAGTGGTTAGGCACCACATCTGCATTTACAAGTTTATCAATATCATCGGTTACTTTCTTCAATACCAATGAACGGTAATTGGCGCACTGATAACAGTAAGTCGTACCCTGATATTCACCCCAAATATCTCGCCCATCATCATCGCCGGACTGGCCCAGCCATTCGATCTTGTCCCAATTTTTGAGGCGCGAAACATAGGCAAATACCAGGCGCTCAAATTCACCACCACTACGATCCTCAAAATGAATAGGAAGCACAGTCTTTTCAACGGTAAGGGCATTACCGTTGCCTGAATATAAATAGTTTTTAATGCTTTCAACAGGTATCTGGCCGCCCGAATCATCAGGCTCTAAAGTGATCATATCCGCCATCGCAAAAATGCCATCTTTCGGTACGGTGGTGGCAATTTTGAAATCTTTGAGCGCTTTTTGCTGTTTGATATCAGTGAATATACGCTCGATCAAGTGCACCACCTCGGTCGCATTGCGGCAAAATTTTCTTAACGGGATCAGGATCAGCCGCAGGTCGTTTTCCACCGGATCGGCATCACCGGTGTTAAAGATCGGCTTAAAGTGGTGTGGGTTTCGATTGGTGATCAGTATGGCAGGTAACAACTCCTGAGCATCCTCACCGTTAATGTTGTGCCACGACAACACCTCATCTTCAAAATGCACACGGTTAGTTCCACGTATAACAACAGCCCGGTTATTGGCGGCAAGGGAGGCCATCTTCGCATAATTTTCCATTAAAGCATTGCCGATGGGTTCATCCCAGCCGTAATCCAGCAAATAGATATAATAATCCTTTTTAGATCCTGCCGGCACGTTTTCGTCAGATGGTATATTACTAAGAGATTCTACATATAGGCCCATGGTATCTTTTTTCTTAGTGTAAGGTTTATTGATCGAAAGTTGAATTTTGAAGAATTATTTGTGCCATCCAGCTGATATTCCATCTGTTAATTTACCAATTATTTGTGACTCAACTTTTTTGAACTTTTAAGAAGTAATTGGGTGATCACCGATGGCGGTTTGATATTGCATTCTTCAAAGGTCACTATCTCCGGCATTCTTAATTCGTCCTCCAACAGATCTGTGATTTCCTTTATTTGTTTTTTAAAAAGAACATCTAAACCTAAATCCTTTTTGAATGCTTTATAGAATTCTATAAATAAATAAGCGGCGTAATACGAACAAAAATCAGCGTGGTATCGGGTAAAATTCTTAGTGGAAAAAGTAAATAGCTTTGATTCCAGACTGTTAGACCAACCTAAACGTAATAACAATCCGGGTTCAAAATGAACGGTTTTGGAAGTTGCATAATACATGTAATTATAAAGTTTGATCAACTTTGTGTCAGTCGCCATTTGCGCTACACTCGGAAATTCTTTGTCGCCTTTTAAGCCATTTTTAATGAGTATGTCTTTAATTTGATGGGAAAGGCTATCAACTCTTGTCTGGGCATCCCGTATCTCAAGAATAATCTGGCCGGGTCGGTTTTCATCAAAAAAGGATTTTTGAACTAAAGTCCCCTCTATAGTTCGTTTTTCAGTTTGTATGCTGATCAGTTTGTTGCGTTCTATTTTAATATGCTCTTTGATATATTTTATAGCTATTAAATCTTCACAGATTCCACGCAATGACGGCATGATAAAGAAAAATTGATCAACATGCTTTAATTGATTGCACAAGCAGTTAAACTCATAGTTTTTTGCAAACGCGGCCTTCAATAGACAAATAAAGGCTTTGTCTTCAGTATTGAAATCCTCCACAATTAAGTTATCACAATGTGGTTTAATTGCTTCAAAAATTGCTTTAAGGTTTTTCTGTAAAGGCATATTATTGGATTAAATAAAAAATATCAATACTAGAGATTCTGTTATATCTCCTGCCAAATATCAGCGAGTGAAACCTCTATCGGCCTTTGACCCTCGTAATAAACATTAACGATGCCTAAATAAGCCGGATCAATAATTTTATGAATGCCAGTTTCAATGTCTTTTAAAACATCCTCACGAAAATCAAGATCAAGTCCCCAAAAAACCCGTGAGGTTAAAAACATAGTAAATGGAAACGCAGTCCTCAATATTTTCCAGTTATTACTGGGATGCACCTGCTGAAATAACTGTTTAGCGGTATTTACGGGTGATACCCAAATATGGCTTTTCCAAGTCGTTTCATCTGGGAACTTCTGCTGCAACTCCTGTCTTTTATGGGTAAATAACAATGTTTGGGCATAGGGTAAGTTTGCATGCAAGCGTTCCAGTTGAGCCATTTCCACAGATTCAAAGTTACCGGAATTAAAGTCACGTTTAGCCTCCAAACAGACAACACCTTTAAGTGTTTCGCCCGAAGTAAATTGAACATTTACAATCAGGGCGATATCGCCGTAACTGGTTTCCTGCTTTCCTCTGTTCTTAAAACTTTGCCAATCTACAATCTTTGACCACCCATTAAAATGAATCACTCTATTGCTGAATAGTTGTCGCAAGGCTTGCATGAGCTGAAAAGAAATATGGTTTTCATCCCATTCATATGGATATGACCTATTGCATATCGCCGCAAAAATTTCTTCAAGCGCATTTACCGTCCTTCTCATTTGTGATTGGTTATAAAATATAAATCTAAGAATTTCCTATTACCAAACGTCAACAAGTACTCTTGCTTTGCCAAACGTTGCAACCCTCACCACTTTTTAGTAGGTTTATCTCAAGCTGCCAACTTCGCGAAGCCGCTGAAAGTTGGAGTAATTAGAACCATTAATTTATGAGTTTTTATAAATACACAAATATTTCAACTGCAAGTCTTGTGCTTAAAAACAAATCGTTACGATGGTCGAGCCCCTTGATTTTTAACGATTTGGAGGAGTGCCAATTTACTCCATTTACTAAAGAACAGTATGCAAGCTCTTACAAAGCTTACTTCAAAATACTTACCGAATGTGCAAAAGGGCAATCCGATTATAACATTAACGAATTAAGTGACGCGTCCAGGCTAATAATTGAAGTGATGAGGGTATCAATGAATGATGTTGTTTTTAACACAAGTTACTTTGAAGAAGTAGTTCTGAAGACATTTAGTAACCCCGAATCAGATTACAGAGATTTTATCAACGCTGCTCTTATAAAATGTTTTCGAGTCCTTTGTGTTACAGAAAAGTATGATAATAACTTGATGTGGGCGCATTATGCTGATCAGCACTATGGTTGCATTATTGAATTTGACAGTGTCTACCTTAAAAAACCGCGCTTGCTAAGAGAAGGTTATGTGAGATACCATGAAAATCTGCAACCACAATCCAATCCTTTAGATATCTTTCTATACGGCGAAACCGAGGAAACAAGAGATTTATTGATAAGAGATGTCGCATTTTCTAAAAGAACATCTTGGAATTATGAAAAGGAATATAGATTTATGTTTTTTGAAAATTTTGGCGAAATAACGACCAGTATTAATATGCAGACAAACCTTAAAGAAACAGCAGTCAAAAATCAATCTGAAGCATTATTTACTGATGTAAGTATTTCCAAAGAATCTGTTAAATCGATAATTTTTGGGGTTAGAACAAACGACGAGGACGTCAAAAAAGTTTTAGAAATACTGACCGAAAATGATTACCAATGTAATCTTTATCAAATGAAGATGAGAAATGGATGCATGGTTAAAGAAGAATTAAGTTAGGCCTCTTTGCCCGCAAAAGGAATATCGAAAACGCTTGATATAATTATAATTTATTTAAAAAAGCCTGCCGGACTCCGACAGGCTTTTACCCCAAACAGTTTGCTACTGTTATTTACTCTCTTTATTTTTCAGTTCTGTTACCTCTGTACGGCCCGCTTGTGCCAATACCTTGATTTCCTGGTAAGCTTTGCGCAGGCGTGTTCCGGCTGCTTTGTTACCTTTTTCATGGAATGCAACTGCGTCTGCTTCTGTTGCTGCTACTAAGTCTTTTAATTTTTGAAATGTTGACATAAATTTACTTGTTTAAAATTGAAGATATAAAAAATTGATTAATTACGATTTCGCTGAACTTACATGCTCATTTCGTGGCTTTCCGCTTTTCCTTTTTGCTTTTCCTGGCCTTTAGATAATGACTGGTCAAGCGTGGGAGCTTTTTGCAGGTCTTCGCGCTTTTCCGGCTTTCCGTTTAAATGGTAAAAGTTGATGTTGCCATAACGTGGCACGGCCTCGATGCGCATTTGGACTTCTTTGCCGTCAGTGCCGGTCACACTGACCACCGGGCGGTTACCATCTTTCAGTTCATTATAAATGGCTTCCTGCTTTTTTGGGTCGTCCGGCATATTGATCTTGTATTCCGCTAATACTTGTTTCAGATCAAAACCGTAGTTTTCATTATACTGCTGGATCTTATAGTTGCCATAATTATCTTTGGGCTTGTCAAATGCAATCACGTTCCATGCCTGGTAGCCAACACCGGCACGGCTCACCAGATCATCGCGGAAAGCGGAACGACCTTGCAGCATATTGGCCGCCTGTGTGACATTGAACCCTTTGCCTTTGTCCACGTAAAAAGAATTGGTGAGGGTTTGGCCGTAATAGGTCTGCTGGAAATCTTTCGCTACATAATCCACTTTACCATCCTTCATAGTGGCCAGCGGCGTTTTGAATTGCAGGTCTTTTTCGGTTGGCTTACCTAATGCCAGTTCGCTTGCACCTTTCTGTGACTTAAAGAACTCCATGGCATCTACCGGGCTTTGAAATGAGCGCATCATGTTTTTGCCTTGCTCACCGGGAGAAATAACCATGTATTTCTGCTCGTTTTCCAGCGGTTTGGCTTTGGCACTGTAAGCCAGTTCAAACTTGTTAAAGAAATAATAATCGGACTGCCCGGACTGTTTGAAATGCAGCGTAGCATCCATCTGGCCCTTATCCGATGGCAATGTCGTTTTGAGCTGAAAAGCAGGCAGGTCTTTTTCCATGTTCTTTTCCATCTCGGCAATGAGTTGCTTGTCGAATTTAAGGCCTTTCATTTCGGCTTTTAAATTTTCAAGATTGTTCTTGTTCATAATGATGATTTAAGTAAAACATTAATGATTTGTCTTTTGGGTATTGGCCCGCAACAATAGCGGGTAACCCGATTTCAGCGGCTGTTTGATGCGCTTCAGCTTTTTGGTCAGCAGGCCTTTGGCCGCATCCAGTCCGGCACTCGCAAGCTGCGTGGTCAGGCTCTGGTCGAAACCCAGGCCGATACCGCTAATGGCATCCGCGCCACCGGTACTGGCTGCATCGGAAAGCATCGCTTCCGGCGCATTGATGCCGATCATGGCGTCCGTTTGATCAAACACGGTCAGGCTTACGGGGATAATAGAAGTACCCAAACGGATATTGCGTATTTCCAGGTTGAGCCGCTGGTTGCTGAATTTAGCCAGACCAAAAACAGGATAGCCTTTGGGTATCAGCTGGCCATTAATGGTGATGGTATCAAGTAAACGCAGCTTCACTACCGAACCCTCGATAACCTTTTGGTTACCGTCAATAACCGCAGGAATGGCTTTAAATACACTATCTGTTATTGCCTCCGGTTTTTGTGCCTGTGGCTTCACCTGACTGGGATTTTGTACCGCCATGATTTTATCCATGAGGGTATTCAACTGCACCATCTCAGGGTCATCGCCTTTGCCGGATTCCTGCATGGTTTTCATTAGTTTTTCCAGCTTGGCTACATCTTTGGAGACAGGCGCATCTTCGGTAACATCTCGGCTTAATTCATTATAAGAATTCGGTGCGGTAACCGGTGTGTTGACCTGTTTGTTGATAGCCGCCAGTTTTTCATTGATCGCTTTGGTTTGGGGATCATCTGCCTGATCGAAGCCTAAACGATCCGCTACCGAAGCAATTCCATTCACATCAGCATGCGTTGAATCTTTTTTGGTCAGTTCATAGATGCCCATTTTATCCGCAGGGGCATCTTTTTTAAACTGTGCATCCGGTAAGGCCGTATTGATGCCTTTACCAGCTGTGCCTTGCACAGCGACAACCTGTTGCCCTCCCCCCAAGGCATAAAATGCCAGTGCCAGAAAAGGCAGGATGATAAACGGTAGTATAAGCAGCATTTTGCGCTTATCCATTTTTCTTTTTGTCATTTGAAATAGTTTTAAAGGTTAATGATTCAGTGAATTAAAGGCCTGTATCAGCAGGTAGAGGCAATAGCTGCCAAAAGTCGCGCAGAACAAAATCAGTAGAATCAGCCAGCCTTTGCCCGATATTCCCGCCGTCTGCCTATTCAGGTAATCTGCCGCCTGCCGTTGTTTTTTTAAAATGGCACCGGCGATTTGGCCAGCCCGCTGCTCCTGTCGAGGGCTTAACGCCTTTGGTTTTCTTTTGAATATCCTCATGGCTGCTGCGCATTAGTGGCATCGCTGTTTTCCAGTATCTGCCATTGCTGGATCAGAAAGCCATGCGGGTTATCATCCGTTTTATCGCCCAGGTCGCGTATCACGCCCTGGGTGACCAGTTTGCGAACAACGGTATTGCTTGCCCTGATCAGTTTTTCTGTGGCGTAACAGGTGAACTGGTAAGGCGCAGTATTGATATCCAGTTTGATGCTGTCAATTTCCACTTCCTGGGAGATATTGGCAGAAATCAGGTTGTTGTAATAGCCGGATTCCACGAGGTTATCATATTGCTTTTTAGCAGAATTGTCGGCCAGGTAAAGGGCCTTGCTGATTTTCTTTTTGATCTCCTTATCATCCGGGCTCTGGTCAAAGAAATAATGGTGAAAATCCTTGATGTGGTCGCGGAGTTCAACCGGAAGGTTCGCCTTACGTGTGGAGGCAAATGCTTCGAACACTTTACCATTATACAGAATATGCACCCGCTGCTGCGCTTCAGTAACGGCCCTGTAGGTCACAAACGACCATAGGCCGCAGATCAGCACATTTGCCGCGATCAGCACCAGGCTAAAACGCTTGATGTGCTGAAAAGCCGTATCGATATTTTTGAGTTGTTTAAACATAATGTGTGTTTATGATTTACCGGATATCTTGTCTTTGAAATAATCGTTATCATCCGACTGGTCGCCGCCTTTGAGCCTGCGGTAGATATTGCCCATTGCATCAGCCGCCATGCCCGCGCCGGTCTGCGCCGTAGAAGCAGCGGTACTGGTGCCGCCGACCACCAGCGTGTTTACCTTTTGCAGCATCGCGTTGCCGCCGCCAGCATGGACAATGTAATTGGCCACGTTGGGTACCGTGAAATAACCGACAATGCCAATCACGAGAAATACTAAATATGCCGTATCACTCGTAGAAAAGAAAGTGTCGCCTGCTTGCCCGATCTGCGTAATGTCGATCTTGAGCATATTCTGCTGTATCTTACCCAGTATGGCACCGAAGATATTAGCCACAGGCAGCCACATAAAGATGTTGACGTATCGCGCCAGCCAGACCGTGAGCGTGTGCTGAAAGCCATCGTAGACGGCAAAGCCAAATACCAGCGGCCCAAGTATCGCCAGCACGATCAGGTAAAAAGTGCGGATGGTATTGATACACAAAGCCGCCGCTGCAAATAAAACCTGTAACACCTCGCTCATCCATTCCTTGATCGAATTACGAAAGTTATAACTGGCCTTATCCATGTAGAATTTTACATCATTTCCCAGGCCTTCAAACATGCCTTCCTTTTCGCGGTTGGGGTCTTCAGGATGTGTGTACTTGTACCAGCGATCCATGTCACCATGCCCGCTCTCGCCAACGTACATTTGCCATTGCCTGCTTTGCTTGACCGCTGCTTCTTTCTGTTTCAATAACGCAGCTATTGCGTCATCGGAGTTTTTGACCATCGCAGCGGTGGCAGTAACCACCGGCTTAAGTACCCCGTTCATCAAAGGGATCACTGCGGTTTGAAAGGCGATAATGGCAGCGCCCAGCATGAACGGCCTGAGTAAAGGGTAAAAATCCACCGGTTCGGCATTGGCAATGTGCCGCCAGACCCTGGAAGCGATGTACCACAATGCCCCGAAACCGGCCAGTTCCTGCGCCACACCAATGAGGTTACCGCAAAGCGGTATCATTTCGTTATAGACATTATCCAGTACCGGCTGCATCCCGCCCAGATAGTTTGCCAGCCCTTCGGCATGGGAACTAAAAGGCAAAAGCATGGCCAGTGCCGCAATAAATGCGGTCATTAAAATTGGTTTCTTCATAATTGTTACTTTAAATTGTAATAGGCTGCTGTTCCCGAGATATCATCCTTTTCCTTTTGCCGTTGCAGGTTTAAAACCGCCGTTTCCCGATTGAACGAGCGGAGAAAGATCAATTTATCCTGCGTATCAGCATGAATCTGGTCAATCGCCTGTAGACGTTCATCATCACTCATGCGCAATTTACCGGCAGTGATGACCATGATGAGCCGATCAAGGTTTTCCAGGCTCTGGTTAAACAAAGATCCATAAACCCTGCCCAGGTAATCCAGTTCCCCGGCATTGAAATTACCGCTGCCACTGAAACGCCTATAAGCGGACTTATATTCGGAAACTAAGGCAGACTGATCGCTGATGATATCTGCAATTTTGTAATATTTACGCACTTCCGGGCTGACCAGCATTAAGCCATCCAGAAAAGTCTCGTGCAGGGAAAAATTGCCCTGGGCGATGTTTTTTACAGAACTATAGCCTGTCGAAAGGATGGTATAACCCTTTTTCATATCGGACAGGATCTGCTTGAACTGCGCCAGCTTTTCCACGTTCAATAACAACTGCTGAATCTCGGTAGACTGTGCAGATGCACCCTGCAATCCGAAAAAGGATAACACTAGACCTAACAACGCGATTTTAATTGTTTTCATAATACCTCCTTACGTTTTGCGTATCGCTTTGCTGCTGCCTGACCTGGATAACCAGCAGCGTAACGCCCGCTGTAAACTGCTGCGTAAACGCATACTTGTCCAACGTGCTTTCATAGACCTTGCCCAATCGCTCCAAACGCTCGTCGTCTGTCATTTCCAGCTTGCCTGAGATAATGACCAGCTCCAGTTCATCCAGGTCTTTACGGCACAAGTCCGTAATGGTTTGCTTTACCGAACCGATATACGACTTGTTATCAGCAGGCAATACATCCAGTCCGTCCAGCTCATTAAAGCGCTTCAGCAGTTCGGTTTGCATGGATAGAATACGATCGACCCGCTTATCGTTCCGTATCACGGGGTTGACTCGTTTCAGCGAACTGATGTACAGCGAATGCAGGTCAAATTCCCCGCTTGTGATGTCCTTAATGGTGCCCAGCCCGGATTTGGCAATCGTGTAGCCTTTCTCCAGAAAGCCGGTATAAACCTGTAAGGCGGCGATCTGTTGCAGCAGATACTTCTTTTGGGTACTCGTTTGTTTAAACCATTCCGCAAAAGTTTGTGCCCGGCTAAGCGAACTACAGCAAACCAATGCCAGGACACAAAGGCAATACCCGTATTTTTTAATTGACCTCATAAATTTGCTTTAAGGTTTTCACTTCCAGCGCCGATTGAGAACGCTGTATGGACAGCGTAATATTCTGCTGGTTGAACTGCTTTAGGTCCGAATAATTATCGTCCATTTTGGCCGACGCTGCATTGATCAGCTCCAGCCGCTTGCCATCGCTCATCTGCGTTTTAAAGGAGTTGGTAACGATAAACACCTGGTCAAGATTTCGGATACTCGCCTCCAGTATCCCTTTATAGACCGATTCCATGTGCGTCAGCTCGTCCGGGCTGAAATGCTTGTCCTTATTGAACAGCGCAATCGCCCAGTGATATTCGCGGACAATGTTGGTCTGTGTTTCTGCCAGATGTTTGACCCGCTGATAAGTAGCAATCATCGCTTTTACTTTGACCAGCTCATCATAGTAGTTTGCATACAGCTTCCGCTGTCTTTCCGTCCAGTCGGATATCTCGTCCAGCTTAAACTTGGACAACTGGTTCTCCACCGTTTTTTGGGCGTTTTGCAGCCAGATGGTCTGATTTTGCAGGCGCTGCACCTTCAGGTCTATGGCCTTGACCACTTTTTTGATTGCCGCCTTGATCACCTCTGCAATTATCACCTGTGCATTCGCCCCGGAGGGCAAAGCCACAAGTACGGTTGTGGCACTCAGCGGCAGAACAACCATATAGGTTCTTATCATTCTCTTTAGTTTATTTCTCATAAATACTTTGTTAATTGACTCGCCGGTAACGGCTGCGCTCTAAAACCAATATTCCTTTTCCAAAAGTCAGCGTGCGGCCCTTACGGCTTTCGGTCATCACCCTGGCACCAGGGTCATAAACTGCTTGCCATTCCTCTACATGCCATTGCAGTTTGCTTGGCTTGCCATCTTCAGCGATCTCGCGGTAACCCGTTTTCCGGTGGATGGTATACTGCTGACCCTGCACATGCTCTACTTGTAAGGTGTCGTCAGCAATACTGAACTCGCCGGAAGCATGGTTGACATAAGTGCCGTTAAAATCAGGCTGGGAATGGCAACCGAAAAGGAAAATAAATAGTACAGCGATAAGCGCCAGTCCGACGTTTTTTGTAAATGTTGTTTTGAATACTAGTTCCATAATGAATTAATTTAAATGGTTAAAAAATCTTCGCTCCGTTACGGAGCTCAGCCGCAAGTACGGCGATCCCTTTACGGATATCGCCGTACTTTGCGGCGTATTCCTGTACTTTCATCTTTTCCTTTTCTTCGGTTGAATAGCAGAGGTATTCTTCCAGGCTAACCTCTGTACGGTACACCTTGCTCTGCTGGCCGCCGAGTGAAATGAACACCTCTTTGTACTTTTTGGTCGGGTCATTGGCCTTGTTCATAGAAAGGATCTGCGCCTTTTCCTTACCGGTCAAACCCATGAGCGCCTGTACATCGTCAAACTTGTTCTGGTACTTGCTCTGGTCCAGCAGGATCTTACAGTCAGAGTTATTGATGATGGCCTGCTTAACGATGGGCGATGAAATGATATCCTCGATCTCCTGGGTAACGACTACCGCCTCACCGAAAAACTTACGCACCGTTTTAAACAAATATTTAATGTACTCTGCTGTACCTTCACGGGAGATCGCTTTCCACACTTCTTCCAGTAAGATCATCTTACGCACACCCTTCAGCTTGCGCATTTTGGAGATGAATACCTCCATGATGATGATCGTTACGATAGGCAGCAAAATGGCATGCTCCTTTATCTCGTCCAGCTCGAAAACGATAAAGCGCTCGTTAAGCAGGTCAAGGTTACTGGTGGCATTCAGCAAATAATCAAACTCACCGCCTTTATAGTAAGGATTCAGTACATACAGGAAATTATCGACATCAAAATTTCGTTCCTGCACTTTACCATCTTCCAACACTTGCAGGTATTCCTCCATCAGGAATTCATAAAAGGAATTAAAACAAGGGAATACATCAGGATGCAAACCCAAATACTCATAATAAAGGGTCAGCGCATTGGATATGGCCACATACTCTGAGCGGGTATAGCTTTCGTCATCCTTTTTCCAAAGCGTCATTAGCAAAGTTTTGATGCTCTCCTTTTTTTCGGTATCCAGCGTATCGCCTTCAGCGATATAAAAAGGATTAAAACGGATGGGCGATTTCTCCGAATAGGTAAAATAATAGCCGCCCATCAGGTCGCAAAGCCCTTTATAACTGTGGCCTACATCCACCAGAACGACGTGCGCACCCTGCTCGTAGTAAGAACGCACCATGTGATTGGTAAAAAAACTCTTACCCGAACCGCTCGGGCCGATGATAAATTTATTGCGATTGGTCGTCCAGCCCCGAAGGATCGGTTCATCTGATATATCCACATGCAAGGGGTAACCCGAAGTGCGGTCGCCCAGCCGGATGCCGAAAGGCGACATGGAGGAACGGTAACTCGTTTCCATGTTGAAGAAACAAACGGCCTGCTCCGCAAAAGTGTCGAAGGTGTCATTCATCGGGAAATCCGCCGCATTTCCCGGCATCCCCGCGAACCAAATCTGTGCCGCGCCATCGGTTTCCTGCTTACAGACCGCATCCATCGAAGCCATAGCAGAGCCTACTTTATTCCGCAATTCTGCCAGCTCGGAAACATTATCCGCCCAAGCCAAAACGTTAAAATGTGCCTTGACCGGAAGGCGCTGTTGCCCAATGGCCTCATTCAGGAAATCATTGCAGGCATCCCGCGAGATCGCGTTCTCCCTGGAATAAGCGGATAGCGATTGTAAACGCAGCTTTTTCGCTTCCAGCGCCTTGATCGTTTTATGGGCATCGCCAATAAACAGGTACTGGCTGTAAATGTGGTTACAGTCCAGGAACTGTCCGAGCGGAGAAGCAAACCCAATACTGTATTTACTGCGGTCCGTGGAATACTTATCATAGTTGATACGACTCCCGCAAAAGGCAGGCAAGTCGGCAGCATCCGATAAGGTATACAGTTCGCAATGCTGGTCACCAACCCGCAAGCCATCACGTAAATGAATGTCCCTGATCACCGGCTGCTGATTCGGTCGTAACAGGAACAGGTATTTTTCAATGATACCCGCCGTGTTAGCCGTGCCACATAATTCCGGCTCCAAAAGTCGCCGCATACTCATCAAGCCGCTGTCCGCTATGATCCGCTCAAACTGCCCGCAGGCCGAAACAAAATCTTTGTAGCGTTTTTCATCTTTCACCTCCACAGGAGAGATCGACTTGCGCAGGATATTGGCATATGCTGAAGATGACAGCTTACGAGCCAGCGGCTTTAAGGTAATGAACAGGAAACACTCATGGTCTAAGTACGGTCTTTCGTTAAAGAACCGCTCCGAGGCCAAAGACAATACACCATCACCTGCCCGCACGAAATCCGCCTTTACTTTACCTTTAGTGTACCAGTCTGCTTTATGCAACACGGTATCGGGCAACAACACCCTGACCGCTTTTACCATGGCCAAATGCTGCGCCTCGAAATTCTGTTGCGAAAGCGTACCCGTTTCGGCGTGTTCCACCCGCCATGCAAACGTGATATCGCCTGACATGGAGATCATGGCATCCCGTTCTACTTTCCAGACCGGCAGTATTTTTTCGATCTCTATCATACGCCCACCTTTCCCGACGAACGCAGCGTCGTAAATACCCGCCTGGAA
Organism: Mucilaginibacter paludis DSM 18603; assembly: GCF_000166195.2. NCBI lineage: Bacteria > Pseudomonadati > Bacteroidota > Sphingobacteriia > Sphingobacteriales > Sphingobacteriaceae > Mucilaginibacter > Mucilaginibacter paludis. Next base: position 2,434,697 of record NZ_CM001403.1, read on the forward strand.
CTGAACCTTACATAATTCGGCAGCCCACGTTTGGCCATATACTTTTCCAAGCCATTAACACCGAAGCGTTTAGATAGGCGATTGACAGAAAAGAACAAACCGCCACCCAGGGCAAATACCAGCGGCACAATGACCATCAGGCCGGTACCCAGCAGGTAAAGGATAATAAAGGTTAGCAGCAGTACGACCAGCCCGACCGCCAGGTAGGCGATATACTGGCCGTATAGGCCCCGGAATTCTATGGGTTTATTAATCCCCTTATTAATTTGATATACTGTACTCATTTACGTAAAATTTTAAGATCACCGGCAGGCAAAGCCGCAGCGCCATTCTTAGCCAGGCTTTGCGCCCCGCCTGCCATGATCTGTGAATCATTAATCCGACTTATATTCCAAAGAAGGATTTTAGTACCGTAGCTACTACTACTAAAAAGATACAAGAGCCAAACCAGGCCGCTGCCACCTTATTGGTGTCCGGCTCGCCGGCATTCCACTTATTGAACACTTTCACCGCACCGATAAGGCCCACAACCGCGCCAATGGCATACATCAGGTTACAACCTGAATCAAAGTAGCCTTTGACCTTATTGGTCGCTTCATTTATCCCTGCCGCGCCGTCCTGGCAATAAGCAGTCACACTGCAAAGCATCTGGTACACGCAAAGCGTTACCGTTAATAGCCATCCTTTGACAAACAATTGCTTTTTCCTGCTGTGTACACTTTCAGGCTTCACCTGAACTTTTAATTTTTTCATCATGCTGTCTTTGTTTAGTTTTCCAAATCGGCAGTACCTCGATGTACCGCCTGTTTTTTCGGAATGGAAACCAAACCCGACCCGCAATTAAAAAAGGCCAAAAGAACTATACCCAAAGGCTGTCCAGTTCATCATCGGACAAAAAGAAGGGCACATGCTCCCGGATAAAAGCATTGATCGCGGACAGCGCCGGACTGGAAGCAACCGCAGGGTACTTGCTTTTTACCAGGGCGAAAAGAGACAGGAAATACTCCTTACCGCCGTCTTCTTTCTCCAGGATGCTGCAAATGGATTTCACTTCCTCCTGCACATCTGCCAGCAGCCCAAGCTGTTCGTCCTTGTCCACGAAAGAAAAATCCTCCGCTGATACCAATGCTACGCCTTCATCCAAAACAGACTTGCCCATCAGATCATCCGGTGACGAATCCTCAAATTCTTCCACCTCATTTTGCCAGCTATGCGGTAAAGGTTCGGCATCGGCCTTACTGCCCGACAACAAGCCGAAGACTTCTTTACGATAAAACAGCAGCCCGATCACCAGGAACCAAAACAGGCTGAACACGCTTGCGGCCAGTAAAAAGTCCGGCCATGAAAATGATTTTAACATAAGATTGTTGTTTATTATTCCGGCGGCTCCATTGCCCCCGGATCACAAAATCAAAGGTCAGGAAGCCGGAAACAGGCTTATCAGTAGTACTGATGAATAAATCTCAAACCGCCTTAACACTAATTTAAACGGCCATTTCCCAACAGTTCATCCGGGTCAAACGCATCGTCTTCGTCCAGATAGGCAATAAAAGCCGCCTGTAAAAAATCGAAGAAATGCGTGCGCGAAATCCTTTTGCGCCGTTTGATCTCGGCCAGCTTATTGGCCGGGTTGACGATCTTCAAGCCAAAACTTTCATTCAACCAGCGGAAAATCTCCGCCAGGGTCGCTTTCCCGTCATTCAACTGTTTAGAGAGATAAATCCCATAACCCAATTCCACCACATTGATCAATTCGCCCGTCCATTCAAACCATTTTTTACCGGCAATCGCAGGCATACCCGTAGCGCCCATAATGCCGTTGCCGACGCCCGGAACCGGGCAGTCAAGCGCCGACAGCTCGTTCAGGATATATTCCTGCAACATTTCATAGGCGATAAATTTGGAAAAGAGGTAATCCCCGTTGGTGGAGTAATCAGGGTCTAATTCCGGCACATCATGCAGTAAAGGCGAAGCCATGACCGCACCTGGAATAAACAAAGCTTCATCCATTTCTGTGAAACCCGAACGGTAGTATTCATAATAAAAAGCATGCTGATTAAAATAGCGCAGGATAAATTCCAGTTCCTCCAGGTAGAATTTGCGGAGGATATCCGGCGGACCTGCCGGTCTCTGGGACAGTAGGGTATACAAGGCCACATGGTAGATCTTTAAAGCATAATACTCCGGTTTCTCGAACTTATAAAAATAGATCTGTTCCAGTTTCTCTTTAAATGGATTCGCCAGCACCGAAGTCCTGACATCCTTTAAGTATTCCCTGATCAGGGCAATCGCCTCGTTGAACTTTTCCACCAGACCCAGGTCATCGTTACCAGAGATCACTTTCAGCTTGCCCCGCAGTTCACGAAACGCCACTTTGAAATTGTTTTTACGCATATATGATGATTTAAATAAACCTGCTGACGCCCGGAGGCTACCATTAGAAAATCAGCAGAACGAGTATCATTTGACCATAGGCATATTCGTATTGGTTATTGCCAAATGTGCGTTCAAATCCCATAAAAAAACAATAGTGAAAGTTCACGATTTGTAACAGACACGCGTCAAAACAGCGTAGAGAGGGGACAATTCAGGGATTATCCCCATAAAAAAAACCGTGCTATTGTCCCGGTTTTTGGTAGAATTTATTGAGCAGGGCGACCCTACTATTGACCCCTGATTTTTTATAGATCTTTTGAGTGTGGGAATCGACCGTTGAATTAGAAATGTGCAACGTTTCCGCGATCTCGGTATAGGTCATTCCTTTGGCAAGCAAGAGACAAACATCGATCTCTCGTGCCGTAAATTGGAAGAGATGGCAGTTCTCCAGGAAAACCACCGCCATCGCTTCCGTAATCTCCAGCATTTGAAAGGGGATGTCCGGTGTTTCCGCCGGCGGTTCTTCCGCCTTATTATTAGAGACATCCCTAACTTTCTTAGTTAAAAGGTAAACTACCAAAAATAAAACGGCCACATTTATAGAGATATGTACCCAGAGCGCCGACAGGTTTCCCGAAATACAATTGTAAATAATGATCAGTAAACACAACATCGTAGCACGCCAGTGCCTGCCTTCACCGGGATGGAAATAAACACGAATAAACTGGAAACAGAAAAGGGAAATATCAAGCAGGATAAATATCCAGGAAATTAAAGGTAATTGAATTTTGATCGTACGCATAAGCAGTTTAAGATTATTAATAAGATTAATTTAATAACCGCTTATTCGCATGGAGAGTAGCACAGTAAAATTCAGATGGGGTAGTCAGATCAATGCGCCTTTTAACCTGCGGAGAAGCAGCTAACCGACAGCAAACCTGCGTTCGCGAGGGTGTCGCCATGTCCGGACAAAAAGGTGCCGCTAAGTACCCCGACTCCAAAACAAGGCTAGCCCGCGCTAACGCAGGCATTACACTTGTCTTCCTTGGTCGATTCAAAAGTTAGCGGCTTTATTTTGTCCGGAAGGTTAGTGAACGCTATCGTTCTATATTATTAAAGACTTATGTCTGTTTCGTATTATCAATTTTAACCAGTTGTAAAGATAGAAAATAGTTAGGGCTTATCAGATAGCGCAGCAAGACTGCTCCAGTTAAGCTGTTTATTGTCAAATGGAATTTTAATTTAAGTATGGTTTTCATAATAAGTTTTTGTAAGAACGTAAGTTCTTAAATTGTTATTAAACCATGCCTCTAAAAAAGTGACTCCAAAGCAAGTTTTAACTAATAAGCAAGTAATCACCTGATTATAAACGGCTTATTTTAAGGGAGTTTATCTTCCTTGGTTAGCTTCGCCCTGGTGTTGCGCAAGGTGCTTTCACTGATCAAAAGATAAGAAGCAACATCCGAATCCACCATCAGCCCACCTGGCAGGTAAAACTCCGGGAAATCCTTTTTATAAAATTCATAAACCAAAGACTCCGCATCCCGTTTCAACAGGTGAACGCGCTGTAAATCTTTATCAGCAGCATCCGCCATCACCAATCTTGCCAGTTCCTCGGCATCAGGAAAAGTAGCATAAACCGTTTTCATGTGGTTGTAACCTATTTTCATCAGGTAAGCGCCGGGAAGCGCTACCCATTCATAAGCCGAAGGCTGCTCACTGGTAAAGCTTTTACTAGCGATGATCGAATCCTTGCCATAGATGCCGGCAACCTGCCTGTCACCATTTTCGCCAAAACCATAACAGGCCACAAAGCCATCAGAAACAAAAATGGCATCAGTCACCGTACTGTTGTGTTCATACAAAATCTCGCGCTCGGGATATAAGCGCCCGGTCATTACTGCCTGCAAAAATTCCCTCAACGCCTCGGGTTGTATCTTATAACTGCATAAAAGTTTAAATAAACGTTTAATGATCTCTTCATGGTTTCTCATAGATTTAGATTTTTAGAATTGGTAGATAGAAATAAAAGTATTAGCGTAAGGATTTCACATAGACGAATAGAATTTGAATGAAAAAGCGCATCCGGCGATCAGTCCGGGATGCGCTCACTTTTTTAACTAACTACTAACTAATTATTATTAACTGTGTATAAAGAACGGAGTTCCGGCAACGCTGACCCTTGTTAGTCCTGGTCATCGTCTTTGGATATTTTATAAGCGATAAAAATGGCAAAGGCTACAATGAGCACTATTCCGATTTTAAAGCTCATGTGTATTGTAATTGTTGTTTCAAATTCTTCAGCATATCGTTTACCATCGCACTCAAATCATATTGAGGTTCCCAGCCCCAATCGTGCCGGGCATGACGGTCATCGACGCTGGCAGGCCAGCTTTCCGCGATCAATTGCCTGGAATCCGGTTTGTAATACATTTTAAATGCTGGTAACTGCTTTTCGACTTCGACCGCTAATTGTTCGGGCGTAAAGCTTAAAGCGTGTACATTATAACCTGTCCTTACCGTTAGCTTTTCGGCCGGAGCATCCATTAATTCCAGCGTAGCCCGTATCGCATCTGCCATATACATCATCGGCAAGGCTGTATGTGCTTTGATAAAGCTGGTGTATTGACGGTGTTTCAAGGCCTGGTGAAAAATATCAACCGCATAATCGGTTGTGCCGCCGCCAGGAGGTGCTGAATAACTTATCAATCCCGGATAGCGTATACTTCGAACATCAACCCCGTACTGGTCAAAATAATATTTACACCATAACTCTCCAGCCACTTTGCTTATACCGTAAACTGTTGAAGGCTCGGTGATCGCGTGCTGCGGGCTAAAAGCCTTCGGGCCGGTTGGGCCGAATACGGCAATACTACTGGGCCAGAATACTTTAAGCTGATCAGATTTGGCGATATCCAGCACATTAAGCAAGCCCTGCATATTTAAATCCCAGGCTACCAAAGGCTGCTTTTCACCATTAGCTGATAACATTGCAGCTAAATGGTAAACCGTAGTGACTTTTTCTTTAAGGATCAATGTGCGCAGCTCTAACTTGTCCATTACATTTAGTTTGACGTATGGACGCAGATTGAACGGCACATCGTTTAACAGTTTGACATCAGCGGCAAGTACACTATCATTACCGTGTTTCGCTTTTAACGCAATGGTTAATTCAGTTCCTATTTGGCCGCAGGCTCCTATGACAAGGATTTTTTCCGCTTTCATTTTTGATACTTTTCCGCTAATTGCAGTGCATTATAGATGTTTACGACACCACCGGTTATGCAATAATTTGTCAAGGCACTTCTTTTTACAACACTTTTCAAGATAATTTCTTTTACCTCCAAAGCGGTTAGCTTGGGGTAGTACTCTCGTATCAATGCTGCTAATCCTGATACAACAGGGCAGGCCATGCTGGTACCGTCGAAATAAGCATACTTGGAGCCGGGAATGGTCGAATAAATTTGGACACCAGGCGCAAAAACATCAACTGATGTTTTACCATAATTAGAGAAACCAGCCTTAAGGTGGTCATCATCTTTTAATCCAGAAGCACCGACAACAATGTATGCACCAGCTATCTTTCCATTAATGTATTTCCTATTGGGGAAATTAGCTGCTGAATCGATGTTCTTATTACTGTTGCCCGCTGCCTGGATCAGCAACACATCTTTCTTTAAAGCATATTGAATAGCTTCATCTACTGCTTTTTTATCCTGGCTATAATCCTTACCAAAGCTCATATTGATAACCTTGGCACCGTGATCAGTTGCATAGCGGATAGCATTTGCCACATCCTTGTCCCGTTCATCACCGTCAGGAACAGCACGAACGGTTAAGATTTGAACATTATCGGCGATTCCGTCAAGCCCAATTCCGTTATTTCTTACAGCCGCAATTATACCAGCTACATGGGTGCCATGTGTGGCATCAGGCCCCATGACATCGGAACTGCCGTATTTATGTTGCTTGCTATTGAAATAGTCATCACCAATAATAATCCTGGGATCGTATCCCGTGTTCAACTGATAATCCGATTGCACTTTGAAGTGCTCCATGGGGCTGTCTAATTGTTCTTCTTTAAAAGATTTATAATCATCTTTCTCCGTGAGGACTTTTATCAGGGTTTGGCAGACCTGGGTTTCGCCCGGCCCTAATGGCTGATACGTTTGGAAATCGGCTAACTTTGGTTCGGGTTTACCTATCTTTTGAACGACACTTTCAAGAATGCGGCGAAAGTTGCCCATTCCATCAACCATGCGCTGCGCCTCTGACAACTGTCTTTGAAGCACTTGTTTTTCGGCATGGTAAGCCAGTAGGTCGGATGCCGGTAATTTGCTGGTATCGCGTTGTTCAAACTGCCGCACCTGGCGGGTGACCTCAAGGTTGTCGTAGTGAACGTTGCCTTTTGGTGAACCGAGATAGCTCCAGCCGTAAGTGCCATTATCAAAAGCTTCCTTTTTAGGGTTGATCCATAAAATGCTTTTCAGGTCCTCATGTATGGTATCTATACCCGCGTCAATAACGGCTACCGTAATTTTAGTAGCTTTCTTGCCTTGAAGCAGGGAATAGGCTTTTTCTGTACTGATACCGAATAAAATGTCCTTTTGCAAATCTTTGTTCTGCCAATTTGGAATTTGTTGCCCAAACACGTTAAAGCAGGTTAAAGTCCCGACGGCGATTAATATAAGTTTAGTCAGTCTGATCATTTTCGTGGTAGCGATTTTGCTGATTTCAATTCCTGCATCATTGTTTCTTGTATACAGCAGTAAAACGGTAAGTATTATTACTTTAATTTTATTTGTGTTGGTTAATGGCCTGCTGAAAAGTCGTCTGTTCTTGCTCACTGATATTTTTCCCATATTTAGTTAGGTACTGATTAGCTGTTGTAACATAATTCGACCAATCTTGCTTATTGTACAAAGCCACTGTTTTGGCGCGTAAGAAGATTTCTTCACCCGCAGCACCATATGTTTTAGCTTTTACCTCAATTGCGTTCCAATCAGGACTTTCACTGGAATTGAGCATTGGCTCCAGTTCACCTTTGAAGATCATGTTCATCATGTTCACTGTGAACTGGCGGTCACCTATTACTTTTTTGAAAGCATCCGCATCATTTTGCATTAAAGCAAAACCCGGATCTTTGGTGCTTTTAGTAAATTGGCTGATATTCTGGATATCTTCGTCGCTCAATGGTAGTTTTAAACTGGCGATGTAAGCATTTCCCGCGAGCACTGCACCTGGTTTATCACCGGCCTGTGTCGCCATCATCGCCATTTTCTTAAGGAACGCCGCATCCCGGTTGCCTTTAATATAATCATCCAGCATGACGCTGTATTTCAATCCGGGTTCGGTCAGGTCCGCATCCTGTGCAGCAACGTCACCCAGATTCGCCATCCAACTTGGGGAATTCACATCCGGGTTCAACTTACTGTGGATTCTCCGTAACTCTGCAAAAGGTATTTTGATCACTTCGCGGTCGTAGGTCATTAGGCCGTTCTGTTCACCTTCCACATCAAATGGTTGGGTATAGATGCTACCGGACAATCCCTCCTGCTGGAATAGTTGTAGGTGCTGCTGCATGACGGTGTATTTGGCTTTGAGTGCTGCCGGTTTCTCCTGGATGTAACCCCATGCGTTACCAGTCAGCCATTGGTGATCGGGGATGAAAACGCCGATGCCACCGAACTCACCGCAAACCTGAGCCTTGCCGGGTTGTTTAATACTCATCATCGGGTCCGGGTAAGCGTGCACGTCGGTCATATCCGCATCTACGTAAGCATCAGGGCTAGGGCTCCTTAATTGTTCGTTGACATAAAGCAGCTCGCCACTATGCCCGTTCAATATTCGGCTCGGGTCGGTTTCCTTAATCCAGTCGGTTAGCCGCTTTTGGTCATATTGTCCCCATTTTTCATTGAACAATACCCAGGTCGTGATACAGGGATAATTATGCAACTGCGCCAACTCCTGCTTACAACCCCGCTCAAAAGCGGCCTTACTACCTTCCGGCAAACCCTGGTTGGGATTCACCATATCCTGCCAAACGAGCATTCCTAACTTATCCGCCCAATAATACCAACGCGCGGGTTCTACTTTGATGTGCTTCCTGATCGTGTTAAAGCCCATGGCCTTGATGGCCTTGATATCAAACGATAAAGCTTCGTCTGTCGGTGCAGTGTACAAACCCTCTGGCCAGAAACCCTGGTCTAAAGTGCCTAAATTATAGTAGGGTTTGTTATTCAGCATGATCCTGTCTAAACCCTTTTCATCTTTACCGATACCGATCTTGCGCATTCCGAAATAGCTATTTACTTCATCGACTACTTTGCCATTCTTCTTTACCCGTACTATCAAATCATATAAAAAGGGGTCTGACGGTGACCATAAATGGGCATTTGGAATTAAGATATGACCATTATGCCAATCAGCAACTTTCTTACCTTTTTCATATGCGGTTGCTTCGACTTGGGTATCTATTTTATCGTCTTGGTTCACTGCAAGGTTTAGCAAGCTTTTATCAATATCAGGCGTTATCACCAAGTTAATTACAGCGTTAACTGAAACTGTTTCCAGCCATACGGTCTGCCAGATACCCGATGTCGGCGTGTAATAAATATTAGCCGGGTTCAATACTTGTTTGCCATGTTGGCCAACTCCCTGGTCAGTCGGATCGAATACCTTTACGGCAATTTCATTTGAGCCGTTTTTCAACGCTGAGGTAATATCAAAACTAAATTCAAAATAACCGCCCTCATGTTTGCCTACTTCGGTGCCATTGACAAAAACCGTAGCCTCATAATCCACCGCGCCGAAGTTTAGTTTTAACCGTTCGCCTGCCTTTAACGGAGGCTTTTCAAAACTGCGTTTATACCACAAATTTTGATTTGGAAGCAGCGCTTTTTTCACACCCGACAAAGCCGATTCCAGCGGATAAGGCACCAAGATCTGCCCGTCAAAATCGACTGGTTTTGCAGCATCTTTTGCGGTAATCGCATAATCCCATAGCCCGTTCAGGTTCATCCAATTAGCGCGTATCATGTGTGGCCTTGGGTAGTCATTTAACGCGTTAGATGTTGATACATCTTTGATCCAACGGGTTTGAATTGTTATGTGTTGAATGCTATAGGATTTTTGAGCAATTGTCCGATATGGGAACAACAAAGTCAGAAATGCAAGCCATAATAATTTTGCTTTCATGTTGTTAATAGTTATTTTAGTTATAATTGAAAAGCTTACAGAAAATGGGTGTAAAAAATCGTGTTTTGTAATCAATCTGGCGCACGGTTTCCAGCATCTAAGTTTTAAATCCAGAATATTTAGTAAAGTCACGGATTAGGGAGCGAACCGACGCCCCCGTATTATATATAGCTTTGCGGTATAAACCTATTTTATGCCGAATAACACCAACCTCACTGAAGCGGATATCCTTCGCTTACTTGATGAATATTTTAAGTCGGGATATTCCCTTGCCGAGTTCTGCACCATCGAAGATCTTGATGAACCAACCGTGCAGAGCTGGGTAGAAAAGTTTTATCCTGACCTGGCCGACGATGGCCTGATGGAGGTAAACGTTAACCCCAACATTCGCGATGAACCTAAAAAACCGGGGCCAAAGAAACAGCCTGCGCTGTTTGCCAAGATCGGTGATATTGAACTTTACCACCAGGTTCCGGCCGCTTACCTTAGATCGCTGAAAGGATGAACGAAATCGTTATGTTCCCCACCACGCTGAAGTACCGGATCTTCCGTGACCCGGTTGACATGCGCAAGAGTTTTGACGGCCTCGGCCAGCTTGTATTCCGGCATTTGGGTAAGTATGGCGATGACGAGCCCATCCTGTTCTTTTTCTTCAATAAGCAGCGCACCTGTGTGAAAGCCCTCTTTTACAATAACCAGATGGTGACCATACTTTATGGCAGGCGTAAAGAGGAAGCATTCAAGCTGCCCGGCTTTGATCCTGATCAAAAAGCCATCGATGTATCGCCGGTAACCATGACTGCGTTACTCCAGGGCCTAACCGTTGTAGGTGCAAAAAGCGCTTAGGTTCAGCCTTTTTTGTGGATAAGTGGATAAAATCCGCTTTTTACTATGCTTGCATAGTATTTGTTTTGCGGCCATCCGTAGCTGATACATTTGAGCCTGAATAACAACCTTTCGCTGCGCCAGCAGTTAAAACTGTCTAACCGACAACTGAACGATGCACTCGAAAGAGAGCAGGCGAAAGATATCTACGTCTCTTTTCTTGAAGGACAGAATACCAGGCTCACTGATCACAATGCTTTCCTGCAAACCACTATCAGGGAACTTAACGAACAACTCGCCGCAAAGGAACAAATGGTTGCGGAACAAACCGCCCTTGCCAATCTTTTGCAGCAGAACTGCGATGCCCTTTCTTCTAAGCTAACCATTCAGGATACTATCCTGGCCGACTTCCAGCAGCAGATCGATACGAAAGACCGGCTGATCGCTAAACAGCAAAAAGATCTGGGTAAGCTTGACCTGGTTCGTCACGGCCAAAGGTTAGCTAAAAAAGACCTTTATGGCCGTAAAAGTGAAAAGCTGCATGAACCCGCTGAACTGCCCGATGTGTTTGGCGATGGTATTACCGACGAAGAACTGGCCGAAGCCAAAGAGGTCTTTTACAAGACCGGCTTTGCCAAGATCGAAAAAACACCTGTTCCAAGTTTACTGGAACAAAATCTGCCTGTTACAACCAAAGTGATCAAACTGGATATCATTCCTGAAGGTGTCCGCCATATCGGTACCAAAACCTCGCGCCGGTTGGTTTATCACAAAGCCTGGACCGAGATACAGGAAACCATCCGCTACATCTACATGCGGGAAGATAAACAGAACCTGCGCTTTGAGAATATTACCGAAAAACTGCCTGCACGTCCGATGAAATGCAAAGCAGACGTATCGGTAAGTGTTCAACTGGCTATTGACCGGTGGTTGTACCATTCACCCGTACAGCGCACGCAAAACAAGTTTGCGCAGGCTGGTGTGCGGGTACCGTATTCTACCTTACTGGATTGGTCTAACGCTGTTCCGGGCGCACTTTCTGCACTGCACCGTTTGCACCTGCGCGACCTGGTAAAGAGCGGCATCCTGCATTGTGATGAAACCGGCCTGACCGTACTGGATAAATCCAAAAAACAGGGCAAACGTTCACACCGCGGGCAGATCCTGGGCCTGATGAACCCATTATTGAACATCGTCGGTTTCCAATACCTAAAAGGCAGAGGGCTTGACGACATCGCTTATGTGCTGCGTGGCTTTAAAGGCTACCTGCATACGGACGGTTACACCGGTTATAACAAGATCGGTAAGCGGGATGGTATCCAGCATGGCCGTTGCCTTGCACATACCCGGCGATATTACTTCAATGCCAGGGACGTTGACAAACGACGGTCGTTCTATGTGCTGAAGAACTTTATCAACCCGCTATATGCCATCGAGCGAAAGTGCAGATCCGAGGGACTGGACTTTGACCAGATCACCGAGATGCGGCAAAAGTATGCCGTACCGATCCTGAGTGCATTCCGCCAGTGGCTGACCACCGAACGAACGAAGGTAAAGGAGCATTCACCTATGGCTAAGGCAATAGAATATACACTTCGCTTGTGGGATGGGATCATGCTTTATACGACCGATGGTATGTTATCTATTGACAACAATTGCCTGGAGCGGGCCATTCGGCCTATCGCTTTGGGCAAGAAGTCCTGGATGTTTGCCGGCAGCCATGAATCAGCGCCTAATGCCGCTGTTATGTACTCATTCTTCGGCACCTGCAAGTTGCACGGTATTGATCCGGAAGCCTGGCTGGCCGATGTATTGAATCGCATTGCGCATACGCCTAAAGAGCGTTTGTCCGATCTGCTGCCGCAATATTGGAAGCTTCAGCGTTTAGCTGCCTAAGCGATTAAATTGACCATACGCTCAAAAAACAGCCTGTCCTGCGATATGCCGAATTCTTTGTGCATGAACTGCAAAGCATCCTCTTCGCTTTTAAAACCTTTGGCACCCATGCCAAAGTTAAGCAGGTGCTCACCGGTCTTTCCGAATTTGATCAGCTGCGCTGGTTTCAGGTTCTCGTTGATCGGATCGAGGAACATGTGCTCAATCTTTTCGACTTCGGCTTCGTCCGCAACAATGCTGACAAACCATTCCACTGCCTGTTTTAGCTTCTCTGCCAGTTCCTCATACTTTGCCCCATCGATATTATCGCTGACCATTAAAAGGTAGTGGGCGAGTTCGTTTTCACCTGGGATAAAATGGCGGAATGTAACTGTGGTACCCGAATAGTTGATCTTAGATACCGGGGTATCTTCGTTCAGGGTCATCATTATGGCGAAGAAGCGGGGCTTTTCGTGGGCATAGATATTGGCCACGACACCCCCTGGAATATCCCGTTTGGGATCGTCACACAAGTAGAACGCCATAATAAGATCAGTTAGTTAATAAGTCCATTAAATCTATGAAAAATCCGCATAGCTATATATAATAAAATAAAGAACGTTTTTGGGCCGCATCCGCGCTAGCCCGGTTGTATTATGTTATTGTTAAATTATTCCGTCAAAACGGAGGCTGTGCTGTCGCTTTTTGCTATTTGTTTAAGCAGGCTGCACATACTGTATATCTCGTTTTCTGTATTATAATAATGAAGTGAAGCCCGGACTATACCTTGAAGTTGGTGCTTTTCCATATAGATCGGCGTTGCCTGGGCACCCCCAAAAGAAACGTTGATACCGTGTTCTACCAGTTTATTCCTGACCAGCATACTATCAATTCCCGCAACCGAGAAAGTAACGATACCACACTTCTCACTGCCGATATCATGAACCGTAACACCGGGAATGCTACTAAACTCGCTTCGTGTAAGATCGGCCAGGTATTGCACCCGCTGCCAGATCCTGTCCACACCGATGTTCAGTGCATATTCGACAGCTTTGCCTAAGCCTAAAGTGAGTGCGCGGCTTTTCTCATAAAGTTCAAAGCGGCGTGCATCACTGCGTAAGGTATAACCGTCCAGGCTGACATTACTTGCTGCAAGGAAGTCCATCAGAATAGGTGATAGTCTATCCTGAACGCTCTTTTTTACAAATAAAAAGCCTGTTCCTCTTGGTGCCCTTAGATACTTGCGGCCGGTTGCGGATAATATATCGCACTGGATCGCTTTAACATCAATAGGATATTGTCCGGCAGTCTGGCAGGCATCGACCATATACAGCACGCCGTACCTGGCAGCTATCTTACCGATCTCATTAATTGGCAGGATACCGCCTCCTGATGACGGGATATGTGTTACCAAAATCAGTTTGGTTCGCGGATTGATAGCATCGACCAGTTCGGCTAAGGGGAAATTGCCAAACTCATCATTATTGATCACCACAACCTTTACACCTTTCTTTCTGACATCTGATAATCCAATCAGATTGGTTACATACTCCATCTCGCAGGTAATGATCTCGTCACCCGGTTCAAAGGTTAACCCTTTAAATGCTGTTCCCCACGCTGCGCTGGCGTTTTCAAATATGGCTACCTCATCCTTACCGGCTCCGATCAGTTCCGCAATAAGACGGTAAGTATCCTCGATTCGGGCTATGTTCTTGTACTCCGTTTCATACCCGCCGTAAGTCGCTTCTTCCTTTAAATAAGCCACAACGGTGTCGATCACTACGTCCGGCGGCAACGATGCGCCTGCATTGTTAAAATGCACCACGCCAGAGCAGCCTGATGTGTCATTCCGGTACTTGTTCAACTCTTCGTTACTAATGTTATTCATATCTTTTCTTTTGCCCGAAGGCTACAAAATCTGCTCTATATTACCAATACCCCTCAGTTCGTTACTTTACAATATTTACACGGGTTTATTGGTTGTCTTTCTTAAGCAAATTTATTGGTACGTTAGTATTTCATTTATTTGCTTCAAATTTTTTGATGCAAAATTTCTTTTTGAATGGCCAGGTTATATCCAATGTATTGCCATCGTAAAGAATTCCATCTTTCATTACATATTTTATGGCTCTTGTATTATGAATATCATCCAATGGATTTTTATCAAGGATAATTAAATCGGCAATTTTACCAACTTCTAATGAACCTATGTCATTCTGTACTCCAAGTCCTTCTGCTCCAGTCAATGTAGCCGCTCTAATGGCTTCAAGGTTAGACATTCCGCCCATTTGCAAAGCCCATAATTCAAAATGGGCACCTACTCCTAAGTCCTCACCATGACTTCCCATCACAATTTTTGCTCCCTTTTTTGACATCAAAGTATTATATCTTGATTCTGCAATGAATGTTGGATTTATAGTGTCTACCCGGTTTTTATTAGCTAAATTTTCTTTAAATACTGCTGCCCATTTTAATTTATCAGTAAATCTCAAAAATTTCGAATCAGTATCCCTTAAATATTTTAATTCGAAATAATACCTTGGTGAATCGTCTATATAGGCTTTGCCACTGTCATACTGAAAAACAGGATCAAGGAAAACTCCTGATTTAGCGTACAATGAAATAACATCATCATAGATATCTCCCCAATCTGGATTATGTTCAATACCCGTACTGCCGTCTTTTATCATTGCTAACTGTTCTAATAAATCACTTGCGCCTTCATTTGTAACATTTAACGACTGCTTCCTTGCGGCATTTAAAAGCCATTGCTTTTGAATCCTCGAAGACAATACATATTGCTTTATTACTGTCGCTCCCATTTTCTTTCTGTTTTCAATAACCACTTCTGCTTCATTTTTGGAAAGTCTTGGATATGTATTAGGTCTTATTGCCCACCCGACTGAATAAAATCTTGGGCCCAACATTTGTCCCGCCTCAATCAACTCTTGATATCCAAACATATCATGACTGGAAGATACGTCACGAGCCGTGGTAACACCATAAGAGAGATCTGCCAACATTCCCCAATATTGCTGAGGGTAAATCTCAACAGGTAAGGGCATGTGGCTATGCAAGTCGACTAATCCTGGCATAACAGTTTTTCCAGATAAGTCAAACACTTTTGCTCCGTTAGGTATTTTTATCGAATTAGCGGCTCCCACACTCTTAATAATACCATCCTCAATGATCAATGTCCCATTATCAATAATCTCGTCTGCTTTCATAGAGATAATCCTCACATTTTTTAGTGCAACCGTTCCCTTAGCGAAAAACTTTGGAACCTTAAGATTGACTTCAATTTCTTGATCTGCAGGAATGTCTACATCGAGAAATTGTTGTCCATCAGGTTTTGCACTTGGATTGGCGTTCAACAAGGAAGTCGCTGCATCAATTATCTTTTGAGGATCAATATTAAAATATTTATTCCCGTAAGACCAAGATAATTTCTTTCCGTGATCTTCCCACGCGGGGTCAAAGCCACTTTTAGCAAAACGAATAATTGGCAGATTCATTTCGCTATTTATTATTACTTGGGGGCTGCCCAATTTTAGATTTGGCACAAGATATAGAGACTCGTTTTTTAAATATACTATGTAATGTTCATCAGGAGAAGGTATCGATTTCAGCGGTTTAATACTTTCGTTGTCATATATCCCAACGGCAAAGTCCGATGTTTTATGAGTGAGTAAATCTTTTACAACTAACTTTGATTCCACAGATGAATTATCTATTTGTCGCGGTTTATATATGACAGACTTTCCATCAAATGAGAAAACTGGATTATTATATAACGAAATGCTATCCGCCAACTGTTCACAATGTTTATCTTTTAAAGATAAACGTATCAATTTTCCATTTTCACCAGGTGTCTCTCGGCCACCTAAATGCGGTTCTCCCTTCACAAAAATTAAGTATTTACCATCTGGCGAAAAACACGGTGATGAATATTGACCTGAGATTTTTGTGATTTGGACTGGATTACCTCCTTTGCTTGATACTATCCAAACTTGTCCACCTTTATTGTCGCTCCAAGTTACATATGCAACCCACTTACCATCTTCAGAAAATGTTGGATGAAATTGAGCCTGGTCTTGGTTGACAAGGGTTCTTGGGATCCCATGCGGATAGCTCATGGTATAAATGTGTTCTAAGGCCGAGAAAATAAGTGTTGATCCGTCCGGACTTCTTCTCGCGTCCCGTATATAATTAACCTTTAAAGAATCATGTAATAGACGATGAGTATTATAAATCTTCTCGCCAACCAAATCAAAATTGACATTTGCTGAAAATGGTATTACTTTTTGTTCTCCGCTTTCTATTGAGATTTCCCGAATTTTTCCCCCATACCCAATAAGTAATTTTTTAGAATCAGAGGAGAATGAGTAATGTTGATGTCTTAACCCTCCTGGAGAAAAAATTCCTAAGGAGGCTAATAAACGTTCTTTTTTATTGGAGATATCATATATCATTAAACTATCTGTGGGCCTTTGTAATTTCTCAGCAATATATGTCAACCATCGTCCATCTGGTGATACTCTTACGTTTGAAAAATCCTGCTTATGTCTTGCAGTATATATTATCGTCTTCGCTGAATTTATTCTGTTGTATTTTATGATTATTGTGTTTCCATTAAGATCAAAATCTGAGTAGTACATAAATAAACCGTCAGATGAAAAGCCTATAAAACTGTCGACAGGCATATTAGAGTCTGGCAATCTCTCTTCACCTCCAATTAATGGATACACCATTTGATCGACAGATACCGCAAGTCCATCTGGTGTCCATTTTGGCGCATTAAATCTTGCATACAAAGGGAGCTTGGCTTTGGTGAGCAATCGCTTAGATTTTCCTGTAGTATCCATAATATGAAGGCCATACCCACCTGATTCATCGCTTATATAAGCTATTTTTTTTCCATCAGGTGACCAAACAGGAGAGCAATTCATTGCCATACCACGAGTAATTTGAGTTGCTGAACCGCCAGTGATAGGAAGCTTATATATATCGCCAAGCAAAGTAAAAAGAATCAACTTCCCATTTGGAGATATGTCTACATCCATATTGCTGCCTTCGCTGGTTGTAAACGATATCGTTTTACCGACGCCCATAGGCAAAGATTTAAACTTTGCAATCGGGTCGACTATGTTTTCTTGAGCGGTTATGTTATTGGAACCAAATAAGACAAATAAACACAATACGGAAATCCTGACAATTATTTGCCTAATAAGTATGTTCGTTTTCATTCCTTTATATTTTTGAAGTTCAATTCAAATACCTGTGCGACGTCACTTGAGTAACGAAAACTACCAAGTACGTATTCCTTTCTCCATTTTTGATAAGTTCGCTTTGGCTTCACTGTAGCCCTCTTGAATATAAATTGCTTTCTTTTCTAAGCTAATTGCCTGCTTTTTATCACCGAGCTTATAAATGAGATTTGATTTGGTATCGAGAATCGCCGAAGACTCATTTTCTGGTACCAAACTGAGCGCCTGATCACACCACCTTACAGCGCGATTAAGCTCATTTTTATTGCTGCTTTTATGGAAAATGTCAAAAGCTGTATTATTCAAGACTAATACAAGCGGCATTCCGGTCAAATATTTTGACGAATATTTGTCTATTTTGTCACAAATATACCGAGTGTAATTTTTGTCATTTTTTATCTGGAGGCTGTAATAAGCCATTGCATTAAGAAAAATTTCGTCCGAAATACTAAAGTTAAAATCTTTACTTATTTCGTCAATCTGGTCATGGATTTTGGGCTGACTTTTGGACGCAATGGCCTTTTCTATTTGTCTATTAATTTTTTTTAAATAAATTCTTTCTGTCAAAAAGACTCTTGTTCGCCCTTTATTTTTAAATGTAGAATCGATAAACAACTCATTATTAGCAATCAATTTCAAATAATTGTAAGGGATATCGACATCAAAATTTAATAACAACTCTAAACCAATTTTACTTTGTTTTTCAATTGTTAATTTATCAGCGACCGCCCTTTCACAATATGCTTCCGCAATTTTGACTAATACGTCTCTGATATCATTTTTCTGTGCCGTTAAAGCCAATTTCTCCAAGCTGTCTAAATTGAGTCGTCTTTCTCGGAAGGCAGTGATTTTAGTATAATAATTACTGTCTAAACTTAATACTTTGTTTAAATCCGATAAAAACTCCATTTTGCTTCTATACCCTTCAATTTTCATAACCAATTCCCCTTCGGGTGATAAAAAAATCAAAGTAGGCAACGACTTAATTTTATAGGTGCTTTTTAGCATCGCGGTAAAATTTTTTGCCATTGTGCTATAGTTTCTTGTTATTTTTGAAGAATCCATTTGAAGTTTAAAGGAAACGAAGCTACTATTGGCTAACTTACCTATTGATTCATTTGAAAACACTTCATTATCCATCTGCTTGCATGGTATGCACCAATCTGCATAACAGTCTAAAAAAAAATATTTGCTTTGATTGTTTTTGAACGATGGAACACTGCCTTCGGATTCAAACTTTATGCCTTGTGCGGTGCAGAAACAAGAAGACAATAATAATATGGGAATTAAGACCTTTTTCATTTAATATGCTTTAAATTTATTTTTGATATAAAAAAACTGTCATGAGCACGTTAATTCTATAGGACACTACACACATGGGGTTAGCATCCCGAAGCTTGAAAATCCAGCAAATGCTGATGTTTCCAAACTTCGACTACATGTTGTACAATCGTGAATTTTTCCTTCTTAATATCCGGGAGTTTGAGTTAAGGTCGGAGCTCGTCCCAGTTCGCTATTGGATAATGGGAATAACTGTTGATATGAATGCCAAGTTGAGGCTTTCTCCGCAGGTGAAAAAACACTCATCACAGCATCAATATTTCCAGTCCGTTTTAAATCCATCCAACGATGTCCCATCTCTGTAAAGAACTCCAGCCTTCTTTCCTTTAATATCGCAGCTTTTAAAAATGCAAAATCGGAGCTGACAATTAAAGATGCACCTGCACGAGATCTAATCATGTTTAGATCATCCCGACCTTGAATCTTCGAAAGATTAATTCTTGCTTCAGCCCTTATTAGATAAAGGTCGGCAAGCCTGAACAGAGTCTGATATTCTGTGGTTGGGGTGACATTATCATCAACTTTATATTTATAAGGAAAATAATAGGTTTTAGCAGGACTTACAGTACTGTCTGTATAGGATTTCGTCCAATTAAGCAAGCGCTTATCGAAAGATTCAAAATTACTTAGCAAATCTGAACTTAAATAAACCGGATGAGAGTCACTCAATCCAGTATTCGTTAGATTGAAAATGACGCCATCTAACGGATTCAGATTATTTATTACATTGGGCTGAAACTGCCAAATTGCTTCCTGATTGTTTGCCAAAAACACACTATTAATATCCACTAAATTATATAGGGAAGATTGATCGATTACTACAGAAGCTTCTGTTTCGGCTTCGGCCCATTTACCCTCATATAGGTAAACTCTTGCTAAAAGTGCTGCCGCTAACCATTTAGTAGGACGTACTCTTTCTGTTGTGCCAGGTTGTAAAGCACCACTTAAATATGATGAACTAAGCAAGCTTTTTGCTTCAGTTACATCATT
This sequence comes from Mucilaginibacter paludis DSM 18603, assembly GCF_000166195.2. Lineage (NCBI taxonomy): Bacteria > Pseudomonadati > Bacteroidota > Sphingobacteriia > Sphingobacteriales > Sphingobacteriaceae > Mucilaginibacter > Mucilaginibacter paludis. The sequence continues at coordinate 2,454,568 of NZ_CM001403.1, forward strand.
TACTATCTGATCATAGACAGCCTGTTTGTCAGTTCTTACTAATGAACTGTTTTTAGTGTAATCCGTCGTTAGAGCTAACGGCACATTACCGAAATGATTCACAAGATAAAAATATAATAGAGCCCGCATGAATTTGGCTTCCCCCATTAACTGAGTTTTAACAGCGGGGCTTAACTTTGCCGACTTTGTACTATTTAAGGCTTCAATAACAAGATTACAGGTATATAAATGATTGTAGCTTGTGTACCATAGTCCATCGTTTGCTATATTGCCAGAAAGGTTATTCTTGAAAACCGCAATCAATGTGTTGTCTATTGAACCTTCCCACAAAATCATGTCATCAGCCGAAAGACTATCCCAAAATGATAGCGTATTGAAATTCTGCGAGCCACTTAACAAGGGAGTTGTACTCATGTCTAAGTACATCCCGGTCATCACCCCAGCTGCTGTTACATCATCATTAAAAACATTTTCGATCGTTATTTTATTTGTCGGCGGCTCGATTTCCACTAATTTCCGACAACCAGGTATAGTTACCAATATGACAATGAGTAGTATATATAATACTCCGGTATTATATATATGAGTTATTTTATCTAATTTCATTTTTAAAGGCTAATGTTAATTCCTAATGCTATAAGTTTTAAAGGAGGGAGGCTGTATGCGCCACTTTCGGGGTCAAGTCCCTTGTAATTTGTAAACGTCAAGATATTTTGTGCAGAAACTGTCACCTTCATTTGGCTTACCCCAAGCCGCTGAGCATATTTCAATGGCAACTCGTAGCCCAAAGCAATATTTTTGAGCCTTATATATGACGCGTCGCCGATGACGGCGTCACTTCCTTTCATATTAAAATATGTACCAAGAAGCGCCGAGTTTGAATTAAATCTTTGAACAGACGCCTGATCACCTGGTTTTTGCCACCTGTCAAGTACATATAAGGGTTGATTCATTCTTTTAGCACCCGGAATAGAAATTCCACCCATCCCTAAGTCAACTCCTTTTTGTTTTACAAATTGAAAAAAGACGTCCAATGTTAAATTTCCAAAGGTTAATGAGTTTTGGAAACCGCCATAAAATCTGGGAGTGTTATCGAAGAAGCTAATTTGGTCCGTACTGTAATTGGGTGACGTTGTGATATTTCCACTTTTATCTAAAAACGTATATTCGCCGGTCGAGGGATCGACCCCATGAAATTTATATAATCTTTGAATAGATATTGGTTGCCCTATAATTAACGTGTTTGCGTAAGATGACTGTGATAAATTTGGAAATTCAAGAAGCTTATTTCTCCCAATGGTAACGTTTAAATTAGTTGTCCAATGAAATCGTTGCCTTTTGATATTTGTACTATTAAGGCTAAATTCAAGAGAGGTATTTTGAATTTTCGCGGGGAAATTGCTAGTTATAGATGAAAAGCCGGTCATTGCTGGTAACGAGTATCCTAACAATTGATTACTGGATCTATTTCTCGCATAGTTCCCATTCAGCAATAATCGATCATTAAAAAAGCCAAGGTCTAAGCCAAAACTTATTTTAGTGGTCTCCTCCCATTGCAAATAGGGGTTAGCAAGACTATTTACATAAACGCCTTTAGCATCCTGATAGGTACCCGGAGCAGCTTGAAAAAGGCTTAAGGTTGAGTAATCTGGGATTTGGTCATTACCTGACGTTCCATACGATAGTCTGATCTTACCAAAGCTTAAGAATTTAAGATTGTCTTTTACAAGATTTTCATTAGAAAATATCCAGGCGGCACCTGCTGCAGCGAAATTATGAAAAAGGTTATTGGTCCCAAAGCGACTGCTGCCATCACGTCTGGCGCTAAAATTCAAAATATAAGTATCATCTATATTTAAATTAAGCTTACCAAATAAAGCATTATAGCTATATTTATTATAAACATCATTCTCAATTGTGATGTTTTGTGCATTTAAAAGGCTTTCCATGGTTTGATCGCTGATGAAACCCGAACCGTGTATAGTTTGCCCTATGCCCGATGTACGTTGCAAAGTAGATCCTACCAAGAAATCAATTCCTATTTTTTCAATATGCTTATTAAACTGCAACTGGGGCTCCACTATCCATGAAGACTGTGCGCTATTACTAAAATCCGCTACTCGGGTGTAGATCACCCGATCAGCAGGGGGAACTGTTGATGAGGGTGCTGGCGAGTATTCATCAATTTGTAATCTGTTATACCCGAAATTGCTAAGAATTCTCAATTCGGGAATGATTTGATAAGAAATATTACTACTTGAAACCAAACTTTGGCTGTTCGCTCGATAGGGCGAAGTAATGTTAACTAATGGGTTTAAAAAAGTAGACGCCCCAGAAGAATTTAACTGCCAGTTTAGTGTCCCATCGGGATTATAAAGTCCTGGTGCATTAGGTGCAAGAGTTAAAGCGGTGCTCGTTAAGTCAAGCCTCGGTAACTTATTTTGGTCAGCCAAGTAATTTGCAGTAAACGAAAGCTTAAATTTCTTATTCGAAGAGTTTGTGTTTAAGTTTAAGTTTACTCCTCCTTTTCGATCGCTTAAATTTTCGGAAAAAACCGAATTCTCGTATCTATAAAAGCCTCCAATTAAAAAACTTACGGTTTGGCTTCCCCCAGATAAATTCCCGTTGAAATTTTTGTAATTGGATGTGTGACCAAGTAGGACTTTTTGCCAGTCGGTATATTGATTAATATTTCCCCACGCACCGTTAAGATCGTAATCAGTTGAACCAAGACCAGCATTATCATTTGCTTTAGCCTCACGCCGCATTATCAAATATTGCTCGGTGTTTAATAATTTCATCCGACTCGTAACTTGTCCCCAGCCTGACTGCGCATTAAAATCCGCTTTTAGTTTGCCGGCTTTTCCTGATTTGGTAGTAATTAAGATTGCTCCATTTGCAGCACGAGATCCATAAATTGCAGTAGCATCTGCATCCTTCAATATATCGATGCTTTCTATGTCGTTAGGATTAATAAAACTTAATGGGTTTATTGAACCACCTTCTCCGGGTATATTTCCAAGTGTATTAAGAGGCCCACCATTAGTTGTAGGCAATGATTGGCTTATATATGGAACACCATTAAGTACGTAAAATGGGGCATTACCTGCATTAATACTATTTAGACCCTGAATTTTAATGTTTATAGAAGAACCAGGCATGCCATTTGTTTGCGCGATTTGCAAGCCAGGAATTCGTCCAGTTAAAGCCAACATTGGGTTGTTAACAGGCTGATTTTCGATATCCTTAGCTTTAATAGTAGAAATATTGCTAGTGCTTAGCCTTCTTGAAGTTATGCTATAAGCTTGAATTTGAACTTCATCAAGTTTTGAAGTAGCTACTTGTAATTGAATAATCTCCAAGTCTTTTGCAGCTAAAACTTCTTTAGGATTATAACCAATGAAGCTTATTAACATTTCTGTTCCTTCATTAACATTTTTCAAAATAAAAACACCTTGAACGTCCGTTAATGTTGCCTGTTTTCCATCCTTTGTTTTAACAGTAGCCCCAGCAACTGGCTTATTACTTTCATCCACCACACGCCCATGCACATCAATAGGATCAAAAGCAGGTTTGACCTTGTCAAGAAAGGAAGGTTCCTCTTTCTTCCTGATAGTTATGCGGTTATCATTGATCTCGTATGTAAAGGGCAAATCTTTTAATACTGATCGTAAAGCATCTTCTACAGATACGTCGGTAACGGAAATGCTTACACGCTGATTGGGCTTAATTGCTTTCCCATCATAGAAAAAGTCGTAGCCACTCTGTTTCCTTATTTCCTTAAAAACAGATTCCAGCGGAGTATTGCGCTGATTTAGAGTAATACGCTGCGCAAAAGTCGCGGCGCTAACCTGAATAAGTGATGCTATTAATATAACGGTGGTTAAGCGCATAATCAGCCATATTTTGTGGCATAGCCTTTCAGATACACCGAGTTTCCTGGTATAAAATTTATACATTTGTTTAGTTTGGTTTATGCAGGCTGCCTCTTGCTTCGAAACTTGGGCATACTGCGGTTAAACAGTTGATTTCATATTAATTGTCCAAACGGCGACCAGGGGTGTTAGTAGCACTTCTGGTTTTTTCGCTTTAGGTCTGTTTTGCTATTGTGCTCAAGAGGCCTCCGGCGTTCGTTTTAAACCGAAGCTTTATCGTCGTAAATATCTTATCATCTTCTGAATGGTTTAGCTGTGAATGAATCTGTGAATAATCTTTTCATAGGAGATGATGTTTTTTATAACTATTTTGAGATGTATATCTTTTTACCTTCCACCTTAAAATGCACCAAGCCGGAAGATTCAATGAACTTCAAAACAGCCGATAGTTTTTGTTTCCTTGAAATCCAGCCACCTGTTTCTATATCCTCCGGTACTGATTTATCATAAACCACTTCCACATCGTACCAACGGGCAACTTTTCGCATCGCAACCCTAAAATCCACATGATTTAAATTAAAGTCGCCATCTTTCCAGTCTGTGATATTATCTGCATCAACAACGGCCACTTTAATTCCAGCCCCATTATTAACCGCCTGCTCGCCGGGTTTGATGATTTGCTTATAAGTACCTGAAGTAACTTTTACGGAACCTTCCAAAAGAGTTGTAGCTATAGCAGGTTCATCCTTGTAAGAATTGATATTGAAATGGGTACCCAACACCTCTACGTCCTGCTTTTCGGTATGTACTATAAAAGGGTGGGCTTTATCTTTCGCCACCTGAAAATAGGCCTCACCAGTCAGGCTGACCATACGTTTTCCGTTTTCATTAAGATTGGTATTATAAGTCAGGCTTGATGCGGAATTTAACCAAACCTCAGACCCATCCGGTAATTGGACTTTATACGTTTCTCCATTGTCGGTGGAAAGCGTATTTACTTTATTGACTTCTGTTGTACCCTCGACTTGGTAAACCAATTGCCCGTTTGCCGTTTTAGTTATGGTCACACCAGCCTCTTTGGCTAGTTTCCCATTAATTGCCTGGGTCAATATGATTTTTTTGCCATTAGCTAAAGTCAGCGTAGCACCCTGATGACCCGGTGCAACATCATTAGCGACCAATTGGGTATTGTTTTTTGAAGGTTTGTTTTGGCTATAATAGAACAGGCCACCAGCTACTATCAAAATAGCTGCCGCTGCCGCCCAGCGTTTGAAGAAAGGATAATTTGATTTTTTAATAGCGGGTTGCTGAACTCTGATAGCAGCCTCGATATTATTGTAAACCCTGTCAATCCGTTCAGTATCCTGAATTTCAGGTGTAGCGTTATTTTTGAGCTCAGCCTGCATTAGGGCTGTAATTTTATCATCTAAGCTATTATCCTTAGTCAGTTCAAAATAAGCCGCTAACTCTTCCTTACTGGCAGTCCCGTCGGCAAGCTTCTTGAAAAGGTAGGCAATATTTGATTCGTTCTCCGCCATAGCTTATCTAATAATTGTGTTATAAGTGAATAATGTCGCCATTTATCTCTAAGACGTAAGTACTCAAACGCAACTACTATTCGCGATACCGATTTTTTAACAAAAAAATAATGGGAATTTAATTTCGCGCTATTTTCGGGTAAGAAAATAGAAAACAGCGTAGGAAAACAGGTCTGCTCTCTTCTCCATAAATGTACGTATGTGCTTCATCGCAGATACCATTTGGTTGGCAACAGTACTTTTTGAAATATCCAGCCGCTCAGCAATCTGCTCATGGCTTAAGCCTTCCACACGGCTTAAGTGGTAAATCAACTTTCGTTGCTGCGGTAGTAAATTAATAGCCTCTTCCAGTACGGCAGCGCTATCGTTATAAAGTACTTTTTCTTCGGTTTCGTTACTTAGCTCTGTGGATAAATAAGTAACTTTTTCCAATAACCGCTTATTACTGGCTATCTTTCGCTGGTAATCCAGCGTCTTATTGCTCGCCATTTGAAAGATATAAGACGACTTATTGCTGACATCTACCAACTGTTCACGCTTTGCCCAGAGCAAAATAAACACATCCTGTATGATCTCTTCCGTAAGTTCGGGTAAACGAACCATCCGGTCAACAAAAGGGAACAGCCGTGAACTGTAATATCGGTAAATGGATTCGAAAGCACGTTCATCGCCCTCAGACAGTTGCTTAAACAGCTGCTCCTCGTTCAATAAATATTGGCTCGCTTTCGACATGATTTACCTGTTCCCTTGCTTTAAATTTACGCAAAATTTACGGCAATGTTACTTATAAAATCTTTAAAAAGTGACAGATTAACCTATGATTGAAATGTTTACAGAGAAATTGTTTGCTCAGGATAATCCTTCTTTTTTTGATTAATTCGCTTCCCAGCTGACTTAACGTTGTGCTGAACATTTTTCCTTTTTACTGGCTTTTTCTTCTCGTGAGCAGGCTCGATCTCCGGCTTCAATTTATCCAGTTCCGACTTTACCAGATTCGCCACTTCCTTTTTGACCTTCTCATAACATGCCATTACATCCTCCTGAGTAACTTTTTCAATAACAGGAATGTCCCTGTAATTTTCTTCTTCCCGTTTTATGGCGGCATGGTCATTTTGTATTTCGTTGTGAAACATTTTGAGCGCGATCTTCTGCTCCGGGTTATCAGCAACGAAGCCCACAAATTCACCGGAAGAAAGAGCAGCTATCTTTGATGCCGGTATCGCATAATCCATTTGCGTAGATTTAGTAAAAGATGTGTCCGAACCACTAATGTTCCTACTTTCTTTTTCCTGCTTGATCTTGCCAAAGTTTTCACTTAAGGTTTTGGCTGTGTCGCCCGTAACCTGCCCGCTAATCACATTGCCTACAATCCCGGTAATTACATCCGCCTGTTCCGCTCCGTAATCCTTTTTTAACTGGCTGAAATCCTGTACCGCCAAGGTAGTCGCTACCTTATTGCTGCGGGCAGTCGCAATCAGGCTATCCATATTGTTAAAATAAATAGTCGGGAACTCGTCAAATACCAGGCTGCTTTTTTGTTGACCTTTGCGATTGACCAGCTTAATCATACGAGAAATATAAAGTGATAACACCGCACCATAGGTTTGCAGCTTCTGCGGATTATTACCCACGCAAATAATCTTTGGCTCATCAGGATTGTTAACGTCCAGTGTAAAATCATGCCCGCTCAGCACATAGTAAAGGGATGGAGAAGATAAACGGGCCAATCCGATCTTTGCGCTGGCGACCTGTCCCTCCAGTTGCGCTTTGGCATTGTTCTGATGCGCAGAAATAAACGGATTGATCAATACCTGTATTTCCGGTTGCTGTTTAAGAATCGCGAATAAGGGGTCATAATCTACCTGCAACAATTCAATAACGTGTGGCAAAGTACAATATTTACCATCCTTGTATCTTCGCAGGTACCAGATGATAGCCGTTAGAAAATTGATCGGGCTTTCTACAAAGAAATCACCTTGCTTTTTGATCCACTCGCGGTTTAAACCCATCATAATGGTACGGCTGGCCTCGGTCGCATCGGTCAGGTCGTCCATACTTAGCGGATCGAGCGGATTACAACGATGGGTACGGGTTAAATCATCAAAGTTAATCAGGTAAAACGCTGGCTGGATTTTATAGTGATGCCGGTATTGCAGCAGCTTGTTATAAGCGATCTTAGATAGGTCATCGAATTTAAAATCATACAGGAACATCGTAAAACCTTTTTTGATGTGCTGGTCGATAATATGCCGGATCACAAAATAGGACTTACCCGCGCCCGGCGTACCCGATACCAACAATCCCCTGAACGGGTTAATGACGTTGATCCAGCTATCCCTGATTTTATCCTTTAGCCTATATTTTGCCGGCAGGTTGATAGAGTACTCATTTACCAATAGTCGTTCTTCCTGCGGAAAGGTCTCGTTTTCAGTATTGAAAACATCCTTAGTCAGGCTGATTTTGATTAGCCGCGATAGCCAGGTGCCGCCGGTTAAAATAAGCAGGTAACCCCCAAGCGATAAGCCGATATACCAGACCGCTGTAAAGGTTGTGCCATTATGCAGGTAGAACACAAGCGGACTAAGCAGGTAAGCCAGTAAGCCACAGGACAGGTAGGCAACAATACTGTTCTTTTTGATTTTCTCGTCCTTTTTGCCTTTTACGCCAAGCAGGGAAACTACTAACAGTAACAATGCCGCCAGTTTGGGTTTTAGTATGCCGGTAAACAATCCTGTTCCCACCAGGTTGCCAATTAAACGATTGGTGAGATCGGCTGTCCAGCCCCAATATAGGAACGCCTTGTAGCAGATGATATAAAAATGTATAGCTAGTATAGCCAGGCTAATTAGTCTGGTCAGATCAATAATCTTTCGTAATCCTTGCGTATCTTCTCCTGTATTCATATGATTAGCTTTATAAGGTTAATTCTTGTTGTTGCTGCTGATTCCGTTTTTTGCGTTTCTTTTTCCGTGGCACACCCGAGCCATAATCCGGCTGCGTTTTCGCTAAGGCCTGCGCCAAAAAATTCGTCTGTTTGATGGGTTTCAAATAATTAGTCGGCTCATTTTTCTGCGTTTTACTTACCCGCTGTGCCGGTCGGGATATAAATTGTTCTTCTGTCCTTGCCAGGCGGTTGCTCTTGCCCAATCTTTCTGTAATGCCTTTTGCGCTGTAAGCCTTGCCCAGATCGCTGCCATTAAAAACCGTCTTGTTTTTATGGTCAATATAGGTGATACCAAAAAGCTCCCCTTTATCATTACGGCGGAAATTAACCGTAATGCCCGCTTGTCTGGCTTCCGTTTCAAACTTGGATAGGGTTATTTCCCTGTAATTATCAAACAGACTATCGATCCGTTTAGCCAATTCTCCTTTATACAGTTTCCGGATGCCCTTGTTGAGTTCAAATTTTACTTCCAGGTTTCTGAAAGTAGGTTTGGTATAAAACGCGCTGGCTTTAATGGGCACGCCAACAGGATTGCCCTTAGCATCCAGTAAGGAATACATGAGGCCTTTCTTCTGAAACATGGCCGTATGTTCTTCACCGCGCTGCGCCACCACGTTAAAACACTTTAAAGCTGCATTCAATTCCGCAAGGGACGTAAACCGATAATCGCGCGTTACAGCCGTTATCACGTTGCTGAGCGCACGTTTAGTCGGCAGATGACCATACTTAGCTTTTTTGATATCAGCAGCTTTAATAGCCGCCTCCATTTTAAATGTTTTGCTTTCCGCTTTGATGAGCTTAAAATCCTCCTCGATTTGTTTCCTTGCTGGTTCTGATAATTTACGGCCAATATCATGCAGGTCGATGCGTTCACGCGCAGCAGTGATGTTGGTGGTCACAATATGCAGGTGCTGATGTGCGGCATCGTGGTGGCGATAAACCAAAAACGGCTGATCACTAAATCCGATCTTTTCCATATAGGCCACTGCGATCTGCTGTAGTTTTGCATTGCTTAGATCCTCGCTTGAATGAAAATTTAGAGAAATGTGCAGCGCATTGGTTTTGACGTTCGGCTTCAGTTGCGTGAGGTGGGTAAAGCGGTGCAGTTTCTGTCCCACGCTCATGCTTTCAATATCCCCGGCAAAGCCGCTGGCCATGATCAGGTTCGCTTCATTTTCGCCCACTTTATTTTCATTATAATAGAGCATGGCTCTTATGCTTTTACCTGTGCTTATTCTTGCAACCATTTGTCCGCCAGTTTAGAAATGATCTTCAGCAAGATTTCTACCCGTTCATCAACTTTCTTGTACTGATCCGCCACTTTCAAAGCATAAAAACCTTTATGTGTTTCCACCTTGTCGGCATTGAAATGCCTGGTGATTTGATTAATGTTGATGCCGATGGCTTTAAGCTCTTTACGAATCAGTGCCAGTTCTTCCATAACAGGGTTCATGGTCGCATCGTACGTGAACAGTTTGATCTTTTGATTCAATAAAATCTTCCTGCACACATCCGCAATGGACAATACCCCGCTTTCTTTCCGCAGTTTTTCCAGCTTGTTGAACAAACTTTCAGTTACCCGGATAATGATATTATGACTAAGTAATTCTTCGGGGTTTTCCGTCTTTTTTCTAGGCATACACTTCACTTATATAAAGTTCAGGCAGCACGAGTTCCGAGTGATGCCCCGGCCGGAAGGACGGCAAAGATTTTTTGCGCATGCAAAAATACATCTTTGCCTAGACCACGCGGGCTACAAAGAAGCGCCTTCCGAAGTGCTGTAAAACTTTGGTTAATGATCGAATGAATTGTTATTAAATTATGGTTAACCGGCAGCCGGATCGAACTGAATTGCATAACCAAACGACACCGCGCATCTTAATCGCTGCTTGATTTCCCGCCTGGGAGATTGGCCTACCTTTTTCAGTTTGAGGTAAGGGCTGCCGTGGTATTTACGGCCTTTTACATTTGGGTCTTTATGATCTTTCATTGGCTTATCATTTAATGAATGATCAAAGATGCCATGCCATCAAATCTGCTTATCAGTAGTACTGGCAAATAAAAATGCCACAGAAAAAATCCATCAGTAGTACTGACGAACAATCGCTGGGTTGAGCGAATTTTGACTACGAAATTTTAGCTATGGAAATTTATTTAAGAGAAGAAAAACGTACCGTGACACCTAAAAAAGCAATGGAAATATTGGCTAAACACGGTACACATATCAGTTTAGAGACGGCTGAACAGATGTTGGATTTCCTGTATAAATTGAGTAACTTGTCTGTATCGGAAGCCATTTTGAGCGTTTCAAGGCAGAAAAATGGCATTTCGCCCAAAAACAGGAAATTATGAATTAAAGAAAAAAATTATGAAAACCGCAGATTTGTATGTCCGTGTAAGTACGGACGAACAGGCACAAAAGGGGTATTCGCCCCGAAGCCAGGAACACGTTCTCCGACAGTATTGTGAAATGCAGAACATTAAAGTACGCAATGTCATCTTTGAAGACCATTCCGCAAAAACCTTTAATCGCCCGGAATGGAAAAAACTGCTCATTACCCTCAAAAAACACAAGCACAAAACAGACTTATTGTTATTTACCAAATGGGACAGATTTAGCAGGAATACATCGGATGCTTACCAAATGATCACCACACTGAAAAAACTGGGTGTTGATCCGCAGGCTATCGAGCAGCCTCTGGATATGAGTATTCCGGAAAACAAGATGATGCTGGCCATTTACCTGACTACCCCTGAAATTGAGAATGACCGCAGGGGATTGAATACGTTCTTCGGCATCAGGCAGGCCAAGAAAGAAGGACGATGGATGGGTAAAGCGCCATTGGGCTATGCCAATAAGGCGCGTGAAAACGGTTCCAGGTATATTGCCGTTAAAGAACCGGAAGCCTCGGTAATGAAATGGGTATTCGAGCAATTGAGCGAAAGTATTTTTTCAGGCGAACAAATATTGCACGCTATGCGGGAAAAAGGCATTAAATGCAGTAAGAACAACTTTTATACCTGCGTAAGAAACCCTGCTTACTGCGGAAAGATCAGGTTGGCAGAATATAAAGATGAACCGGCAAGACTGGTACAGGCATTACACGAACCGCTGATTTCAGAAGGGTTATTCTATAAAGTACAGGACGTACTGGATGGTAGAAAGAAAGTATATGGATTAGCGATAGCCACGCCAAAGGATCTGCCACTGCGCAACTTTTTGAAATGTCCTAAATGTCCAAGAATGTTAACCGGCAGTGCTTCCAAAGGCCGTACCACTTACCGGGTTTATTACCATTGCCGTTCTGCCTGTGGCGTTCGCTTTAGGGCTGAGGAAGTCAATAAGTCATTTATGGAGGAACTGATGCTGTTTTTACCGCGTAAAGGTTACTCAGAACTATTTGTCGAAACCGTGACGGACTGCTACAATAACCAGACACGTTCTATCAAGGAAGAACGCAAAGAATTAATACAACACATCAATGAGCAAAACAACCGAATTGATAAAGCCAGGGAGTTGATGCTATCAGACGAGATCGATGCGGCCGAATTTCGCAAGGTAAAAGATGATGCTAGTGAACAGGTGGTAAGGCTGGAAGCGAAGCTGAACACGGTTATGGAACAAAGTTCGAACCTTTTAAACATCAAACCGATAGCAGAAAAAGCGATTTTGAACCTGGAAATGCTGGATAGGTGGTTTGATGATTCGACAATTGGGGGGCAAAGATACTTAGTAGGGATGCTTTTTCCTGAAAAATTGACCTATTCTGAGGGGGGATGTCGAACCACGAAAATGAACGAGGCTGCGTCTGTAATATATATGAAAAACAAGGAGTTACAGGCAAAAAAAATGGGGCAAAAATCTATTTTAAAGACCTTGCCCCATAAAGGGTAAATGATGGGGCTCGAACCCACGACCCTCGGTACCACAAACCGATGCTCTAACCAACTGAGCTACATCTACCGTTTTGGAGATTGCAAAGGTAAAAATCTTCCGGCTAAAATCAAGTACTTTTTTAATATTACATTAAGTTTACTATTTTATTTAGATCGATTTTAAGCAAATGGGTAAATTTGTTACTATGGCCGAACAATTAATTGAACTCAATGTAACCGGAATGCACTGCAATAATTGTGCGTTATCCATACATAAGCTTTTGGAAAAGAAAGGCTTTCATCACATCTTTGTCGATTTTGCAAGCGAAGAGGTCAAATTTTCCACCGTCGACGAGTCGGTAGTGCCCGATGTGATAAAAAATATTGAGGGGCTCGGTTTTAAAGTGGTTGAAGATATCAATATCAACAACGAACACTTTTACGAGAAGGTTGAAAACAAATTCATCTTCTCGCTCATATTCACCATCCCTTTATTGCTGCACATGGTTTTGCCATGGCATTTTTTGCATAACCCCATTGTTCAGTTAATTTTATGCCTCCCGGTATTTACGTTGGGTTGTTTGCATTTTGGCAAAAGCGCTTTTAACTCCATCAAAGGTGGCGTGCCCAATATGGATGTGCTGATATTTGTTGGCTCAAGCTCGGCTTTTATTTACAGTTTGATAGGCACCTTTCAGAATTTAGGCCCCGATTACCTTTTTTACGAAACCTGCGCTACTATCATCACCCTGGTGCTATTGGGCAACGTGTTAGAAAAAAGATCCGTTAGCCAAACCACATCGGCTGTTAAAGACCTGGTTAAGATTCAGCAAGTAAAGGCAACCCGCCTGCTTAACGGCGAAACGGAAGTAATCAGCGCGAGGGATGTGCGCCCCGGCGATATCCTGCTGGTAAACCAGGGCGATAAGGTTCCGGTTGACGGGGACGTCCTTTCGGGCGATGCCTCTATCGATGAATCAATGCTTACCGGCGAGAGTATCCCTGTCGAAAAAACAAAGTACGACCAGGTAATAGGCGGAACTATCGTTCAGCGCGGCAATATCCGGATGATTGCTACCAAGGTGGGCTCAAACACCATATTAGCGCAAATTATCGAGCTGATGAAAAGGGCGCAGTCCGCCAAACCACCGGTCCAAAAATTAGGCGACCGCGTGGCGGCCATATTTGTTCCGGCGGTAATAGGCATTTCACTGCTTACTTTTGTTATAACTTATTGGGTGTTTAGCATCGGCTTTCAACACTCTTTAATGAATGCCATAGCGGTATTGGTTATTTCGTGCCCATGTGCTATGGGCCTGGCCACACCAACGGCGGTAATGGTGGGCTTAGGGCGCGCGGCTAAAAACGGAATACTGATTAAGGGTGGCGATACTATTGAAGCCATAGCTAATACCAAGTATGTAGTATTTGATAAAACGGGCACCTTAACCACGGGCAAATTTAAAATCCGCCAAATTAAAGCCGAAACGGACGATATAGAAAAAGTGAGAGGGTTGATCCTTTCCATCGAGGAGCGCTCAAATCACCCCATTGCCCAATCGCTGGTGAAAGAGTTAAAATCCCTGCCTTTAAAAAAGGTGATACTCAAATCGGTTAGCGAAGAAAAAGGCCTGGGTATGCGCGCCGAAGATATTGATGGTAACCATTACTTTTTGGGCTCGGGTTTAAAATCGGGCACAAGCAAACCGGGCACCGATGATTTCAATTTGTTTTTATACCGAAATCAGCAGCTGCTGGCACAAATCTCCATCGACGATGAAATTAAGCCCGACGCTAAAGAATTGATTGCGAAACTTAAAAAAATGGATATTATCCCGGTACTGCTCAGCGGCGACAGACACAGCAAGTGCATACAGGTAGCCCAGGCCATCGGGATTGATGAGGTGCACGCCGAAAACCTGCCCGAGCAAAAACTGATGGTGATAGATATCTACAAACAAAAAGGCAAAACGGTGATGATAGGCGATGGCATAAACGATGCCCCTGCGCTTACCCAGGCCGATGTAGGCGTATCCATGAACGATGCCAGCCAGGTAGCTATACAATCGGCCAGGGTGATTTTGTTAAATACCGATCTGCATTCGGTAGTTAAATTTTTACAGATCAGCAAGCACACGCTCATCACTATTAAACAAAACCTGTTTTGGGCATTTGCTTACAATATAGTGGCCATACCGCTGGCAGCCATTGGCATGCTTAACCCGATGCTCGGTGCTTTTGCTATGGCTTTCTCTGATGTGGTAGTTATAGGCAACTCGCTACGGTTAAAAAAGAAAAACATATTCAATTAAGTAATACCGTGCCAACTATAAAATATTGGCTTATCCTGAGGTAAATTTACTGATGCACCGGTTACTTTATTTAACCAGCAGGGCTAAGTAAATACCTATTGACCATCATCTGCAGCTTCTTAAAAACAGTATGGCAATTCTTTTCGTCATTAATCCGTTAAACAAAGCTAATAACATCACAATTGTTTACTTAATCAACACAAACCGGTCCGTTATTTGTTGACTACTGTAAACTCTTATTGCAATTTATGTACTACGTTGTTTACATCAGCACAGCCGCCAGATTAATGACGGACGAAGATCTGATAGAAATTTTAATCAAAAGCCGCAATAATAATTTCAGGCTTGGTATCACAGGTGTGTTGCTTTATCACGAAGGTACCTTTATACAAGCCATAGAAGGGGATAAGGTTGTGATTGATAAACTGTTAAATTCCATTTGCAAGGATAAACGCCATTTTGGTTTAACTATAATAACCGAGGGGATAATGGAAACCCATGCCTTTCCAGATTGGTCTATGGGCTTTTTATCTGTCGATGCCGAAACCTTGTCGATTATAAGAGGCTACAAACGTCTCGAAACAATTGATGCTATAGGCAATGAGGCCGCTCGTAATCAAAATCACGAAGCCCTGTTGTTTATCAAATCATTCGCACAAAATAATTACCCTCATGCCATTAACCAGGCATTACAGGCCAGGTAAATGGCACGGGGGAGGCTATAGTTAAATTCTATTTTGCTTGGTACAAATAAATTCACTCTGCACTAAGCGGTATTTTTAGCTTTTGCACTATAACAGCGGTCCCTATTGTATATTGTCCCCAGTCGCGTTTTATAACGCTAAAGCCCAGCCTGCTTTAATCGGTCACTAATCTGTTTCTTTAGTTTTTGCATCATTATTGCCATCTTCGCAAAAACAAATCCAGGTTGGATAATGCTATTATTGCATTTGCCAATCCCTAATAACGAACTAAAAATAATGATCGAGATCTTTACAGACGGCGCATCGAGCGGAAACCCGGGTCCGGGCGGCTATGGCACTATTTTACGTTCGGGCGCACATTATAAAGAACTATCTGGCGGCTATCGCAAAACCACCAATAACCGCATGGAACTGTTAGCTGTAATTAAGGGTTTAGAGGCTTTAACCAAGCCTAACCAAACGGTAACCATCTTCTCTGATTCAAAATATGTGATAGACCCTATTGAAAAAAAATGGCTCTACGGATGGGTACAAAAAGGATTTAAAGATAAAAAGAACAAGGATTTGTGGTTGCGCTTGTTAGAGCTGATTAAAGTGCACCAGATTAAATTTGTTTGGGTGCGCGGGCATAACGGCCATCCCGAAAATGAACGCTGCGACAGGCTTGCCGTTGCCGCTTCTAAACAGCCCGGCCTCTTAATCGATTCGGTTTTTGAGGCTGAAGCCGCCAGGGGCGGCGTGTAGCGTTTTAAGTATCGAGTTCTGGAGCCTACTATTCGCTGTTCGTCGACTTTGTCTACGAACGTATATGTCGGTAGTCTCCGACTACCGGCTAAAATAATTACTGCTCTGCTTCAGCCGCCTTGATACTGTTTTTGTGATTTTTTAATATGATTTTGGTATCATCGCACCAATACTTATATTTTAGAAATCCTTAAATCGTTTCCATCACCTGGCCTTATAATTTAGGCTCATTCGTCCTAACATCATTACAAACATTGTAAACGGTAGTCGGAGACTACCGGCATAGAGGTTCGTAGACGGAGTCTACGAACAGCGAGGGTAAAAAGAAAAGGCACCACAATCAACATTTGATTATAGTGCCTTTTTCAAATAGCTATCAGTAATTTACAACAGAAGCCAACTATAGCGGCTATTGGATATTCACCACACCTTCGAATGATTTTTTGGTTATCTGTGGTGAAAAGCTTTTCATCATTTCTTCGGCACGCTTAACCATATTGGCCGACCCGATAAATATAGCCGAGCGTTGGTGCAGTTCGGTTACATCAAGTTCAAGTATACGCTCGTAACCGTTTGAGGCTAATCCACCGGCTTGCTCAATGATAAACGCCATCGGATTACATTCGTAAACCAACCTCAGTTTCCCATTAGGTGCGCTTGCTGTTATAGGGTAAATAAATATCCCTCCCTTAATCATGTTACGGTGCAAATCGGCCACCATAGATCCGGTATAACGCGAGGTGTAAGGCCTGCGTGTAGTGGTATCTTCAACCTGGCAATACTTAATGTATTTTTTTACCCCGTCGGGGAAGTGGGTATAATAACCTTCGTTGATGGAATAGATAAAACCATCCTCGGGGATTGTCATGTTAGGGTGCGACAAGCAGAACTCGCCTATAGATGGATCAAGCGTAAAGCCGTTAACGCCCTTGCCCGTTGTATATACCAGCATGGTTGATGAGCCATAAATAACATAACCTGCGGCTACCTGGTCAACCCCTTTTTGTAAAACATCGTCTAACGTGGCTTTCCCGTTTGTTGATTTACGGCGATAGATAGAAAAAATAGTACCCACGCTCACGTTTACATCAATGTTTGATGAGCCATCCAGGGGATCAATAGCTACAATATATTTTGCGTTTTTTGATATCTCCGAATCGATATAAATATATTCGTCGTTTTCTTCGGATACTACTATACAGCACTCGCCACCACTTTGTAAGGCCGAAATGAACTGCTCGTTGGCAAATATGTCCAGTTTTTTTTGCGATTCGCCCTGTATATTGGTGCTACCTGCTTCGCCCAAAATATCCATCAAGCCTGCTTTATTAACTTCGCGGTTAACAATTTTAGCAGCGATACCGATATCCCGCAGTAAACGCGATAACTCGCCTTTGGCATAAGGGAAGTCTGCTTGTTTCTCAATAATAAATTGTCCTAAAGTTTTAGCTATCAACATGGGCTTAGTGTATTTTTTACATTATTATTTAACCAATTCAATTACCTCTAAGGTATGAATTTTTTCTTCAGAAATGCAAAAACGCATCAATGTTGGCATCCTGTGCCATCCTTGTTTACCTGCTGCTCCGGGGTTTAAATGCAAACAATTAATCTTCTTATCGTATACAACTTTTAAGATATGCGAGTGCCCGCTGATAAATAAACCAGGGGGCTTAGTGTAAATTGTACCCTTTACTCTCGGGCTGTATTTATCCGGGTAACCGCCGATATGCGTCATCCACACATCAACGTTTTCGCAGTAAAAACGCGCGTCTTCGGGGTACTGTAAACGGATATCCTTATCATCAATATTTCCATAAACACCCCTCAAGGGCTTAAAAGCGGCTAAAGCGTCGGCTAATTCGATAGTACCAAAGTCGCCTGCATGCCATATTTCGTCAACTTTGTCAAAGTGTTTAAAAACAGCATCATCAAGATATCCATGTGTATCCGAAATAAGGCCTATCCGAGTCATACTAAAATAATTATGGTAAGCGTAAAATATTCAATTAAAAAGGGTATTGATATTTCAATATCAAAAGATAGTAAAAAAATCTTTCAATATCTCCTGGTATTGTTTGCTATATACTTTGGGCGAGTTGTAAATAATAAACCGCTCTGTAGTACTTTGCACTGGTATGGTACCCAATACAACAACTTCGCGATGGGCATCAACATCTGTAAAAGAATGAATGTTGATGGTGTGATGCACATAAAGCTGATAGGGCAAAATCAGTTTTTTAACCAATGAGGCCGTTGCAACCGGAAGCACCAGCCAGCATAACCCCTTACTGGCCAAATGTGCAGAAACCGCTTTAATTAAAACTTCGAAGAAGGTTTGATCGGTATGCTTGGCTAAGTTCATCTTGTCACCTGCGGCTTCTAAAGAATTAATATAGAAAGGCGGGTTAGCTACAATCAAATCGTATTTTTTTTCCGGGTGATGGTTAAAATATTCTTCAAAACCAAGCGGGTGAACATGAAGCTTGTTACTGAAGTTTGAGTTACCGAAATTTTTACCGGCGGTTTGCGCGGCAGCAGTATCGAGTTCCACAGCATCGATAACAGCACCTGGGAATTTTTGAGCCATCATTAAGGCAATCACGCCTGTCCCAGTCCCAATATCCAGAATATAGTGTGGTTCATCAGCTTTCACCATCGCGCCAAGCAGTACGCCATCGGTATTGATCTTCATGGCACAGCCGGACTGGTCGACATCGAATTGCTTAAATCTGAATACCATCATCTTACCCAAATGAACTAAATTTATGAAAGATTAAGGTTTTTTTTCGATTTAATTGGGAAATTTATTGTTTCAGGCCGACTGTATCCTGGTTTTCAGTTGGCAGAAGTGTACCGTTTCTAAAGAAAAATGTCATACGACGAGGTACGAGGAGAAATCTTTTGCAAGCGATCAATCCGCTGTAAACTCATCGCTCGCAAAAGATTTCTCCCGCTGGTCGAAATGACAAGTGGGGAGGGATTACTATGATTACGATTCTACTTCTCGTAAAGCTCCAGCGGCAAACCATCGGGGTCGGCAAAAAAAGTGAAGCGTTTGCCGGTAAACTCGTCAACTCTTACAGGCTCAACTGATACGCCATGCTCCTCTAAAAGGGCTTTCGAAGCGTCTAAATCGTCTACCTCAAAAGCTAAATGCCGTAAGCCCGATGCTTCGGGCCTGGAGGGCCTTTCGGGAGGGTGGGGGAACGAAAACAGCTCGATCTGATATTGGTCGCCCACCTTCAGATCAAGCTTGTACGAATCCCGCTCTTCTCGGTAAACTTCGCCCACAATTTCCAAGCCGAGTATTCCGGTATAAAAATGCCGGGATATTTGATAATCCGAGCAAATAATGGCAATATGATGTACCCGGTTAAGTTTTAACATTATTCTCCCAAAATGTTAACCAATACGTTATCGTAAACATCTTTAGCGGCCGATACGGTACCGAATAACTCCCCGTCAACCAATAAATCGCCTGCGTTAACCGTTCCGAGTAAGGTAAAATCAATCTCGGAGGTGGAAAGCAATTCCACCAATGCTTCCTGGCCTTCCGGTTTAACCGATACCACTACCCTGCCTTGTGCTTCGCCGAACAAAAAGGCATCCTTACGGATGGAATCATCAGCTTCGATGGTAAAACCGAGGCCGTTTGGCATAGCCGATTCCAACAAGGTGATATATAGGCCACCATCGGCCACATCATGTGCCGATTGGATCAGCTTTTGGGTAATCAATTGTTTCACCACCTGGTGCAGCGCATACTCCTTGTCCAGGTCAAAATAAGGCGCTGGCGCGGCCAGTACTTTGTGATGGGATGCCAGGTATTGCGATGAGGCTATATCGTTCACAGATTCGCCTAACAGGTAAATCAGGTCGCCCTCTTGTTTAAAGTCGGCCGTCATGATGTTGGCAATATCATCCATCACACCCAACATACCTATAGTTGGCGTAGGGAATACCGGCCCATCATCTGTAGATTGATTATAAAAACTCACGTTACCGCCGGTAACCGGTGTTTCAAACTTGGTACAAGCCTCGCTCATCCCTTTAATGGCACCCACAAATTGCCAGTATACTTCGGGCACATAAGGGTTACCAAAGTTAAGGCAATTGGTAATGGCTACAGGCTCGCCACCGGCACAGGTAATATTGCGTGCGGCTTCGGCTACGGCGATTGCACAACCTTTTTGCGGGTCGGCGTATACATAGCGGGAGTTACAATCCACGGTTAATACAATGGCTTTATTAGTATCTTTTACAGCTACTACCGCGGCATCGCAAGGGCGATTGGTGGTCATGGTAGCGGTACCCACCATAGAATCATACTGATTGGTAACCCAACGCTTCGACGCGATATTGGGGTGCGATACCAGATGATCGGCAACAGCCTTTAAATCTGCAGGCTCTGCAACGTCGTCTATTTTAAATTGCTGGTTTTTTTGGAAATAAGCCGGTTCGCGGTATTCGCGTTTGTAAACCGGTGCACCGCCACCTAAAACCAGGTCGTCGGCAGGTACGTCGGCTACCAGTTCGCCATGCATATAATAGTGCAGCCGTTTGGTGTCGGTAACTTCGCCTATAATGGCGCAGTTTAAGTCCCATTTGTCAAAAACAGCCTCAACTTCTTTTTCGCGTCCTTTGTATACCACAATCAGCATCCGCTCCTGCGATTCAGAAAGCAAAATTTCGAAAGGCTTCATATTAGGCTGGCGTGTTGGAACCATATCCAGGTCAATCCGCATACCATGCTCGCCCTTGGCCGACATTTCGGAGTTGGAACAGATGATACCTGCCGCGCCCATATCCTGCATACCTACAACGGCGCCGGTTTTAATCACCTCGAGCGTAGCTTCGAGCAATAATTTTTCCTGGAAGGGATCGCCCACCTGTACGGCAGGTAAATCATTCACCGAATCTTCTGTAATATTTTTCGAGGCAAATGCCGCGCCGTGGATACCATCCTTACCGGTTGCCGACCCAACGATGTACACCGGGTTACCCACGCCATACGATGTTGCCGAAACCGTTTCACCAGCCTTTACAATACCTGCCGACATGGCGTTAACCAAGGGGTTAATGTTATAACACTCATCAAAAAACAATTCGCCGCCAACAGTTGGTATCCCAAAAGCATTGCCGTAATCGCCAATACCTTTTACCACTCCTTTTACCAGCCATTTGGTTTTATCCAGTTTAAGGTCGCCAAAGCGCAAGGAGTTTAATTGTGCTATAGGGCGCGCGCCCATGGTAAATATGTCGCGGTTTATACCGCCAACACCTGTAGCTGCTCCCTGGTAAGGCTCCAATGCCGATGGGTGGTTGTGCGATTCGATTTTGAATGCGCAGCCAATACCGTCGCCAAGGTCAACTAAGCCGGCATTCTCTTCGCCGGCCTTAGCCAGCATACGCGGTCCATCCTTAGGGAGGGTTTTTAACCAGGTGATAGAGTTTTTATAAGAGCAATGCTCGCTCCACATCACCGAAAAAATAGAAAGTTCGGTAAAGTTAGGCGTGCGGCCCAATATCTCTTTTATTCTGTCAAATTCTTCGGGTAGTAAACCTAAATTTTTAGCGGTTTCAACGGTGGTTAATTCCTGGTGCTCCAATGTATCGTGGTTTTATTTAAGGAAAGCGCAAAATTATGAATTTGCTGGTAATAATCCCGTTTTAAAATCAGGAATGTTTTAAACGTATGGATTAAACATATTAACATTGAAGCCCCGGCGTTTTTTATCTCTGCTATAAAAGATTTGTTATGATATAGTCGGGAGTCTTGAGCCTTGAGTCAGGAGTGAATTAGTGGTCTTGATAAGCACGCGGGAAACCACCGAAACTAAAGCACTTTAAGCTGCTTCACGAAGTCTAATGTTCTATATGAAAATTGATGGGAAGGACATATTTAACCCGGACAGTTTGCCCGTTATGGTTACCGGGGATCCAAACTGGCGACAACTTTAAAACACGCAGAGCTTCCTCATCAAAACCGTAGCCTGCACCACGTTCCACCAATACATTGGAAACATGGCCATCCCTTTCAACTATAAAGCTCATCCAAACCTTACCCGAAATTCTATTTTTTTTGGCTTCTGCCGGATAACGCAAGTTGCTTTCTAAAAACTTCGACCATTGCTGGGCACCGCCCGGCAGCACGGGTTTAATAGCTACCTCATCGTTATCCAAAACATCAATTTGCTGCTGAAGTGTTGAATTAGAAGGCTCGGTTGGCTTGGCTGCAGAAGTGATCAACAGCGGCTGATCAGTATTTGATACCGGCACAACTGAGGTTTGTTTAACCGCATGATGATTGCCATTTAATGAGCTATGATTTTTACCGCCCGGTTCCTTTAGGGAAGGTGAAACGGCAGATTTATTTAATTTATCACGCTTTTGTGGAGATGGCTCCTTAACCACATGAAGGTTCTGATTGGTAACATCAATTTGGTTTACACTAATGGCATCGTTTTGATTATCGGCCAGTAACATCGATCCGCCAAAAACAGCAGCCAGAAAAAGCACAGTAACACCAAGGGCGCGCAATACGTTGGACGCATAGTGCTTCCTGATATCATAAGCGCCGTAACTTTTATTCCGGTTTTCGAACACACGCTCTATCCACTCGGGGCTACATATGTCAAATTTCGAATTAAGCATCATGGTTATATATAATCTTAAAGGTAATGCTTTTATACGATAAATAAATACGCTTGGCTATTACACCCTCATGTTATTTAAATGCCCTCACCATTTACCAATAGAGATAACTTTGGGTACGGCCTTCTTTTCAACCACAACTACATTTGTCAAATACTTTTTTAAACGCTCGCCTAATTGCCTTCCAAACAAAGCCGACTCATCCAGATAGCTATTCAGATCCTTTTCGGCGATATTTTTCGATAGTTTTTCCAACGGAACTTCAACATTATTTTGAGGGACATAATTATTATACCTGTCCCTAAAATAGGGGGTATATACAAAATTGGTTAACCAGTACCTGTACTTAGCATCCTTTACTTCCAGTTTAAGCTGATAAGCAATTTGCCCGTCGGGATGTTTGGTTATTGCCGTTTTATAAACCGTAAAAAAGCCGGTACCGGCCAAGCCCATGTTGCCTGGATCGGCAGATGTGATTTTCAAACTTTTTTTATCGGCAATGTTTTTAAAAAAACGCAGGCTCCTTTGGTACAAAGTATCAGCGGTGTATTTATTCATACTCACTATTTTGTAGTAAATATATTTGCCGTGCTCATCCAAAGCCAGCGAATCCTTTTGAGCCATTGCTGCCTTACTTAAAGCAAGGCAAAAAAATAACACTATTAATTTATTCATATCATCATACAATAAAGCCGCCAGGAATAGCTTCCTGACGGCTTTTAAAGTTAAGAATATTTTTTCTTTAATTAGAAAGCATATACCGCAGCTACAGCAAATTGTGAAGCTGACTTGGTAGAATTAGGAACACCATCACCATTGGTAAATACCGATTTTGAAGCGTTATCCAATCTCACCTCAGGAATAAAGTTTAACGGGCCTGCCTTGATGTTAGCAGTAAGCGTAAAGGCAGTTACGTTTTCGCCTGGAGGAGGACCGGCAGTAAAGTAAGTGCCTGTTTTTGTTTTAAAATACTCACCTCTTAACCCTAATGTTACAGATTTAGATACTGCATATTGAGGATATAAAGCGGCGCCTGTAAAACCACCTTTATCGTAACCTAAATATTTAGGAGCTGTAAAATCGGCCGCGTTTAAACCTAATTTAAAGGCATCTGTAATTTGGTAGGTGGTAGTTAAATCAAACTCTGTTCCAGATGCGTATCCGGCAACTAAGTTAAGATAAGCAGTCCAGCCTTTTACAGGAGCCACCATTAACTGCGCACCAAAAGTTGATACATCATTAGTTGAGGTGTAAGCATTCCACGAATCATTAAAAATTCCGGCCATTAAGCTTACTTTATCAGTAAAGGCGTAAGTAGCTTTAATACCAGCATTTTGGAACGGACCATTGGTAAATAAATAAGAAGTTGAATAGTTGAAGTTACCCACCGGAGAAATTACTTCGTAGCCAACAAACGTAGCCATATAACCACCGGTTACATTAAACTTATCAGTAAAATTATAGCTTACGTATAAATTTTGAATGTGGTAAGATTGCCCGTTGGTTCCTGCATTAGGGATTGACTGAGCTTCACCCCTTGGGCCAAATGATAATTCACCTACAAACGAAGCTTTGCCTACTGTTTTTTTCAGGCCCAGATCGATCATGCCTAAAGAGATAGAATTTTGCTCGCTTGCAAAGCTGGTTGGGATATTGGCAATTTTTTTCCCGGAAAAATCATACTTAAAATAAGTATCTACCGATCCTGAGATCACCAGCGGCGCGTCACTGGTAACTTTTATCGTGTCCTGAGCCTTAACGGCGAACCCCGATGCTACAAATGCACAAATGAGTAATAGTTTTTGTTTCATGTTTTTTGATTGTGGGTTTGATTTAATTATTGAGTGAGTTAATCTTATTCATCTTTCAAGCCAATGCTAATTAAAGGCCAATAAAAGCCCATAGAGACAATTGGCTAATAATCATCAATTTAAGTTAATCAATAAAAGGTCAGTTTTGATTTGAAACCTATCATATTGATCGGGGAAATCAATATGATAGGTAATTGAGGAATCTTATAGTATACTTTTATTAAAATAAGATGCAAGAAGCATATTATTTAGCATACTCAGCAACGCCAAGTTTTGAAAGATCAATTTCTTCTTCGGCTATATCAGGATATGCACCCGTACCGTGCTCAAACACATCCAAACCACCTGGACCTGTTTCTGCTTCAATTGGCACACGTAAGCTCCATGGATGAGGTAACTTCATAACGATATACATCATCACCAAACAAACAACAAAGGTTGATACAGTAATAATAGCACTGCCTATGGCCTGAGCTTCCAGCACCTGGAAACCACCGCCGTAAAATAAACCAGCTACCGGTGAAGAATTATCGGCACCAGTAGGGCCTGTTGCGCCATATTTTCCGCAGGCAAATAAGCCTAAAGATAAAGTACCCCAAATACCGTTGATACCGTGTACAGTAACAGCCCCAACTGGATCGTCAACACGGAACCACTCTACCACATTCATAAATACATAGGTAAGCACGCCTGCTACCAAACCTAAAAGGATGGCGCCGCCCGGGCTAACCCAGTAACAAGGGCAGGTAATAGCTACCAAACCGGCAAGGAAACCGTTAATGGTATAACCTAAATCAAATTTACCTTTGGTAGGACCAAACCATAAAGCGATAAACATAGCTGCCATACCGCCACCGCAGGCAGCAAGCGTAGTGTTGGCGGCAATACGGCCTATACCTTGCATATCCATTGCAGATAGTGTACTTCCGGGGTTAAAGCCGTACCATCCAAACCACAGGATAAACCCGCCTATTGCAGCTAAGGTTAAGTTATGCGGAGGTGGCATACCACCTTTAGCTTTATCATCACGTGCAAAAATTCGTCCGAAACGCGGCCCTAATACGATAGCACCCGCCAGCGAAGCTATACCACCTATAGTGTGTACTACGGTTGAGCCAGCAAAATCGCGGAAGCCGGTACCTAAAGATTCGAAGAAACCGCCTTTGCTGCCCATCAGCGCAAGGAAACCATCCGGCCCCCAAGCCCAGTGGCCAATTATTGGATAGATAAAACCGGTGATACCGATAGAGTAAAGAATATCTCCGCGGAAACTGGTACGTCCGATCATGGCACCCGATACGATGGTTGAGCAGGTATCAGCGAAAGCGTACTGGAAAATCCAATGTGCTAACAATGGAATACCTGTAGCAGCATAAGTATCAGGGATATTGGCAAGGAAAAACCAGGCACCGGTAATTTTACCGGCCGGATCGCCATGCCAGCCTATAAAGCCGTTGCCCCAACCAAACATAAATGCATACCCAACAGCCCAGAAAAGTATCCCGCAAAGGCATGTATCAAAAATACACTCCATTAAAACGTTCACTGTTTCCTTAGTACGTGCAAAACCGGCTTCGAGCATTACAAATCCGGCTTGCATACCAAAAACCAAAAACGCAGCTACCAATGTCCATGAGGTATTGATAGAGTTCATCAGATTAGTTTCTATAGCGGTAGGCCCCGGAGCCGCAGCGGCGTGAGCGCTTGTTCCAAATAAACCCGGAAGGGTAACCATGGCGGCAAGCACCAACATTAAACCTAAGATTTTTCCCGAAAAAATAGTGATCCCCATTTTCCACTGCTCTGGTGTGATGGTTGACCATTTGGAAGATGTGTTCTTTCCCCCCCCGCTGTCTTTAAACAAATTGAGTCCGAGCAATTTGTTTTTGTCATTTTTTAAGTTCATAGTTTGTTATTTAGTTTGATTGTTAAGTGAGTTACAGGTTTTATCGATAAAATTGGGTTTACATTACAATTATAAATAAAGAAATAACATAATTGATAGGATTAATAGATATTTTGATTAATTCCTAACAGATTTTAATGCCATTTTAATAAATCATATAATTTTTTGATTGATTTTATGAAATTATGAGTAATAATTTAAAAAAACAATAGTATTCGCATAAAAA
Organism: Mucilaginibacter paludis DSM 18603; assembly: GCF_000166195.2. Classification (NCBI taxonomy): domain Bacteria; kingdom Pseudomonadati; phylum Bacteroidota; class Sphingobacteriia; order Sphingobacteriales; family Sphingobacteriaceae; genus Mucilaginibacter; species Mucilaginibacter paludis. The sequence continues at coordinate 2,481,161 of NZ_CM001403.1, forward strand.
TTTCAAATTATTTGAAAATAAAACAAAAATGCCGCATTGAGGTATCTTACACTATTTTTTATCGGAAAAAAACCAATCCTTGTGAGGAGTTTTATATTTTTGATGAATTATTTCAATAATTCACGGTATATACTATGTCAAACATCAGATTTCAAGCATTACAGGCGGTTTTAACACGCACAATACCGGAAGTTAAGGTACCGGGCGCCAAAATTTCAGACTTTTACGGGGCAAATGTTTTCGATAAAAAGAAAATGATGGATTATTTATCCAAAGAAGCCTATCAAAGTATAGTGAGCGCCATTGAGATAGGCGAGCCAATTCCGCGCGACATGGCAGAGCAAGTTGCATCGGCCATGAAAGCCTGGGCAATGAGTAAAGGAGCAACCCATTATACACACTGGTTCCAGCCACTAACCGGAACAACTGCCGAAAAACACGATGCGTTTTTTGAACCAGCTGCTGATGGCTCGGCAATTGAACGTTTTTCGGGAGATGCGCTGGCACAGCAAGAACCTGATGCATCCAGTTTTCCTAATGGTGGTATACGCAATACCTTTGAGGCCCGCGGCTACACCGCCTGGGACCCATCATCTCCGGCATTTATCATAGAAAGCAATACCGGTAAAACTTTATGTATCCCTACCGTATTTGTATCATATACCGGCGAAGCACTCGATTATAAGGTACCTTTATTAAAGGCGTTGAGCGCTTTGGATAAAGCTGCCGTTGATGTTTGTAATTACTTTGATAAAAGTGTTGAAAAAGTTAATGCCTCGCTGGGTATTGAGCAGGAATATTTTTTGGTTGATCTGGCTTTGTTTAACACCCGTCCCGATTTATACTTAACAGGCCGTACCTTATTTGGACACGAATCAGCCAAAGGTCAGCAACTGGAAGATCATTATTTTGGATCGATACCGGAGCGCGTTTACGCCTTTATGCTGGATATGGAAACCGAGGCCCTTAAATTAGGTATCCCTTTAAAAACACGCCACAACGAGGTTGCACCTTCGCAATTTGAATGCGCGCCAGTTTACGAAGAAATTAACCTGGCCATTGATCATAACCAGTTATTAATGGATGTGATGGACAAGGTTGCCAAGCGGCATAATTTTAAGGTATTACTGCACGAAAAACCTTACGCAGGTATCAACGGATCGGGCAAACACAACAACTGGTCGATGATTACCAATACAGGCAAAAACTTGTTATCGCCCGGCAAAACGCCCAAAAACAACCTGATGTTTTTAACCTTTTTTGTAAATACGGTTAGAGCTGTGTATGAATATGCCGATCTTTTGCGCGCATCAATTGCTTCGGTGAGTAACGATCACCGCCTGGGTGCCAACGAAGCACCTCCGGCTATTATATCTATTTTTCTGGGCAGCCAATTGAACGATGTATTGGATGAGATAGAAACATCGCGCATCAGCAAAAAAATAAAGGAAGACTCTTTGTTATGGCAAGGCATACCTAAGATACCGCAAATTTTACGTGATAATACCGACCGTAACCGTACATCGCCTTTTGCTTTTACCGGCAATAAGTTTGAGTTGCGCGCCGTAGGATCATCAGCAAACTCGTCAAGTCCGATGACGATTTTGAACCTGATTGTTGCCGATCAGCTCAAAAAGTTTAAAGTTGACGTTGATAAGCTGATTAAAAAAGGAGAGAAAAAAGATATCGCCCTGCTTACCATCATCAAAAAATACATTAAGGAATCAAAATCTATCCGTTTTGAGGGCAACGGCTACAGCGAAGAGTGGGAAAAAGAAGCGGCTACACGCGGCTTATCCAACATTAAAACTACACCTAAGGCTCTGGATGTTTTAGTTACAGAGAAAGTTGAAAAATTATTTGCAGATACAGGCGTATATACCAAACGCGAATCGGAAGCACGCCACGAGATTTTACTGGATAGCTTTTACAAAAAGTTACAGATAGAAGCGCGTTTAATTGGTGAAATGGTTACCAACGTCATTATCCCGACTGCGATTACTTACCAAAGCAAGCTGATTGAAAATGTGAAAGGCTTAAAAGAAATTGGTTTAAACAAAGAGCATTATTCGGCACAATTGGATATTATTGAGCGCATATCTAAACACGTAACCTTTATCAAAGATAACGTAGACCAGATGATTGACGAACGCAGGAAAGCTAATAAAATTGATGATCTCCGCGAAAAATCAATCGCTTATGACGAAAAAGTAAAAAGTTACTTTGAGCCGATACGGTATCATGTTGATAAACTGGAACTTTTAGTTGAAGACTCACTGTGGCCGTTGCCTAAGTTTAGGGAACTGCTTTTTATTAAATAGTTATTGAGTTAATATGTTATTGGGTTAATAGCTATTTGCTTAGCTATTAACCTTTTTTTTGCTATTTTCAATTATAGAAATCAACCATAACAGTGATATGAAGAGCTACACCATTAAAAAGACAGCCGGTATATCGATAGAACAATTATATGACGACTTATCACACGGCGGACGCATTGTTAGTTATGGCTATTGTGTCTCTATAATCGCGATGACTTATCGCTTAATGTCGTCGCCCCATTTTATCAGGCCGGATGAAAAAATATCCAAATACAGAATGGGTTATAATTTAAGATCTTTAATACTGGGATGGTGGGGGTTACCATGGGGGCCGATTTACACCATAGATATGATTAAAATTAACGCTAAAACCGGAGGTGGCATTGATGTAACTGAGGATTTGTTGATAAAAATACAGCAACAATATTCCGGATCCAACACCAAAGAGATATTATCCCAGGATTTAACAGTCAATTATAACCAGTACGAGTTAATCAACTAACTTCATTCAATATCACACGTGGTCCTTCGGTGCAAATATATCCGCCTCTTTGTTTTGCTTGACCATCACCTCGCGATAGCGTACAAACAAAGCTGATTTAGATATAAAGCCAACAAACACATCGTCTCTCACTACAGGCAGGTGCCATACGCCGTACAGGTCAAACAATTCCATTACTTTACTGATGGATTCGTTATACTGTATGATAGCCGGAGGTGCTACCATAACTTCGGCAACTGTCATTTCATCTTCGGCAGCCGAAAACATATACTTTCTAACCTCGCTTAAAAAAACAACCCCTTCCAGCTTGTTATCTGCACTTAAAACAGGGAAAATACTGTTGCTGGTTTGAGGCAGTAGCTTAAACAGCTGTTTAAGCGTTATTTCTTTTTTTATAGGCGTATAATCATTATTGATCATACTTTTTAAACTGATGGATGCAAGCATACTATAATCGTTATCGGGATGGATATCATGTTCGGCAATTAAATGGTGCCAGTACATATTGTGCGGATTAAACGCCCGCGATATAATATAGGATATAGCAGAAACGATCATTAAGGGGATAAACAAAATATAGCCGCCTGTAATTTCGGCTATCAAAAATATAGCTGTAAGCGGCGCGTGCATTACTCCGCTTATAGCGCCAGCCATACCCACTGCTATAAAGTTGCTGGTATTTAAATGGATGAGCCCTGTTTGGTTTACAGCAAAGGCAACCAGTAAGCCTAAAAATGCGCCGGTAAACATAGATGGTGCAAAAGTACCGCCATTGCCACCGGCACCAATGGTTATACCGGCGGCAATTATTTTAATAAATACCAGGCAGGCAATAAACAAAACCATGCCCACCGGGCCCGATAATAATTCGGGAAACAAAGATTGTTCTTTTAAGGCGTTGATGTTACCGTCCAAAACTTCCTGCAGGTAATGATACCCTTCGCCCAATAGCGGTGGAAACAGCAGAATGATGAGCCCAAGCAGCAAACCGCCCGCGATGGCGCGTACATAACGATTCTGCTTTTTAAATATACCCTTCTCCAGGTTGCCACCTACCTTAGCGATATAAACCGTCACCAAGCCGCTTAATAGCCCTAACAGTACATAAAATGGCAGCGCTTGCATTACCCAGCCTTCGGTTGCCAAATGAAACAACTGCCTTGAATATAAAGCCTTAGCTACTACTACCCCGGTTGCCGAGGCTATTAACAAGGGAATAAATGTTGGTATACTGATCTCGCCGATCAATATCTCAATAGCAAATAATACACCTGCAATAGGGCTGTTGAATACCGCCGCTATACCTGCAGCAGAACCTGAAGCCAATAGTACCGTTTTTTCAAAAGGGCTGAGCCGGAAAAACTTACCTGTATTTGAACCGATGGCCGCACCCGTGCAAACTATAGGAGCCTCTAAACCAGATGACCCGCCAAAGCCAACCGTGAGCGAACTGGTGATTAGATGTGAGTAAATATTATTAACGGCAATGTTTGATTTATTGCGCTTGATGTTGGCCAGCACACTGCCTATGCCCTTTTCAATATGGTCGCGGTTGATGAGGTGCTGATAGGCCACGGTGAGCAGTATACCCACAGCGGGTAAAAATATATAAAGGATATGAAATAGATGGCCGGATATGTTGAGGCTCACATCTTCCATTAAATGAACAAGATATTTTAAAAGTACAGCCGCCAACCCGCCAACCAAACCTACAAAGGCACTACCGTACAGCAAAAAATTGCGTTGCCCATTACGGGTAAGGCGCCAATTATTAACTGCAATATAAATTGTTTTTAACATAGCTTAAAGAGATGGGGCGCAATTTAAGGAATATATTAAAAACTATGTGCAAATGTGGGGATGTGCAAATTATAAATGTGTAAATGAATGTGTGAATTTCAAATGTGAAAATGTGCGAATTAAAATGTAGATGATGAGTTTCAGTTCGCTATCCAATATCCTATTAACCAGTAACTCAATAACCTATTAACCAATATCTCAATAACCAAATAACTTAACAAGCCAATAATCAAAAACCTTATATTTGCAGCATGGTTTCCTCGCAAAGATACGATCAGCGTGGTGTTTCCGCATCTAAAGATGATGTACACCGGGCAATACAAAAAATTGATAAAGGTATTTTCCCTCAGGCTTTCTGTAAAATTATCCCTGATATTTTAGGCAACGACCCTGAATATTGTAATATTATGCATGCTGATGGTGCAGGTACTAAGTCATCCTTAGCATATACTTATTGGAAACAAACCGGGGATATTTCAGTTTGGCGAGGTATTGCACAGGACGCCATCATCATGAATCTTGACGATCTGCTTTGCGTAGGCGCTACCGATGGCATCTTGCTGTCGTCAACCATAGGCCGCAACAAAAACCTGATCAACGGTGATATTATAGCCGCTATTATTAACGGTACCGAAGAGATTTTAGAGGAACTACGGTCGCAAGGGATCGGCATTTACTCTACCGGGGGCGAAACTGCAGATGTGGGCGACCTGGTACGCACCATTATTGTAGACTCTACCGTTACCTGCCGCATGAAACGTGCGGATATAATATCCAACGATAAAATTCAGGCAGGCGATGTTATTGTGGGACTGGCATCTTACGGAAAAGCCACCTACGAGACCGAGTACAACGGTGGTATGGGTTCTAACGGTTTAACATCCGCACGGCACGATGTTTTCAATAAAAATATCGCCCAGAATTTCCCCGAAAGCTTCGATCCGGCTGTTCCGACAGACCTGGTATTTTCGGGTTCCAAAAACCTGACCGACCTGATAGACATTGGCAATGGGGAAACCGTGACCGCCGGTAAGCTGGTATTATCGCCAACCCGCACCTACGCGCCGGTGATAAAGAGCATATTAGATGGCTTCCGCAGCCAGATCCATGGTATGGTGCACTGCAGCGGCGGCGCGCAAACCAAGGTTTTACATTTTATAGACCGCCTGCATATCATTAAAAACAATTTATTCGCTACGCCCCCCCTGTTTAAACTTATCCAGCAGGAATCGCAAACCAGCTGGCAAGAAATGTATAAGGTGTTTAACATGGGCCACCGGATGGAGCTGTATGTACCCGAAGCCATTGCCGCCGACCTGATTAAAATATCACAAAGTTTTGGCATTGAAGCGCAGGTTATTGGGCGCGTAGAGGCTGCTGAGCATAAGCAGGTAACCATTACATCGGAGTATGGGGAGTTTGTTTATAATTAAGCCTGTTGAAGGCATTAATTTTTCATATACTTTTGATAATCGGCTTGCAAATCAGTGATGTCGGCTGTAATAGGTTTGTCTTTCCCATTAAATAATAATACGCCAAAAAACAGGGTATCGAGTTTCATTACAAAGGTACGCCCGGATATGGTGTTAAATTTAACAGATCCTTCGGACAGCCTTCGTATCTTATTCGCTTTAACCGAATCAAGATACAGCTCTGCTTGCGCCATATAAAACATATAATCATCAGTAGCGATATAAAAAGCTTCATCATCGTTCATTTCTTTTTTCACTTTGCTGATTAACCTACTGTTGGGTTTAACGATAATTGCGCAAGGTTTTATGATGATATTGTTATCCGCAATTACTGTCTTATTAACTTTCGCAACCAAGCTGCCATGCCTAACTGTGGTCCCGGGATTACTCGCAGCTTTATGACAGGCATTTAAAATAAACAATATGGGTAGATATTTCTTCAAATCCATAGTAATAAACGCTCTAACAACTAACGGTTTCAGATGATTTATGGGGCAGTTTGCAACAGCCGCTTAGTAAAACTACCAATAGTTAGCCCTTGTATCAAAATAGAGAATACCACGATGATGTAAGTGATCAGCACAAATTCGTCGCGGTGCATATCTGGCGTTAAAGATAAGGCGAGCGCCACCGATAAACCTCCCCGCAGGCCTCCCCAGGTTAAAATGGCTACCGTGTGCTTTTCAAATTTAATTTTATAACGCAGCAGCAGTATCGGGAAAAATACCGAGATCCACCTTGCCAGCAAAACCAAGGCTATCGATATCATACCTATAATTAAAACATCAATATTTATTTTGATGATCAGCATCTCTAAGCCAATCAATAAAAAAAGGATAGCATTCAATATCTCATCTATAAGCTCCCAAAACTTCCCCAAGTAATCGCGACTCAAATCAGACAGAGCTCCGTTTCTGGCTTTGTTCCCGGTTATAATCCCGGCAACAACCATGGCCAAAGGGCCGGATACATGTAAATGGTCGGCTATAAAGTACCCTCCCATAACAATGGCCAGCGTAATTAAAACTTCCACCTTATAATCGTCAATCGAACGCAAGGCATAGTAACCTATATAGCCCAGTGCAGCCCCAAAAAGTAATCCTCCCACAGCTTCTTGTAAAAAAAGTTTGCCTACATTCAATACAGAAATATCGGCTGCTCCCGACCGTGATGCTTCAAGTAAAGTAATAAATACCACTACAGCCACTCCATCATTAAACAAAGATTCACCGGATATTTTAACCTCGAGCGAGGATGGTATTTTTGCTTCTTTTAAAATAGCTAAAACAGCAATAGGATCGGTGGGCGAAATAAGCGCGCCGAAAAGCAGGCAATAGATAAAAGGGATAGGTAAACTGAATAAAACAAACAAGTACCAAACCATAGCCCCAACTAAAAAAGTAGAGATTAAGATACCTAAGGTTGATAACAGCATAACCGGTAAAGCTTCTTTCTTCAGTTTAGCCGCATCAATATGTATGGCGCCGGCAAATAATAAAAAACTCAGCATAAAATTCATCAGCACATCCCTGAAATCAATGGATGATGCCAGTTGAATAGCTTTATCCGAAAGAAAAGGATGGAATTTACCCAGCACGGCTAAAAAGATAGATGTACCAAGCGAAAGCACCATAATGCCGATGGTAGGCGGCCATTTGATAACACGGTGGTTGATATAGGCAAACACTGCGGCTAACACGATGGTGATGGTTAAAATTTCGCTGATGTTCATAGGATACTGCAAAAATCCAAATATCACCAATAAATGATAATTAATGAAGATATTATATCCAAAGCTTAATTAACTTTACCCGACATATTATCACCAACAATGGGATATCCAAGTTTACAAGCCTGCATTACCGATCTTGAAAAAAACGGTCAATTAATACGTATCAAAGAAGAAGTTGACCCATACCTGGAGATGGCTGCTATCCATTTAAGGGTTTATGACCATGGCGGACCGGCCATTTTGTTCGAGAACATTAAAGGCTGTAAATTCCCCGCTGTGTCCAACTTGTTTGGCACCCTTGACCGGTCCAAATTTTTATTCAGAGATACCCTGGATAAAATTAAAATACTGGTTGAAATGAAAGGCGACCCGATGAAAGCGATTAAGCACCCCTTTCAATTTCTAAATGTAGCTTCGTCTGCCCTATCGGCCTTGCCGATGAAAACCGGAAAAAATGTGCCCATAAACTTTGGCCGCACACAAATTAGCGAATTACCCCAGGTAGTCAACTGGCCTATGGACGGCGGGCCATTTATCACCATGCCACAGGTTTATACCGAAGATATTGATAAGCCCGGTATCATGAACTCAAACCTGGGTATGTATCGTATACAACTTGGCGGAAATGAGTATATACCAAACAAAGAGATCGGCCTTCATTACCAATTGCACCGTGGGATAGGGATACATCAAACTAAGGCGAACGCTAAAGGGCAGCCGCTTAAGGTGAGCATCTTTATAGGCGGCCCACCGGCACATCCGTTGGCAGCCGTGATGCCTTTACCAGAGGGCCTATCTGAACTGCCTTTTGCGGGAGCACTGGGCAACCGCCGTTTCAGGTATTTTTATGATGAGGAAGGTTTTTGCATTTCGGCGGATGCTGATTTTGTAATTACAGGTACCATTATGCCGCACGAAAATAAACCAGAAGGCCCTTTTGGCGACCACCTGGGGTATTATAGCCTGCAACATCCCTTCCCGTTGATGAGGGTGAGTAAGGTTTACCACCGCAAAAACCCTATTTGGTCGTTCACTGTGGTAGGCAGACCGCCCCAGGAAGATACGAGCTTTGGCGCGCTCATCCACGAGATCAGCGGGAAAGCTATCCCTAAAGAAATACCCGGCCTCCACGAAATTAACGCAGTTGATGCCGCAGGCGTGCATCCCTTATTATTTGCCATTGGCAGTGAACGTTACACCCCGTATTTAAATGGCGGCAAACCGCAGGAAATACTCACCATAGCCAATCATATCCTGGGGAGTAACCAGCTCAGTTTGGCCAAATACCTATTTATCTGTTCGCTGGCGGATGATCCCTCGCTTCATGTACATGATGTTCCGAAATTTTTAAAACATATCCTTGAGCGTGTAGACCTCACCCGCGACCTGCATTTTTATACCAAAACTACCATTGACACGCTTGATTACAGCGGTAGCGATTTAAACTCAGGCAGTAAGGTGGCAATAACCGTTGCCGGCGACCGGAAAAGGGAATTATGGACCGAAATACCGCCTTCACTAAGCCTGCCCCGGCCCTTCAATAATTTTAAATTGGTTTTGCCGGGTATATTGGTGGTAGAAGCACCGGCCTACATCGGCGAAACAGAAACCCTAAACCAGATAGACATTTTAAATAGCCATTTAAAGGATCTAAAACTCGATGGCTTACCCTTGATGATTTTATGCGACGATGCTGCCTTTACAGCTAAAACCGTTAATAATTTTGTATGGGTAACTTTTACCCGCAGTAATCCGTCGCATGATATTTACGGCATTAACAGCTTTACCCAACACAAACACTGGGGCTGTAACGGGCCGCTTATTATAGACGCCCGCATCAAACCTCACCATGCACCGCCTCTAATTGAAGACGCGGCTACGGAGCGAAAGGTTGATAGTTTAGGTGTGAAGGGTGGGCCGCTTTATGGGATAATTTAAAGCCCCCTCTAAACAGCGTAGCTATCATGCACACCCCCAAATAAAACAAAGTGCATAATCTCCCCCGGTAGGGGAGACTTTTTCTTTTTTAGCTCGGTAGAATATTGGCGAAATAGAATGCTTGTGCCGACAGGTAGGCTACTTCTTCACAATTGAAAAGACGAAGAGTTTGTCGCACGGCGCCGCTCTCCTCAAAAGGCAATAACACCTTTGCTTTCCAGAATTATAAATTTCCGGATTATTACAGCACAAAAAAAGCCCCGCTCAAATCATGAACGGGGCTTGTATCATTTAAAGCGATTAATTACTCGCCTTTTTCTTCTGGGTTTTCGATTACCTTATCCTCAACAACAGGAGTTTCTTCAACTATTTCTGCAGCCGGAGCTTCTTCAACAATTACAGCATCATCAGCCGGAGTAACCGCTGCACTGGCAGCCGATTTTCCTTTACCTGCCCCACCACGACGACGGGTAGCTTTCTTTTCAACCTTAGCTTCGCCCTTGGTGTATACTGTGTTATAATCAACTAACTCAATTATCGCCATTTCAGCGTTATCGCCTAAACGGTTTTCCAATTTAACGATACGAGTATAACCACCCGGACGGTTAGCAATTTTTTCTGCAATCTCGCGGAACAGGATGGTTACTGTTTCTTTGTCTTGCAGATAGCTAAACGCTGTACGGCGTGAGTGTGTAGTGTCGTTTTTTGATTTTGTTAAAATCGGCTCTACATATAAACGTAAAGCTTTTGCTTTAGCCAAGGTAGTTGTAATACGCTTGTGCAGGATAAGCGAAGAAGCCATGTTTGCCAACATCGCCTTACGGTGACTGTCGGTACGGCCTAAATGGTTAACTTTTTTTCCGTGTCTCATTGTTTTTTGATTTTTTCACGTGCATACCGTTGGGGACAAATTTCAACCCTCGGAATTATGCGCTCGCTTATTTTTATTAGATTTGAGTATTAAGATTTGAGACCTAAGACTCTTATCCGTTTTACCCGCTTGTTTAAACTAAAAATGTGAGACGTTTGATTGAGAAAATCTCAAATCTAACGTCTCACATCTTATATTTTACTCTTCGTCTAACTTAAATTTAGACAGGTTCATGCCAAAAGATAAACCTTTTGACTTAACCAGGTCCTGAATTTCGGTTAACGATTTTTTACCAAAATTTCTGAATTTTAACATATCAGCTACATCGTAAGAAACCAGATCAGCCAGGCTGCGGATATCAGCTGCTTTTAAGCAGTTTAACGCACGAACTGAAAGATCAAGATCAACTAACTCCGTTTTAAGGATTTTACGCATATGTAAAATTTCCTCGTCAACTTCCTTAGTTTCTTCCTTAGCCTGAGCCTCAAGCATCATGTTCTCGTCGCTGAACAGCATAAAGTGCTGTATCAAAATTTTAGCGGCTTCTTTTAATGCATCTTCAGGATGTACTGAACCATCTGTAGCAATATCCAGAACTAATTTTTCATAATCTGTTTTTTGCTCAACGCGATAGTTTTCGATAGTGTACTTCACGTTTTTGATCGGAGTATAGATCGAATCTATCGCGATCACGCCAACCATTGCATCAGGATTTTTGTTTTCTTCGCTTGGAACGTAACCACGGCCCTTACCTACAGTAATCTCGATCTCTAAAGTAACCGAAGAATCCATGTTACAAATAACCAGATCCGGATTCAGTACAGTAAAGTTGTTTGAAAACTTAGTGATATCACCGGCGCTGAATGTATCCTGACCATTGATGATCACGAATATTTTTTCAGAATCACCAGACTCACCTGATTTCTTCATACGAACTTGTTTCAAGTTCAATATGATTTCGGTAACGTCTTCAACCACACCTTTAATAGTTGAAAACTCATGGTTAACTCCTGAAAAACGAACAGAAGTAATCGCATAACCTTCCAATGATGAAAGTAAGATACGACGTAAAGCATTACCAATAGTTATCCCGAATCCTGGTTCCAATGGACGAAATTCAAACGTACCATCAAAATCATTTGATTTCTGCATGATAACCTTATCCGGTTTTTGAAATGCTAATATTGCCATTTATATCTTGTAATTTATGTTTGTTTGATAATAGATCTGAGAAAATAGCTTCAGGTTATCCAACCAAATTGCCTACCCCCGCGTGCCTATGCTCTAAATCTAATTTAACTTCTCTATATTAATAATGATATTATAAAATGAGATATGAGATTTTGAATTACCTCAAATCTCATATCTAAAATCTCATATCTTATTTTGAGTACAACTCGACGATTAAGTTTTCCTTGATGTTTTCAGGAATTTCGTCGCGGTTTGGATAGTTAAGGAATTTACCAGTTAAGTTAGATGGATCCCATTCTAACCAGCTGTGTTTGTTAATTCTTCTTCCAGCAACCGAAGTTGTAATTGATTCCATTGTTTTCGACTTTTCGCGTACAGCGATTACGTCGCCAGCTTTTAAAGCGTAAGAAGCAATATTCACTACTTCGCCATTCACTGTAATATGTTTGTGGCCCACTAATTGACGAGCGCCTGAACGTGTTGGAGCGATACCTAAACGGTAAACCGCGTTATCCAAACGAGCTTCCAAAAACTTTAATAAGTTTTCGCCAGTGATACCTTCTTTAGAAGAAGCACGGTGAAACAAGTTTTCGAATTGTTTTTCCAATACACCATAAGTGTATTTTACTTTTTGTTTTTCCATCAACTGAGTTGAATACTCAGATTGCTTTCCTCTTCTTTTTGAGGCGCCATGCATTCCTGGCGGATAATTTTTTCTTTCTAACGCTTTATCAGGACCGAAGATTGGCTCTCTGAAACGACGTGCAATTTTGGATTTTGGACCGGTATATCTTGCCATTGTTTTGTGCTTTTAAAGTATCATGCAGCCCGCAGCTGCAGAATCTTAGCTTTAAAAAATTGATTAATTAAACTCTTCTCCTTTTTGAAGGACGGCAACCATTGTGTGGAAGCGGAGTGATATCCTTGATAGTAGTAACTTCAATACCTGCAGTTTGCAAAGTACGGATAGCTGATTCGCGACCAGAACCCGGGCCTTTAACAAACACTTCTACTTTACGTAAGCCTAAATCATAAGCTGTTTTGCCGCAATCAGAAGCCGCTTGTCCGGCTGCATAAGGTGTATTTTTCTTAGAACCCTTGAAACCCATTTTACCGGCAGAAGACCAAGATATGGCCTGACCGTTTTTGTTGGTTAGGGTAATGATAATATTATTGAAGGTAGCGTTTATGTGTGCCTCGCCAATCGGCTCAACAATTACAATACGCTTTTTGGTTACTTTTTTAGTCTTAGCCATTTTTTGTTTAGATGTTAGATATGAGACTTGAGATAGAAGATTTTGTCTATCCCGGCACTCAGTATCCTGATTTTTATCTTTTTTGTTCCAGATTTGAGAAGATCAAAAAGATATGGGTCTCATATCTAAAATCTCCTATCTATCAATTACTTAGTAGCCTTTTTCTTGTTAGCAACTGTTTTACGTTTTCCTTTACGGGTACGTGAGTTGTTTTTAGTACGTTGTCCGCGTAATGGTAAACCTTTACGATGACGGGTACCACGGTAGCAACCAATATCCATCAAACGTTTGATGTTTAATTGAACTTCGGAACGCAAAGCACCTTCTACTTTAATACGTTCGTTGATGATACCACGGATGGATGTCAACTGCTCATCGGTCCAGTCTTGTACCTTGGTATTAAAATCGATGCCTGCTTCAGTCAGGATGTCCTGAGCTGTTGAGCGGCCGATACCAAATATGTAAGTAAGTCCGATCTCTCCGCGTTTGTTTTTTGGTAAATCAATACCTGCAATCCTTGCCATTTATTATTGTTTATGGTTTTCTGTACTGAATAATTAACCTTGACGCTGTTTGTACTTAGGGTTCTTCTTGTTAATTACATAAAGCTTGCCCTTACGACGAATGATCTTGCAATCAGCGCTGCGTTTTTTTATTGATGCTCTAACTTTCATCTCTTTTTATTTATATCTGTAGGTTATTCTTCCCTTTGTTAAATCGTATGGACTCATCTCAAGCTTTACCCTGTCGCCAGGTAATATTTTGATATAGTGCATTCGCATCTTACCTGAAATATGCGCAATTATTTCATGGCCGTTTTCTAATTCGACCCTGAACATTGCATTTGATAATGCTTCCTTTATTGTCCCGTCTTGTTCAATTGAGGCCTGTTTAGCCATATATTACTGATTTCTATACGATTATCCGCCTTAAAAGCGGGATGCAAAATTAAACATTTTTTTTATATTTTATTCTTTTTATTTAAAAACTTCTTCTATATAAGAAAAAGTTGAAAGAATATCGGCTTTTCCCTTGCTAATGGCCACCGTATGCTCGTAATGCGCTGATACTTTGCCATCAACCGTAGATACGGTCCATCCATCATCCCAAAACCTTACGCCCGCTCTTCCGGCATTAATCATAGGCTCAATGGCTATCACCATCCCTTCCTCAAGCTTAATACCAGATCCGCGCTTGCCGTAATTTGGAACCTCGGGTTTCTCGTGAAGCCTTGTACCTACACCATGGCCTACCAACTCTTTCACAACGCCAAAATGATGTTTCTCGGCATGTTCCTGAACGGCGTAACCTATATCACCAATACGTAAACCGGCAACGGCTTTCTCAATACCCAATTGGAGGCATTCTTTGGTTACCTGCATCAATAACTTGGTGCTTTCGCTTACTTCGCCTATGGCAAATGTATAAGCAGAATCGCCATAGTACTTATTCTTAACTACACCACAATCAACCGACACTAAATCGCCGTCAACCAGTACGTGTTCGCTCGGAAAGCCGTGTACCACCTGGTTATTCAACGAAATACAAAGCGAATACGGAAAACCGTTGTAGTTTAAAAATGCAGGCACACCGCCGTTATCTCGGATAAACGTTTCTGCAAGCTTATTCAGTTCTATCGTTTTCACACCAGCCTTGATAACCTTAGCAATCTCAGCAAGCGTTTTAGACACCAATAAAGAGCTTTCCCTAATCAGTTCTATCTCCTCAGCAGACCTATAATTGATCTTATTAGACATCGTTTATTAAATTTCCGGGGGAGTTGTACCTGCCACAGTAGGGATAGCCGTACGTCCTTTGATTCTTCCGGTTTTCATCAAACCATCGTAATGACGCATTAATAAATGACTTTCTATCTGTTGCAAGGTATCTAATACAACACCAACAAGGATGATGAGCGATGTTCCGCCGAAGAAACGTGCAAACTGACTGTTAACATTCAACACTGTTGCAATGGCTGGCATAATGGCAATGATGGCCAAAAATATCGAACCTGGCAGCGTAATCCTTGATATAACTCCATCAATAAAATCGGCTGTTGTTTTACCTGGCTTAACACCAGGTATAAAACCACCGTTCTTTTTCATATCATCAGCCATCTGGTTAGGGTTAACCGTGATAGCGGTGTAGAAGTATGTGAAGATGATAATCAATATCGCGAATAACAAATTATGCCCCCAAGAGGTGTAATCTGATAATGCGATGAGGATACCGCTTGATGCCGCGCTCGGAAAGAACTGCGATACCATGCCGGGCAAAAACATTAAAGCCTGAGCAAATATAATAGGCATAACACCAGCTGCATTTACCTTTAAAGGTATATACTGCCTAACCCCACCATATTGCTTATTACCAACTATACGCTTTGCATACTGAACAGCTATTTTACGAGTACCCTGTACAATTAAAATAGTAAACATTACCACAGCGATAAGCGCCACAATCTCTACCACAAAGATGAACAAACCACCAGTACCATTTACGCGTGTAGCAAACTCGCTGCCCACAGCAAACGGCAATTGTGCAATGATACCAACCATGATGATCAGGGAAATACCGTTACCTATACCTTTATCAGTGATTTTTTCACCCAGCCACATTACAAATAACGTACCGGCGGTTAATACAAATACTGATAAAATAGTAAAGAAAGGCTCTGCTATCAACTTAGCATCAGGCGATACCTGTGAACTTACATAACCGATAGCCTGCAAAGCAGTAATTGCTATAGTTAAATAACGGGTCCACTGGTTTAATTTGTTACGGCCGCTTTCACCTTCCTTTTGCAATTTGGTAAAATACGGAACCGCAATACCCAATAACTGCACCACAATGGAGGCAGAGATGTAAGGCATCACACCTAAAGCGAAGATTGATTCGCGTGAAAACGAGCCACCCGCAAACATGTTTAAAAGGCCCATCAGGCCTTCTTTACCTTTTTGCGTACTCAGGGAGGTAGGATCTACCCCCGGTAATACGACGAACGAACCAACACGATATATCAGAAGAAATAAGAATGTGTTTGTTATACGCACTCTTAAATCTTCAATTTTCCAGATATTGGATAAAGTTGTGAAAAATTTCTTCATTGAAATTTATAACTTAACGATGGAACCGCCTGCTGCTTCAATTGCTTTTTGTGCAGTAGCAGAAAATGCATGTGCTTTTACTTCTATTTTAGCTGTTAACTCGCCACGGCCCAATACCTTTACCAAGTCGTTTCTTGACACTAAACCATGTTCTTTCAGTGTATCAAAATCAACAGTAACAATATTGTATTGCTCAACCAAAGCTTGTAAAGCATCAAGGTTAACGCTTACATATTCCACACGGTTAGGGTTTTTAAAACCTACCTTAGGTACACGGCGTTGCAAAGGCATTTGTCCACCTTCAAAACCTACTTTACTTGAAGTACCAGAACGTGAACCGGCACCTTTGTGACCGCGTGTTGATGTACCACCACGGCCTGAACCGGTACCACGACCGATTCTTTTTCTATTTTTAGTAGAACCCTCTGCAGGTTTCAGATTATTTAAATTCATAACATTAAATGTTTTCTACTGCTACCAAATGATTTACTTTTCTCACCATACCGATGATAGCTGCATTAGCTTCAACTTCAACACTGTGGTTTATCTTGCGTAAACCTAATGCCTGGATGGTTTTTTTCTGGCGCTCACTTCTATCGATCACGCTCTTAATCTGTGTAATTTTGATTTTTGCCATGACTGATTATCCGTTAAATACTTTACCTAAACTAACACCACGGTGCTGAGCTACAGTGTAAGCATCGCGCATTTGCGATAATGCAGAAACTGTTGCCTTTACCACGTTGTGGGGGTTTGATGAACCTTTTGATTTTGCCAATACGTTGTGTACACCGGCAGATTCCAACACTGCACGCATCGCACCACCGGCAATAACACCGGTACCGTTTGCAGCAGGTTTAAGGAATACAAAACCTCCGGAAAACTTACCTATTTGCTCATGAGGTATAGTATTGTTGATAATCGGAACTTTTACAAGGTTCTTTTTTGCATCATCAATACCTTTGGCAATTGCCTCAGTTACCTCTTTCGCTTTACCTAAGCCATATCCAA